>JADFDN010000100.1 GCA_018262815.1 Thiobacillus sp.
GGAACTCACCCGCTCGTTCGAATGGGCCAGCCGGATCTTGAAGACCTCCTGCTCGACCGTTTCGTTCTCAGGGTTGGGGGCAGCCTGCTGCTCCGGCAGGGCGAGATCCTTGAGCCGGTAGGGCGAGATGGCGACAATGGTCTTGTCCCACTCATCCGGCTGGCGACGACGCGTCTTGAAACCGGAAAAAAGTTTAGAAATATCGGCAGGCATGCTCGGTGTCGAAAGAATTGTACGCGCTCAGTACCGGCTGTTCGTTCGCTTGCTGCATATATCAATTTCGGCGATCACCCGCATAACTTGACGCATGGTCTGCATTACGCCTTCAGATACCGCGCAGCATCGCGCGCAAAGTAGGTAAGGATGCCGTCCGCCCCGGCCCGTTTGAAACCGAGCAAGGCTTCCAGCACGCAGGCGCGTTCATCCAGCCAGCCATACTGCGCCGCAGCTTTCAGCATGGCGTATTCGCCGCTGACCTGGTAGGCATAGGTCGGCGCGCCGTAGGCATCCTTGATGCGGCGAATGACATCGAGATACGGCATGCCCGGCTTGATCATGACCATGTCGGCGCCTTCCTGCAGGTCCAGACCGACCTCCCAAAGCGCTTCGTCACTGTTGGCCGGATCCATCTGGTAGGTGAACTTGTTGCCCTTGCCCAGATTGGCAGCGGAGCCGACTGCATCGCGGAAGGGGCCATAAAAGCTGGAAGCGTACTTGGCAGCATAGGCCAAAATCCGGGTGTGAATATGACCGGCGCCTTCCAGTGCGGCACGCAGTGCGGAGACGCGGCCGTCCATCATGTCCGACGGCGCAACCACGTCAGCTCCGGCCTGGGCGTGCACCACCGCCTGTTGCGCCAGCACGGCCACCGTTTCGTCGTTCAGCACGTAACCGCTGTCGTCGACCAGTCCGTCCTGACCGTGGCTGGTATAGGGGTCGAGCGCGATGTCGGTCATGATTCCCAGTTCGGGGAAGCGGTCTTTCAGGGCAGCCACGGTTCGCGGCACCAGGCCATCGGGATTGAGCGCCTCTTGGGCACCGAGCGTCTTCAGCCCCGCATCGATCACCGGAAACAGCGCCAGCGCGGGAATGCCCAGCTGTACGCACTCCTCGGCTACCGGCAACAAGAGATCGATCGACAACCGCTCGACCCCAGGCATCGACGCCACCGCTTCGCGCCGGTTGCGCCCCTCCAGGACAAATACCGGATAAATCAGGTCGTCAGGAGTAAGTGTGTGCTCACGCATCAAGCGACGGGAAAAATCGTCGTGGCGCATGCGTCGCATGCGGGCGGCAGGGAACGCGGAAAATGGCAAATTCACAAACCTCTCCAAAGAATATGTACGGTGATATGGAACTTAATAAAAGCGGGGCTACTCTGTGTGTGTAGACGATCTCGTATCGTCTCCCGCTTCTCCTCCCTGAGCGGGATGCCTTAATCCCCTTAAGGCATTTTTTGGCCCCGATCCCTCCCTTGGTCGGGGCTTTTTTATTGCGGCACGGATCCGCCCACTTCTTCGTTAGCCTGGGAGTCCGCCAGTAAGGCCTGGGCAAACCAGCCTTCGATCAGGGCGGCGGCCTCCTCGGCCCCCTGGCGCGACAGGCTGGAAAACAGCTGTACGCTGACATTGTCGAGTTCGCCCAGTTCCTGTTGAACCTTGCGCAAGGTCAGCGCCTTTTCGCTATTCGACAGCTTGTCGGCCTTGGACAGCAGGATGTGCACCGGCTTGCCGGTGGGCGCGAACCAGTCGAGCATCTGCCGATCCAGCGGAGTGAGGGGATGGCGCGCATCCATGATCAGCACCATCCCGACCAGCGCCTCGCGCTCCTGCAGATAGCGCGACAGCAGGCTCTCCCATTTCGCTTTCACCGCCGGCGGAACTTTTGCGTAGCCGTACCCCGGCAGGTCGACCAGATAGGCATCGGCATCGAGCTCGAAAAAATTGATAAGCTGGGTGCGCCCGGGAGTTTTGGAAGTGAAGGCGAGGCGATTCTTGCGCGTCAAGAGATTGATTGCACTCGATTTTCCGGCATTGGACCGCCCTGCAAATGCGATCTCGGCACGGCTGTAAGGCAAATCGCGCAACTGGGCGACCGAGGTATGGAATTGGGCGCGATTGAGCACGGGCTTGGCAGTCATATTAGTTACCGCTAAACTACCCGTTTTCCCAAGTTTTGCAAGCTTCAGGAGCTTTTGATGAAACTCGTCGTCTCTCTGGTCGCCGCCCTGGCCACCACATCCGCCTTCGCCAACCCCACTGCGGTCAAGGGCGACCCCAAGGCGGCGGAAAGCATCGTCGCCAAAGTGTGCGTGGCGTGTCACGCTGCCGACGGCAATAGCGCCACTGCGGCCAACCCCAAGATTGCCGGCCTCAATGCCGAGTACATCAACAAACAGCTCACCGAGTTCAAATCGGGCGCGCGCAAGAATCCGGTCATGGCAGGTATCGTCAAGGATCTGAGCCCGCAGGACATGCAGAACCTGGCTGCCTATTTCAGCGCCCAGCAGCCCAAGCCCGGCACCTCCAAGGATATGGAACTGGCGCTCTTGGGCCAGAAAATCTACCGTGGCGGCGTGCAGGGTGCCGGCGTTCCGGCCTGTGCCTCGTGCCACGGCCCCCAGGGCAAGGGTATTCCTGTCCAGTTCCCGCGCCTGGCCGGCCAGCATGGCGACTACATCTACTCGCAGCTGAATGCCTTCCGTCTCGGCACACGTGCCAACGATGGCGCCAAGATGATGCGCAGCATCGCGGCCAAGATGACCGACGCCGACATGAAGGCCGTGTCTTCTTATATTCAGGGCTTGCGTTAGAGCGTGGTTGTTGACGCTTCAGCGGCTTTACAACCACGGCCTGCCCCTTGCGGGTAAACTTATCCGACTTGCTTGAGTCGATGAAAGGGTGACGCAAGTCACCCTTTTTTATTGCCGCCAAAATGAATACTGCCCCCCCCTCCTTCGGCAAGTCCGTGTTTGAACTGCTGAGCTCGATGCGCTTTGCCATCAGCCTGCTGTCCATCCTCGCAGTCGCGTCGATTGTCGGCACCGTGCTGAAACAGGCCGAACCCTACGCCAACTACATCATCCAGTTCGGACCGTTCTGGTTTCAGGTATTCGAAAAACTGGGCTTGTACGACGTCTACCATGCCGCCTGGTTTCTGGTCATCCTGACCTTTCTCGTCGCTTCCACCAGCGTGTGCATCTGGCGCAATGCGCCGAACTTTGCGCGCGAGATGAAAAGCTTCCGCGAGCACGTCAGCGAGCAGTCGCTGAATGCCTTCAAGCACAAGCATGAAGCTCCCATCGCGCAGTCGCCCGAGACGCTCGCTGCCAGCGCCCAGCACTATCTGGAGGGCCAGGGCTACAAGGTGAAGCACCTGGCGCGCGAGGACGGCGTGCTGCTCGCGGCCAAGGCCGGCAGCTGGAACCGCCTCGGCTATTTTCTGGCGCATTCGGCGATCGTGCTGATATGCATCGGCGGCCTGATGGACGGCAATCTGGTGTTCAAGGCACAGCAACTGCTGGGATTCAAGAAGATCGAAACGCGCGACATTCCGCAAAGCCAGGTGCCGGCGATTTCGCGCCTGTCGCCGTCCAATCCGTCGTTTCGCGGCAGCGTTCAGATTCCCGAAGGCTCCAGTGCGGACGTGGCCTTCCTGAATGTGGCAGACGGCTATCTGGTGCAGGATCTGCCCTTCACCGTGGCACTGAAGCAGTTCCGCATCGAGCACTACAGCACCGGTCAGCCGAAGAGCTTCGAAAGCGATCTCGAGATTTTCGACCGTGCCGGCAACAAAATCCGCGAAGCCACCATCGCCGTCAATCACCCGCTGATCCACGACGGCATCGCGATCTATCAGGCCAGCTTCGCCGACGGCGGCACCCGTCTGACCCTGCGCGGCTGGAATCTGTTCGCGCCGACCGCCGCCACCTTCCCCATCGAAGGCACGGTGCATCAGGAAGCCACGCTGACCAGCACGGCGGGCGACTATACGCTCGAATTCATCGACTTCCGCCCGTTCAACATCGAAAACATGGGCGGCGAAATCGAGGCGTCCGGCGACACCATGAGCGTGCTCGGCGGCAGCCCGGTCAGCGACAACCGCCACCTGCGCAACGTCGGCCCGAGCTTCCAATACAAGCTGCGCGACGCGCGCGGCCAGGCGCGCGAATTTTCCAACTACATGCTGCCGCTGGAGCTCGACGGCCGCTGGTATCTGATGTCGGGCGTACGCGAATCGCCGAACGAATCCTTCCGCTATCTGCGCATGCCGCTCGACGCGGAAGGCAATATCGACAGCTTCATGCGCCTGCGCGGTGCCTTGCTGAATCCCGAACTGCGTCCCGAAATTGCCGCCCGCTTCGCCCGCCAGGCGCTGCCTCAGGAGGCCTGGAATACCGAGATCGAGGACAAGCTGAAATTCAGCGCCACCCAGGTGCTCGCGCTGTTTGCCGAAGGCGGCTTCCAGTCGCTGGGCCGTTTCATCGAGGAAAAAGTGCCCGAGCCCGAACGCGACAAGGCGGCAGGCACCTATCTGCGCATCCTCGAACTCGCTTCATTCGAGGCGCTGCAGATTGCCAACCGCCAGGCCGGCCTGCCCGCCCCCGCGTCCGACGACGTCACCGGCTGGCTGGTGCGCGACACCCTCAACAGCATGAGCGACCTGTTCGTCTATGGCGCGCCGATCTATCTGCAACTGATGCAATACGACGAGGTCAAGGCGAGCGGCCTGCAGCTCACCCGCTCACCCGGCAAGAACGTGGTCTACTTCGGCTCGCTTTTGCTGACGCTCGGCGTATTCTTCATGCTTTACGTGCGCGAACGCCGGGTCTGGCTGCGCATCAGGCCGGGCCATGCGCTGCTGGCCATGTCGTCTGCCAAACATACCATCGATTTCGAGAAGGAATTCGCCCAGCATGCACAGGCGCTGGATACGCTTTCTCGGCAAGCATCCTCGCCAGCACACTAAACCGGAGGCTCTCAACATGGAACTCGCCCTCAATCAACCCGCCCCCCTTCTGAAACGCCTGTCGTGGTTCGACTGGCTGTTCGCTGCCATCGTCGCGACGGGCGCCCTGTTCGCCCTGTCACGCTACGGTGACTACATGGACATCTATGAAAAAGCCATCCTGCTGGCGGTGATCCCGTCGCTGGCGGTATTCGGCTGGTTCTGGAAACCGTTCCGTCCGCTGTTCCTGGTGGTCGGCGCGATCAGCCTGTTCGCCTTCAGCCAGTACCAGGGCAACCTGGCGCGTATGGAAGAAGCCTTCTTCCTCAAATACCTGATTTCCAGCCAGGCTGGGATCATGTGGATGTGCGCGCTGTTCGGACTCGCCACGCTGGCTTACTGGGCCGGCCTGCTGGCACGTTCCGGCTTCATGCTGAAAAGCGGCAGCACGCTGACCTGGTCTGCCGTGGCCATGGGTTTCATCGGCCTGATGGTGCGCTGGTACGAGTCCTACCTGATCGGCGCCGACGTCGGCCACATCCCGGTGTCCAATCTGTACGAAGTGTTCGTACTGTTCTGCCTGATCACCGCGATGATGTATCTCTATTACGAGGCCCGTTACCAGGCACGGCAGATGGGTGCCTTCGTACTGCTGGTGATCTCGGCTGCGGTCGGCTTCATCCTCTGGTACACCTTCGACCGCGGCGCCCACGAGATCCAGCCGCTGGTACCGGCGCTGAAGTCCTGGTGGATGAAGCTGCACGTGCCGGCCAATTTCATCGGCTACGGCGCCTTCTCGATCGCCGCCATGCTCGGCGTCGCCTACCTGCTGGCATCGCGCGGCATCCTCGCCAGCCGCCTGCCAAAAGCGGAAGTGATCGACGACGTCATGTACAAGACCATCGCCGTCGGCTTCGCCTTCTTCACCATCGCCACCATCCTCGGCGCCATGTGGGCGGCCGAAGCCTGGGGCGGCTACTGGTCGTGGGACCCGAAGGAGACCTGGGCGCTGATCGTGTGGCTGAACTACGCCGCCTGGCTGCACATCCGCCTGGTCAAGGGCCTGCGCGGCCCGATGCTGGCGTGGTGGGCGGTGGTCGGCCTGTTCGTCACCACCTTCGCCTTCATCGGCGTGAACATGTTCCTGTCGGGACTCCATTCCTACGGTGAGCTCTAAGGCGGACACCCGGACGGTCGCCGTGACCGCCCGCGCTGCCATGCCGAAGAAATGGCTTTTCGTCCCGCTGGCGCTGGCCGCCCTCACGGCCGGCGCCTGGCTGGCGCACTCCCGCCAAGCGGCCCAGGCGCCGCTCTCCGCCCTGTGGCAATCCAGTTTCCCAGATCTCTCGGGCAAGCCGCAGCCGCTGGCGCAATGGCGCGGCCAGGTGGTGGTGCTGAATTTCTGGGCCAGCTGGTGTGCGCCCTGCCGTGAGGAAATGCCGGATTTCGCCGCCCTGCGCGCGCAATACCACGGCCGCGGCGTGGAATTCGTCGGCCTCGCGATCGACAACCCGGCCAATGTCGGGCGCTTCCTGCAAACGCTGCCGGTCAACTATCCGATCCTGATCGGCGAAGGCGCCGCCCATGGCCTGGCACGCGCGCTGGGCAACCCGGCAGGCGCACTTCCCTACACGATCGTGCTCGATCGCAACGGCAACATCGCCCTGGCGCATCTCGGGCGGTTATCGCGCGGCACGCTCGATTCCGTCTTGCGCAAAATCGGCGCATAGAAGCGATTTAGCGTCAATATCTGGACAATTTACTTTCATTTACGGCAAACTTCGCCGCCATGACGACTAAACGAACCGGCCGCAGCGCGGCCAAATCGGTCTCCAGTCTGCGTCCGCACGTGCTGGTTCTGCACGGCCCCAACCTCAATCTGCTGGGCAGCCGCGAACCCAAGCACTACGGGCTCGCCACGCTCGACGACATCAACCGCACGCTGACGGCGCGCGGCAACGCCGTCGGCGCCGTGATCGAGACCTTCCAGCACAACCACGAAGGCGCGCTGATCGACCGCATCCATCAGGCGGCGCACGACCACGTCGACTTCATCGTCATCAACCCGGCGGGCTACACCCACACCAGCGTCGCCCTGCGCGACGCGCTGGCGGGCACCGCCATCCCCTTTGTCGAAGTGCATCTTTCCAACATCTACGCACGCGAAGCCTTCCGCCACCATTCGTACTTCTCCGATCTCGCCGTCGGCGTGATCTCCGGCCTCGGCCCCCAGGGCTACGAACTGGCGCTGGAATACGCGCTGCGCCACCTTCAAGACAGGACCCCCCATGGATCTCAGAAAACTGAAAAAGCTCATTGACCTGGTCGAAGCCTCCGGCATCGCCGAACTGGAAATCACCGAGGGTGAGGAAAAGGTCCGCATCGCCAAGAGCATCGCTGGCGCGCCGATGATGATGGCGCCGCAACCGCAGTACATCCAGGCCGGCGCTCCGGCTGCTGCGCCCGCAGCGGCAGCAGCCCCCGCCGAGGACGCCGTGCCCGAAGGTCACGTGGTGCGCTCGCCCATGGTCGGCACCTTCTACCGCGCGCCGGCACCCGGTGCCAAGAACTTCGCCGAAGTCGGTCAGACCGTGAATGCCGGCGACACCCTGTGCATCATCGAGGCGATGAAGCTCCTGAACGAAATCGAAGCGGACCAGGGCGGCATCATCAAGGCCATCCTGGTCGAGAACGGCCAGCCGGTGGAATACGGCGAACCGCTGTTTGTGATTGGTTGATTGGAGACAGGGGCTAGGGGCCGGGAGCTAGGAACTGGGGAGCATATCGTGCGCAACGCGCACCTCCCCTAGCCCCTAAATCCTAATTCCTAATCCCTCAAACGCATGTTCGAAAAAATCCTCATTGCCAACCGCGGAGAAATTGCGCTGCGCATCCAGCGCGCCTGCCGCGAAATGGGCATCAAGACGGTCGCCGT
>JADFDN010000101.1 GCA_018262815.1 Thiobacillus sp.
ACGGCCGCATCAAGGGCCTGAAAGACGCCTGTGGCGCGTTTTACCGGCTGAAGGCGCCGCTCGAGTTCGATGCGCCCGACAATCAGCCGGTGTCGCTGTGCTTCATCCTGCTGGTGCCCAAGGATGCCAACGAACGGCATCTGCAGATTCTGGGCGAGCTGGCCCAGCTGTTCGGCGACGAGACCATGCGGACGAAGATGCTGGACGTTGCCACCCCCTCCGAACTGATTGCGCTGCTCGGCGCATGGTCCACCTAGGCGCGCAGCCCGCGCATGGACGATACCAGCCACGTTTCGGTCGAAACCCTGTTCCGCGACATGGCGGAACAGCTCGGCCTGCACTGGGTGGCGGGACGCAATGGCGGCCAGCGCACCCTGTCCTCCGAAACCATCCAGAAGCCGACGCTGGCGCTCATCGGCCACCTGAACTTCGTCCACCCCAACCGGGTGCAGGTGCTGGGCTGCGCCGAAATGGATTACCTGCGCGGCCTGCCCGCCTCCGCCCTGCAGGACGCCATCGACCATCTGTTCTCGACCGAGCTGGCCGCCATCGTCGTGTCCAATGGCGAAACCGTTCCGCCGGTCCTGCTCGATGCAGCCGAACGCAGCGAAACGCCGCTGTTCACCTCGACGCTCGCGAGCCCCATCCTGATGTCCTATCTGGGACATTACCTGACGCAGAGCCTGGCCGAGGTCACCTCGCTGCACGGCGTATTTCTGGAAGTGCTCGGCACCGGCGTGCTCATCAAGGGCGACGCCGGCGTCGGCAAGAGCGAGCTGGCGCTGGAGCTGATCACGCGCGGCCACCGGCTGATCGCCGACGATGTCGTCGAGCTCAAGCATGTCGCGCCTGAAACGCTGGAAGGCAGCTGCCCGCCTCTGATCCGCGACTTTCTGGAAGTACGCGGCCTCGGCATCCTCAACATCCGTTTCCTGTTTGGCGAAATGGCCGTCAAGCCGCTCAAGAACCTCAAGCTCATGGTCGAACTGGTGCACCCGGAGGAAATCGGCGAAGTCGGTCTCAACAGGCTCGACATGGTGGCGTCGACCGAGACCATCCTCGGCGTCGGCATTCCCAAGGTGCGCATCCCGGTGGCCGCCGGCCGCAACCTCGCCGTACTGGTCGAAGTGGCAGTGCGCAATCATCTGCTCAAGCGCCGCGGGATCAATCCTGTCGAGCAATTCATCAAGCGCCAGCAGGCTGCCATCGACGGAAACAGCTGATGCAGATCGTTCTGGTTTCCGGACTGTCGGGCTCGGGCAAGAGCATTGCCATCGCGGTGCTGGAAGACATCGGCTATTACTGCGTCGACAACCTGCCGCTGGCCATGCTGCAGCCGCTGGTCGACTATCTCAAGCAGGAAGGCCACCAACGCATCGCGATCGCCATCGATGCGCGCAGCAGCGCGAGCTTTGCGCAATTGCCCACGATCGCCGAGACCCTGCGCGCGCAGGGCGCCGACCTGCGGGTGATCTTTCTGGAGGCGAAGACGCTGACCCTGGTCAAGCGTTTTTCCGAGACGCGGCGGCGCCATCCGCTGTCCAGCGACAGCGTATCGCTGCAGGAAGCCATCCAGCTCGAACGCGAGATGCTCGGCGACATCGCATTGCTGGCACACCGCATCGACACCAGCGACCTGTCCGCTGCCGCCCTGCGGATGTGGATCAAGGACCTGATCGGCCAGGATCGCTCGCGCATCACATTGCTGTTCGAATCCTTCGGCTTCAAGCACGGCATACCGCTCGATGCCGACATGGTGTTCGACGTACGCTGCCTGCCCAACCCGCACTACGTTGCCGAACTGCGCCCGCTCACCGGACGCGACCAGCCGGTCAAGGAGTACATCGAAACCAGCCCCAACGCCATGGCGTTGCTGGCCGACATCCGCGGCTTCGTCGAGAACTGGCTGCCGTGTTTCATTCGCGACCATCGCGCCTATCTCACGGTGGCCATCGGCTGCACCGGAGGCCAGCATCGCAGCGTGTATTTCGCCGAAACGCTGGCTGCCGCCTTCCGCGAACGCGAGCAGGTGCTGGTACGGCACCGCGAACTCAGCTGATGCTGCTGCGCGCCGGCGACGTGGGCGTTCTGCTGGCCGGTGCTGGCCTGGTCGCCGCGCTGACGGCATGGGCCTGGAGCGGCGATCGCGGCGACAGCGTCGTCATCCGCGCGGCCGGCCGGATCGTGAAGAATCTCCCGCTGACGCACGCACAAACCGTCTCGGTCGACGGTCCGCTCGGCACCACGCGCATCGCGATCGAACCCGGGCGCGCCCGCGTCGTCGCCGATCCTTCGCCCCGGCAACTCTGCGTCAAGCAGGGCTGGCTCACCCAGTCCGGCCAGGCCGCTCTGTGCCTGCCGAACCAGATCAGCCTCGAAATCCGCGGACGCAAGGCTGCGTATGACACGCTCGGCTATTGAACTGCCGGTCACGCCGGACGACCGCCGCATTGCGCGGCTGGCCGCACTGGCCATCGGCCTCACGCTGGCCGAGGCGGCGATACCCAGCCCCGTCCCCGGCGTCAAGCCCGGACTCGCCAACATCGTCATCCTGCTGGTATTGCTGCAATATGGCTGGCGCGCGGCGGCCTGGGTCTCCGCCCTACGCGTGCTGGGCGGCGGCCTGCTGCTGGGCAGTCTGTTTGCGCCGGGATTCTGGCTGTCGGCCGCCGGCGCGCTCGCCAGCCTGTTCGTGCTGGCCCTGGCGCGTCATCTGCCGAGCCGCCATTTCGGCCCGGTCAGCCTGTCTGTTCTGGCGGCCTTCGGCCACATCGGCGGACAGCTCGCGCTGGCCGCCTGGTGGTTGTTGCCGAGTGCCGCGGTGGTCACGCTGCTGCCGGTGTTTGCCGCCGCCGCCCTGACTTTCGGCGCCGTGAATGGCGTGATCGTGGCGCGTCTGCTTGCCGGTGCCGCCTCATCCGGGCGACAATCGGCGTCATGCATTCCCCCGTCCGCACCGTAACCCTGGCGCTGTCCGGCGCCTCCGGCATGGCCTATGGCCTGCGTCTGCTCGAATGCCTGCTGGCCGCCGATCTGCGCGTGTACCTGCTGGTGTCGCAGGCTGCCCATATCGTCGCCAAGCAGGAACTCGGCGTGGCGCTCCCGGCGCGCGCCGGCGATCTCGAAAAACAGCTGTCCGAGGGCCTGAATGCACGCGACGGCCAGTTGCGCGTATTCGGCCGCGAAGACTGGAATGCACCAGTCGCCTCCGGTTCCAATCCGGCCGACGCGATGGTGGTGTGCCCGTGTTCGATGGGCACGCTCGCCGCCATTGCCCACGGCCTGTCGGACAACCTGATCGAACGCGCGGCCGACGTCATGCTGAAGGAGCAGAGAAAGCTCATCCTCGTTCCGCGCGAGACACCGTTCTCCACCCTGCATCTGGACAACATGCTGACGCTGTCGAAGATGAATGCTGTGATCCTGCCGGCCAACCCCGGCTTTTATCATCGTCCGCAATCGGTCGAGGATATCGTCGACTTCATCGTCGCGCGCATCCTCGATCAGCTGGGTATCCAGCACACGCTGATGGCGCGCTGGGGGGACGCGCGATGAGCAGTGCTTTCGAACAAACCACGCTTCCGCTGTTCCCGCTGAATACCGTGGTGTTTCCCGGCGGAGTGCTGCCGCTGCGCATTTTCGAGCAGCGTTACCTCGACATGGTCAAGCAGGCGATCGCCGACAACACGCCGTTCGGCATCTGCGCCATCCGCGAAGGCGGCGAGACGGGCACCCCCGCCGTTCCCTATGTCGTCGGCACCTGCGTGCGGGTCACCGACTGGGACATGCCGCAGACCGGCATCCTCCATATCGACACCCTGGCGCAGGAACGCTTCGTCATCCGCAGCATCCGGACCGAGCCCAGCGGACTGCTGATCGGCACTGTGGAAGCGGTCAGCAGCGAGGCAGCCACGGCCGTGCCCGACGACCTCGAGCTTGCCGTCGAAATCCTGCGCCACATCATCGGCGAGCATGGCGACGCGCACTTCCCCGCGCCGCACCAATTCGACAACGCCGTATGGGTCGGCTACCGCCTGTCCGAAGTGCTGCCGCTCAAGCGTTCCATCAAGCAGAACCTGCTGGAAATGAACGACAGCGTGACGCGGCTTCGCATCCTCGCAGAGTTTCTCAAGAAGCAGATCAACTGATGGCGCGCTTCTATCCTGCACTTGAAAACATGCACCGCGACTTCATTGCCGCGCAGAAGATCTTTTTTACCGCCTCCGGCACCGCCGACAGCCGTCTCAACCTATCGCCCAAGGGCATGGACAGCCTGCGGGTGATCGACGAACATCGGGTGGCGTATCTCGACCTCACCGGCAGCGGCAACGAGACCGCCGCCCACCTGAAGCACGATGGCCGCATGACGATGATGTGGTGCAGCTTCGACGCCGCCCCGCTGATTCTCCGCCTGTATGGACACGGCCGCGTCGTGCGCCGGCAGGATGCCGAATGGGGCGCGTTGCGCCGCCACTTTCCCGCCCTGCCCGGCGAACGCCAGCTCATCGTGCTCGACATCGAGTCGGTGCAGACCTCGTGCGGCTACGCCGTGCCGAAGTTCGTCTATCAGGGCGAACGCGACACGCTGGCGCGCTGGGCCGAAAAGAAGGGGACGATCGGTCTGCTGGATTACTGGCGCGAAAAAAACCAGGTCAGCATCGACGGCCTGCCTACCGGCCTGCTGGAGGACGCATCATGAAATGGATTCCGATCACGCTTGCCTTGATGGTAGCCGCCTGCGACCCCACCCCGCCGCCGCAGCCCGAAGCTGAACGCCCGGCCGGTGCGGTCTTCGAAACGCAGATCGAAGCCATGGAAAAAGCGCGTGCTGCAGAGCAGCAGCTCAAGGACGCAGCCGAGGCGCAGCGCGCGCAGCTGGAGTCCCAACCCTGAATCGCCCCTCCGGCAGCGCCGCGGTGCGCAGCCATGCCCGGTCTGCATCGGCTAAACTGCCACCATGCTGAAATGGCTGGTCACCCTGATTGCAGCGCTGCTGATCCTCGGCCTGCTCACTCCCTGGCTCAACCGTCTGGGCCTGGGCCGACTGCCGGGCGACCTGCGGATCAAACGCGCGCGCGGCACGTTCTATTTCCCCTTCACCAGCGTCATTCTCATGTCGCTGGCGCTTTCGCTGCTTGCCTATCTGCTGGGACGATGAATAAAGCTTTTGTAAAGGAAACCGACGCGGCCGATGCCGACGAAGACGACGTCGCCGCGCTGGCGCTTCCTGCCGGATCGAAGAACTACATGACGCCCGCCGGCTACGCGCAGCTCGACGCCGAATTCAACCAGCTGTGGAAAGTCGAGCGGCCCAGGCTGGTCGAAACCATTTCCTGGGCGGCGAGCAACGGCGACCGCTCGGAAAACGGCGACTACATCTACGGCAAGAAGCGCCTGCGCGAAGTCGACCGCCGCATCCGCTTCCTGTCCAAGCGGCTGGAACATGCCGAGGTCGTCGACCCTGCCACGCGGGAGGAGACCGACCAGATATTCTTCGGCGCCACCGTCACCGTCGCGGATGAAAGCGGCAAAGAATCCACCTATGCCATCGTCGGCATCGACGAAGCCGACGCCGGTCGCGGTCGCATCGCCTGGATTTCGCCGATGGCGCGCGCGCTCCTGAAGGCACGCGAAGGCGACACCGTCAGCGTGCAGACGCCTGACGGACGGCGTGAGGTGGAAATCGTCGAAGTCCGCTACCAGGCCATCGACTGAGCAAAATGTGACAGAATCATGACTGCGCAGGGCGTGTGCGGAACACGCCCTGCGGATGCAGCAAACCCCCCGCCCCGATTGAATTCACGAGATTGCCATGAGAGCCACCCACTTCGGTACGAGTCTGCTTTTGCTTGCCATGCTTGCCGCCTGCGGCGACAGCCCCTCCCCCAGCGAGGAGAAGGAGGCGCCGGCCACATCGACCGCAAGCGACCCCAAGGACATTCTGGCCGCCCTTCCGCCGGAAGCCCAGCCTTACGGGCTCGACGTCTATACCGCCAAGTGCGTCAACTGCCATGGCGACCTCGGGCAGGGGATCGAAAACAGTCCCGCGCTCAGAGGGCTGACCCCTGCGGCCATGCAGGAAAAACTGCTGGCCTATCGCGCCGGAAACCCCCAGGGTGCACAGACTGCCGTGATGACCCACGCGGTGGCGAACCTCAGCGATGCGGAAATCGCTGCGGTTTCGCTTTACGCCGGGGAATAAGGTTCTGCCCGCCCTTCATGCGCACCCGGCATGAAGGCGCACCGACTCAGTTCAGCGCGCTGGCCAGCAGGCGCCGGTAGCGGCTCACCAGCTCGCCGCCGCCCAGCAGGTCGAATACCGACAACAGGGTCTTGCGTCCGATGTCATCCCCGAAGCCGCGGTCGCGGCGCACGATTTCCAGCAACTGATCCATGCCCGGTTCGTACTGGCCGGCGGCGACCAGCAGATTGGCCAGTTTCAGCCGTGCCTCCAGATCGTTTTCGTTCGCCGCCACCCGTGCCTGGAGCGCCGCCTCGTCCTCGCCAGCCGCGCCCAGGAATTGCAGGCGGGCCTTGAGCTGCGGCACGCGCGGGTCGACATCGTCCGCCACGCTGCCGATCAGCCGGCGCGCCTCGTCGGCTTCGTTGAGATCCAGCATGATTTCCGCCGCATCGAGCCGCACGCCGACATGATCCGGGTCAAGCCTCGATGCGTCGGCGAGCGCCTGCAGCGCGGCGGGCAGATCGCCGCCCTCCCGCAATGCGGCGGCCTGCCCGCGCAGTTCCTCGGCCGGGCTCGGAATCAGGCGATCGAGGAAGGCACGCACCTCGCCTTCCGGCAACGCGCCGGAAAATTCGTCGACCGGCTCGCCATTGATGAACGCCTTGACGCTGGGAATGCCGCGCACGCCGTAACGTGCCGCGAGTTCCTGGTTATCGTCCGAATTGATCTTGGCCAGCAGGAACTTGCCGCCGTATTCGGCCGCGAGCTTTTCCAGGACGGGCTTGAGCGATTTGCACGGGCCGCACCAGGGCGCCCAGAAATCGACCACCACCGGGCGATGCCTCGACTCGTCAAGGACGTTTCGATCGAAATCGGCAAGGCCGACATCCAGCGCATGGTCGGACATGGAGCCTCCGTTCAGATCTGCCGGGCCAGTTCGGCCGCCACGCCGGTATAGGTGCCCGGCGTCAGGGCTTTCAGACGCGTCTTCTCGCCGTCCGGAATCGCCAGCCCATCGATGAAGACATGCAGCGTCTCGCGCGTCATGCCGGCCTTGCCGCGCGTCAGTTCCTTCAGCTGTTCATAGGGGTTGGCCACGCCGTAACGTCGCATCACGGTCTGGATCGGCTCGGCCAGCACTTCCCAGTTGGCGTCGAGGTCGGCGGCGAGTGCGGCCGGGTTGGCTTCGAGCTTGGAAAGGCCGCGCAGGCAGGATTCGTAGGCCAAGAGGCTGTAGCCGAAACCGACCCCCATGTTGCGCAGCACGGTCGAATCGGTGAGGTCGCGCTGCCAACGCGAGACCGGAAGCTTCTCGGCCAGATGGCGCAGCACCGCGTTGGCCAGCCCCAGATTGCCTTCGCTGTTCTCGAAATCGATCGGATTGACCTTGTGCGGCATGGTGGACGAGCCCACCTCGCCCGCCTTCACCTTCTGCTTGAAGTATCCGACCGAGATGTAACCCCAGACATCGCGATTGAGGTCGATGAGGATGGTATTGGTGCGCGCGATCGCGTCGTACAGTTCGGCCATCGCGTCGTGCGGCTCGATCTGGATGGTGTAGGGATTGAAGGTCAGTCCCAGCTCCATCACGAAGCTGCGCGCGAAGTGCTCCCAGTCGAGTTCGGGATAGGCCGACAGGTGCGCATTGTAGTTGCCG
>JADFDN010000102.1 GCA_018262815.1 Thiobacillus sp.
GCGCGCCGGTTTCCTTCATCTTGGCCTTGATGAAGCTGTGGCCGGTTTTCCATAGCAGCGGGCGACCGCCACGTTCGCGGATCCAGTTGAACAGGTTGCGCGTCGACTTGACGTCGAAAATGATCTCGGCGCCGGGATTGCGGCTGAGCACGTCGTCGGCGAACAGCATCAGCTGACGATCGGGGAAGATGATGCTGCCGTCCTTGGTGACGACGCCCAGACGGTCGCCGTCGCCGTCGAAGGCCAGCCCGATTTCGGCGTCGCTGGTTTTCAGCGCGGCGATCAGGTCCTGCAGGTTTTTCGGCTGCGACGGATCGGGGTGGTGGTTGGGGAAGTTGCCGTCGACTTCGCAGAACAGCTCTTCCACCTGGCAGCCCATGTCGCGATACAGCTTGGGCGCGAAGGCGCCGGGCACGCCGTTGCCGCAGTCGACGATGATTTTCATCGGGCGCGTGAGCTTGACGTCGGAGACGATGCGCGTGAGGTACTCGCCGGCGATGTCGTGCTGGCGGTAGCTGCCGTCGCCATGAACGAGATCGTTGTCGAGCAGCCGCTCGCGCAGCTTCTGGATGGTGTCGCCCGACAGGGTTTCACCGCCGAGAACCATTTTCAGGCCGTTGTAATCGGGCGGGTTGTGGCTGCCGGTGACCATCACCGCGCTGTTCGTCTTCAGTTGATAGGCAGCGTAGTAGGTCATCGGCGTGGCGACCATGCCGAGGTCGACCACCCCGATGCCGGCCTTGCGGATGCCGCGCGCCAGCGCCGCAGCCATGTCCGGGCCGGACAGACGGCCGTCGCGGCCGATGCAGATTTCCTTCTGTCCGCGTGCGACCGCTTCGGAGCCGATGGCGTGACCGATGGCCTCGACGATTTCCGGCGTGAAGGTTTTCCCGACGATGCCGCGGATGTCGTAGGCCTTGAAGATTTCCTTGGGGTATTCCACAACGCACTCCCTGATTGGCAATGCGCCGATTCTACCCGCGCTGAGTGTCGAAATGCTGCATCAGGCGGCGTGGCAGCCAGTCGAGATTGCCCGGGAAGGGGCCGGATGGAAATGCCACATGACCACCGGCTTCGGGCTGTTCGAGCGTGACGGCGGGCGCGACATCGTTCCGGCCGGGCAGCGCCCATGCAGGCAAAAACGGATCGTTTCTCGCATTGATGAGCAGCGTGGGCACGGCGATGGATTTGAGCAGCGGTTTGGACGACGCCCGCAGCCAGTAGTCGTCCGCATCACGGAATCCGTGCAGCCGTGCGGTGACCAGCGTGTCGAATTCGCGGAAGGTCGTGGCGGCCGCAATGGCTTTTGCATCGAGCATCCCCGGAAAAAGCGCCGCCTTGCGCAGGGCTTTCGCCTTCAGAGTGACGAGAAAACGCGCGGTATAGACGCGGCGATTGAAGCCGCGATCGAGCGCGTGTCCCGCCGCGGTCAAGTCGAGCGGTGCGGACACGCCCGCAGCGCAAGCGACCAGTTCGTGCGCCGCCCCGCCTGCCTCGCCCAGCCATTTCAGCAACGCGTTGCCTCCCAGCGAAACGCCGACGGCATAAATCGGCGAACCGGGATGCTGCGCCCGGACGTGGCGCAGCATCCGCTCGATGTCGCCGCTGTCGCCGGCGAAATAGGCGCGCGGCAGCCGGTTGTCCTCGCCCGAGCAGCCGCGGAAATGGGCGACCACGCCATGCCAGCCGCGTGCCCGCGCATGGGCCAGGAGATCGCGTGCGTAATGGCTGTCGGCGCTGCCCTCCAGGCCGTGGAACAGCAGCACCACAGGCGCACCGGCGCGGCCGTCGACCCAGTCGAAGTCGAGGAAGTCGCCGTCCGGCAATTCCAGCCGTTCGCGCCGGGTGGCGAGCGGCGGCACGCGGATGAACAGGCTGGTGTAGATCGTTTGCAGGTGACCGCCGGGCAGCCAGCTCGGCGCACGGTAAGGTGCGGTATCCGTGGCGGGCTTCAACGGCCGTTCAATGCAGCACCACGGGCGGGGTGCGCGAGGGGGGCGTGCCGCCTACGTGGAGCGGCGAGGCGTGGTGCAGCGTCATGCGCCAGCCGTCGGCTTCCTTGCGGTACACATTGGTCGCCAGGATCGGAGGGCGCGGCTCGGTTTCCTGGCCGATGACAAGATACTCGCGCACGATGCGGATGACCTGTTCGGACTCGCGCATTTCATGCACGGTTTCCACCTGCACGCGGAACTGCCCAGCAGCCTCGAACATGCTGTGCCATCCGGCCGCAACAGCAGCGCGTCCGTTCAGCGGCGCGGCCAGCGGGTGAATGCAGGCGATGTGATCGGCGTGCGACCAGACCGCCATCATGGCGTCGAGCGAGCGTGCCTCGAAGGCGGCATAGAACGCCGCTTCGGCGGCTTCTGGCGTGGGAAATGCGTGTTCGGACATGATTCTCGGATTGCGTGATGCGCCCTGATGGGGCCGCGGCGGCAAGCAGCCCCTCGATGAAGCCAGCCTGGCCGCCGGGCGGAAAGATCAGTGATGGGCGCCGCTGGGCTTGCCTTTCAGGCGATAAAGCGTGCCGCAATATGGGCACAGTGCATCGCCGCGCGATTCGATCGGCAGGTACACGCGCGGATGCGCGTTCCAGTCGGCATGCTGCGGCATCGGGCAATGCAGAGGCAGGTCGCTCTCGGTGACCTCGATGACGCGCTGGGTATTGTCGGTCCGCTCGCTCATGCCGGTCTCGCCTATTTGACCGGCGTGAGCCAGTCGGTGTGGGCCGCAGCGCGACCGTGCACGCAGTCGAAATACATCGCCTGCAATTTGGCCGTGAGGGGGCCGCGCGTGCCTTCGCCGATGGCGCGGTTGTCGAGTTCGCGGATCGGCGTGACTTCGGCGGCGGTCCCGGTAAAGAAGGCCTCGTCGGCGCTGTAGACCTCGTCGCGCGTGATGCGCTTCTCGATCACCGGCAGGCCGATTTCGCCGGCCAACTGCACAATGGTGTCGCGGGTGATGCCTTCCAGCGCGCTGGTCAGGTCGGGCGTATAAAGCTTGCCGTTTCGGATGATGAAGACGTTTTCCCCAGAGCCTTCGGCGACGAAGCCGTCGACGTCGAGCAGCAGCGCCTCGTCGTAGCCGTCCATCTCGGCTTCCTTGTGGGCGAGGATGGAGTTCATGTAGTTGCCGTTGGCCTTGGCCTTGCACATGGTGATGTTCACATGGTGGCGCGAGAACGAGCTGGTCTTGACGCGGATGCCGTTATCCAGCGCTTCCTGCCCGAGGTAGGCGCCCCATGGCCAGGCGGCGACGATGACGTGCACCGACAGGTTCTTCGCCGAAATGCCCATCGCTTCCGAGCCGAAAAAGGCCATCGGACGCAGGTAGCCGGATTCGAGCTTGTTTTCGCGCACCACGGTGCGCTGCGCCTCGGAAATCGTTGCCTTGTCGAACGGCAGCTTCATGCCGAGGATGTGGGCGGAGCGGAACAGTCGGTCGGTGTGCTCCTGCAGGCGGAAGATCGCCGTGCCCTGTTCGGCCTTGTAGGCACGCACGCCCTCGAAGACGCCCATGCCGTAATGCAGCGTATGGGTGAGGACGTGGGTGGTGGCGTCGCGCCAGGGTACGAGTTTGCCGTCGTACCAGATGACGCCGTCGCGGTCGGCCATGGACATGGTGAAATTCTCTTAACGTAATGGAAAACGGCAATTTTACCGGAATCCGGGCGCCGCGAGACCCGCAAATGGCAACGCCGATCTGCCTATGGACTCAGGTTGCAGGGGGTGGACTGGCGTCCGTGTGGAATCATGGACTCCGCTTGTTGCGCGATGCCGTCGTGCAGGGACGCGACGTGCAACGGGCAGGCAGGGTTTGACGGCCGTGCTCTGGCCGGATGTTACATGTAGGCCTTGGCTTCCTCGCCCGGATTGGGCAGGCCGGCAATCCGCCAGGCTTCGCGCGGGCTGGGGAACAGGTGCTGCATGCAGTCGGCGCTTTGCCCGGTGAGATGGCAGACGTGGCTCAGTGCCGTGACGGTGCCGTGCTTGGCAAACTCGCGCCGCAAGGCATGCAGCAGACCGATCTGCAAATCGTTCAACTCGCCGAGCCCGTCGGCCTGGGCGACGCGGTCTGCCAGGCTTTCACTCCACATGTCCGGATCGATCAAGAAACCATCAGGGTCGAAGACGGCGGTGCGGGGGGCATCAAAACGCGTATTCATGGAAAGCTCCTGATACGGTTGGGTTCTTGGATTAGGTATAGCATCCAGTTCGCGCTCAGCCAGTTCGGGATGTCAGCACGCTATCGGCGGGCTGCGGCCGGCCGAAGTGATAACCCTGGGCATAATCGATTCCGAGCGCTTTCACCCACTGCAGGATGGCCGCCGTTTCGACATACTCCGCGACCGCGAGCTTGCCGTAACCGTGGATCGCTTCGACCAGCGCTTTCACGAACAGGCGGTCATCCTCGCTGTGGTCCAGCGTGCGGATGAAGGAGCCGTCGATCTTGACGAAATCCACCGGCAGATGCTTGAGGTACTGGAAGGTGGAAAAGCCGACGCCGAAATCGTCCAGCGCCAGCTTGCAGCCGAGCGCGCGTATTCCGTTGAGCAGAATTTCTGCATGCGTCATCTGGGTGAGGGCCGCGGTTTCGGTGATTTCCAGCACCAGTTGCTGGGGCTTGACGCCGTGTTCCTGCAGCATGCCCTGCAGCAGCCCTGGCAACTCGGGGTTGTCGAGGCTGCGGGCGGACAGGTTCACCGCGAGACGCAGGCCGGGGTGCCCGGCGATCAGTTCGATGGCATGCTGCAGCACCCACTGGTCGATATCGCGGATCAGGCCGGAGGCCTCGGCCGCCGCGATCAGCGGGGCCGGCGGCAGTATCTGGCCATCGCGCGCATGGACGCGCAGCAAGGCCTCGTAATGTGTGGCTTGGCCGGACTGGACCGCCATGATGGGCTGCAGGAACAGCGCCAGCCGGTTGTCGTGCAGCGCGTCGGTGATCAACCCGAGTTGCTCGGTACGGTCGAGCAGGCTTTCGCGGGTGCCGTCGGCCGGGTTGTACAGGTGCCAGTTGGAACGGCCCTTGGCGCGTGCCTGGGACAGCGCCAGATCGGCATGGCCGAGCAGGCTTTCGGTGGTGCAGCCGGCCTGTACCACGGCGATACCGACGCAGGCGGTGGCGATATGCCGCTCGCGCTCGCCCTTGCACAGAAAACGTGCGGTCTGCAGCAATTGCGCATCCGGCAGGGGTTCGAAAAACAGCGCAAACTCGTCGCCTCCCAGCCGGGCGGCGAGTTTGGGGGGCGGCACGAGTTCGCGCAGGCGCTCGGCCACGTGCTGAATCACCGTGTCGCCTGCGCTATGGCCTGCAAGATCGTTGATCGCCTTGAAATCGTCGAGGTCGATCAGCAGCAGCGCGCCGCTCTTCAGTTCGGTCAGCGCATGGGCCAGACGCCGCTGGAAACCCTGACGGTTGTAGAGGCCGGTCAGGGTGTCGTAGTCCGACAGATAGCTGGCACGTGCCTGCGCGCTCTTCAGTTCGGTCAGGTCCAGGCCCACCGAGAGGATCAGCGGTTCGCTGCCGCTCTCCTGCCCGATCAGGGAGTGCACCCAGGTGATGTTGCGCAGGCCTCCGGGGGTGGCGAGCAGCGCCTCGAATCGAAATGGCGCGGATTCGCTGGCAAAGTGCCCCAGCAATCGCGCACGCCAGTCGCGGCTTTCCTGCGGGGCGATCATCTGTCTGAAATAATCCTCTCCGAGCAGCTGGCTTTCGGTGAGGCCGGTGAGCGTTTCCACATAATGGTTCGCCATGCGGATCGCGCCGTGCCGGTCCAGCGTCAGGATCAGGGCCTGTGCCGTGTCCAGCAGACCCGAAATGAAGTCGCGCTCGTGCGACAGCGTGTCGACCAGGCGGGCGAGATCGCTCTGCTGGCTGCGTGAGGCGGTGTCGAGCGATTCGAGCTGGCCGGCGAGCGTGAGCGCCGCCGCCTCCAGCGTGGAGAGTTCGTCGCGAGGCGGCTTGTTGCGGAATTGCAGGTGTTGCCGCGCGTCCTGCCAGCGGCCCTCGCCCAGCAGCGGCAGGCCGGTGCTGACCCGGTTCATCCGTCGCATGAACCAGGCAAGCGAAATCAGCAATACGCCCTCGGCCAGGATGAATACCAGCAGGCCAGTGGCCAGATTGGCCAGGAATGCCCGCTCGATCGCCTGCTCGCCATCGGTCACGTCCTTGCGCGTAATGAAATCAGGGCTGCCCGCCGCGTCTGCGAGCGGCTTCAGTCTCTGCCACTCGTGCACCTTGCCTTCGTTGCGGGTCAACGCGGTTTCGAGTTGCGGATGCTGCAGGTAGGGTGCGAACCGTGCCTTGTCCACCATCGATCGGATGTCCGGGGTGGTGGAGGCGAGCAGCTGCAGGGTTCGGTGACGGCCGACCGCTACGGCAAGATCGCGCCCGCTGCTCTGGCCGAATGCGCTCAGCAGGCTGGACAGGTCCATCGACACCACCATCACGCCGGCCGTGACACCGGCGTGCAGCACCGGCGCCATGCCATAGAACAGGCAGCGATCGGCGCAGTAGAGGCCGCTGACGGGGCGCTCGCGGGTCAGCACTTCGGTCAGCCGGGCGGTCATCAGGTCGTCGGGCGCGGGGATGTTGCCGAAGGCGGTCAGGAGCCGCTGGCCGGAATCGTACAGGCGCAGGCTTTCAAAGCCCTGGTTGAGGCTGAGCTGTTCCCAGTAGGGCTGCAGGACCAGGCCGGACGTCAGGTCGGGCGGACCGCCCCGGCTGGCCACCAGAAAATCGGCCAGCGCCGCACCTGCGTCCACCAGCTGACGTTCGTTCTGCTGGATCAGGAATCTCAGCAGCGATTCGTTGCGGATGGCGCTGTCGAGCCGCGACTGCTGGACCTCGCGGCGCAGGTTGGCATCGTTGATCCAGGTGAGCGCCACCGTGCCGGTCGCCATGGCCAGCGTGAGCGGCAGCAGAAGCTTCCACTTCAGGCTGAGAAATTCGGGAAAACGCATTGCGCTAGAAGCGGTAAGCCGCCTGCAATAGCCACATGTTCCAGCGTTGTTCGCGGCTGAGGAAAGCCGGATTGTCTGGCCCCGGCAGCCAGCCGGTCCCGTTCACGTGATGGTATTCCGCACGCATCATCAGGCTGGGGGTGGCATCCCAGCGCAGGCCCAGCGTCCAGTCACGGGCAAACATGTTGTGTGCCGGCAGGCCGGTGGCGGCCTGAAACTGGCGGCCGCTCCTGTCGCTCTTGTCGCGGTAGAACAGGTCGTGACGCAGCATCAGTTCCCATGCGGGGTGAAAGCGCCATTCGCCCTGCAGGTAAAACGCCTGCACCGTACGCGAGCTGCCCGGAAGCGCAGGTCCGAAACCGGTCAGATTTCCGCGGGGTTCACCGTATTCGGCCGTCAGCGTCAGGGTATCGAAGCGCTGCTGCACGGTGGCCAGCAGATTGCGGAAACGGACTTGTCCTGCTGTCAGGCTGTCCATGCTGCCGGGCGAGTAATCGGCACGCGCATCGGCGTAGGTCAGCATCAAGGTGGTGTCGGTGGGCGCGTCCCAGCGCAGACGAGCGCCGATGGCCCCGGTTCCTTTCAGCTTGCCGGGCCGGGTGTTGCCCAGAAAGACATATTCAACCGATTCGCTGTCGAAATCCGGGCGTACCCAGCCCAGCAGAAAATCGACCGCCCCATATGCCTGCACGCTGGCGCCGTGGGCGAATACGCCGGGCGCGGCGAGCAGGAGGTCGCGACTGTTGTCGATGTAGACCGATTGCGGCAACAGGATGCCGGGCCGGGTGAACGGCACGTCGCGCGTTTCATTGTAGAGGCCATAGGGAAGCTTGACCTTGCCCAGCTTGAGGC
>JADFDN010000103.1 GCA_018262815.1 Thiobacillus sp.
GATAGCGGGTGCCGTTGATTTCCTGCGGCTGGGTGGTCAATGCCTGCAGCAGCGCCGAAGTTTGCGCTTCGGCCGAGGCGCGGCCGGCGGCTTCGATCCAGAACGCAATGCCGGATTCGCCCGCACGCGCCAGCAGGGCATTGGACGGCAGCAGCGTGGGCAGAATCTGTGCGTATTCGCGCAGGATGGGTGTGCGGATTTCGGTGCCCACGGCTTCGCCGGCGGGACTGCTGATATCGAGCTGGACCACGCCGATCGCATAGCCGCCGTCGCTCGACGGGCTGCGCAGCCAGGTGCGGCGGATGGCGCGGAAGAAACTCCTGCGGTTGGCGAGCCCGGTGGCAGGGTCGTGCGAAGCCTGCCACAGGAGGTCGCGCTGCATCTTCTGGATCATCGCGCTGTAGGAGCGGTCCATCAGCGGCAGCTCCAGATCCTCGGTCCACTGGGCCTCGCCGGCCTCCAGCGACTGCAGCAGCGTGTCGCGCTTGAGGTCGAGCTTCTTGATGCCGCGGTAGTTGGCGAACACGTACACCGGCGGCTGGTCGCCGATCCAGATCAGGTTGAGCGGCGTGTCGAGCGACTTGAACTGCAGCCAGTCGCCGACGCGCAGGCGCTCGGCAAGGGTGTCCTGAGCTTCGGTCAGCGGTTCGGCGGCGGCATCGGTGAGACGGGCGGCGACCGGGGTGTGCGGATGCTGCGACTTGTCCTCGTCGAACAGGGCGGAGGCAAGCTGGTCGACGATGCGGTCCTGCGCGAATTTGTCGGCGCATACCTGGGTGAGCGCCTGGTCGATGCGTTGAAGCAGCGTCTGGATTTCGGCGGGGGTGGCGCCGGCGTGCTCGGGGTCGAGCCATACGCAGAGCTGTTCCAGCACGCGCCAGGCCTCTCGCGCTTCGTCGCTGTCGGTGCCGTGACGCATCTCGGCCATCAGCAGCACGTTGCGCCAGCCGCCGTTCAGCAGTTCGATCACCGCATTGGGAATCGGTCGTTCGTCAAGCCGTGCCAGCAGTTCGCGCAGGATGCGCTGCTTGACGACCTCGGCGCGCTGGCGGCCCTCGCACATTTCCTGCAGACGAAACACGCGCGCGGCGCGCTCGTTGAGCAGCGGCTTCACCACGCGCTCGAGCTGGGTGCGCGCTTCGTCGAACACCCCCGGGTTCTTGTCGGCCTCGGCGTTGATGCGATCGGTCCAGCGGCTCATCAGACGCAGCAGACGTGCGTCGGTGATCTTGCCGTCGTCGCCCGCCACCATGCTGATGCGGTCGAGCGTGTTGAGGACCTTGTGCGCCGGATGGGCCGGCGAGTTGAGGAATTGCGGGTCGGACATCGCCAGCTTGATGAGACTGGTTTCCAGCTGCTGGAAGAACGGCCGCATGCCCTCGCTGACCGACTTCTCGGCATGCATGGTGTCGAACAGCGCGCCGAACATGTCCACCGAGCGCTGCATTTCCTGGGTGACGGCGGGCGGCAGCGCACCGGCGCTCGCCAGCCGCTGCAGCACCGGCGAATGCGCCACGCCGGGCGCGCCCCCCATCATGGCGGGGTTGCCGGACGGCACCCCCGCGCCGCCTCCGGCGGCGGCCTGCGGCGCATGTCCCGGCGTGGCGCCACCGGGAGGCGACGCGGCGCCCGTCGGTGCTGCAGCCGGCTGACCGCGGAAAAAGTCCAGCAGCGAGCCGGTCAGCCGACCGAGGGTGCCGGGTGAGGCCGCAGCGACGGGGGCAGGGGCTTCGGCCTGGGCGAGGCCGTCGGCAGCGGGCGGCGGCGGAACTTCCTGCTGCGGGGGCACGGCCGGATGCGCCTGCTGTTCGGTTTCGGCCTTCGACACGGGCAGCAGCGCCAGCAGTTCGGCATACAGCGGGGCAAGCTGATCGGACAGGACGTCGCGCAGCGCGGCATACGCCACCTGACGCGCCCGCGCCAGCACCGGAACATCCTGCAGCGCGCTGCGGTAGGCATGGCCGATGACGGCGGGGCCGAAGGGGTTGTTGCTGTGGTCGCAGGCAAAGCCGAACAGTTGCCCGATGCGCGGCTCGATGTCGGCGAGCTGCTCGCGGAACTGTTCTTCCAGCTTGTGGGCTTCGGACGAGGTGGCGAGCCAGTCTTCGAAATCCAGTTCGTCGACCAGGGCCAGCCCGCCGTCCATGGTGTCGCGGGTGGCCTGGGTCTGCACCGGGCGCGCCTGCTTCAACGCATCCAGAACCTGCTGCACAAAACGGGTTTGCACGGCAGTCGCGTGATTGCCGAATTCGTGCGCGGCGGCCAGCAGTCCGCTGTGTTCGGCGATGCCGGACGCATGCAGGGCGCTTGCGTTCAGCTTGTCGCCCAGCACGCGCATGATCTCGTCGTGCACCTGGAGCAGGGTTTCGCTGAGCAGGGTGGTGCTGGCCTCGCGCAGCTGCGGATGCGCGCTGGAGGTGGGCAGGGCAGCCAGCTTTTGCCGGTGTTCGGCCATGCGCAGTTTTTGCAGAGCGCGTAGCGCGTCGACCGGCTGGTTGACGAAGGCGACGCCGACGCCGAGCGGGCTCAGGCGGGTGAGCCGGGCGGGTACGCGGAAGGTCTGGGTGGCGCTGAGCGATGCCGGGCTGAAGACGATCTCCGCTGCAGCGTCGGCGCGCTTGGCGAGCGAGCCGATCGCCGCTTCCGGGTTGGTGAATTTGAGGAACAGTCCGCCGAAACAGAAATCGCGGATTTCGCAGGCGATTTCGGGATGCCCGGGCTGCGTGATGATGGCCGCCTGCGAAACCGGAAAACGCTTGTCGCGTCGCAATTCCTGGCCGGCGTGTTGGTTGTCTGTCGCGTTAGCCGTCATTTCCACACTATTCCCCTGTTTTTCCCTGTTGTCTCAATACAGCGTAACGGCCGCGCTGTCCAGATTCGCGACAAATCGCACCGTCTGGCGGGCGCTTGGCGGGATCCGCCTGATTTTGGTAGACTCCCATGCATGATTCGTGCCGCAACGTTCTTTTTTAGCCGCTTTTATCCCACGCCGCAGGCGGTCGGGAGGCGCTGAGACGAGCAGCAACGCCTTGACGAAACCGCCAGCCCCTGGCGGTTTTTTTGTTTAGGAAGCCGCCGCAGCCAAGCACACAACCCGGAGCCTGAACATGACTGCCACCCGAACCGACGACACCCGCATCGAGCAAAGCGGCGAACTGCTCGCCCCGATGCAGATCATGCGCGAACTGCGCGCCAACGAAGCCGTGCACGCGCACGTGGCGCATGCGCGCAGCGCCATCCACGACGTGTTGCGCGGGGCGGACGACCGCATGTTCATCGTCGTCGGCCCGTGTTCGATCCACGACCCGGCGGCGGCGATCGACTATGCGAAGAAGCTGAAGCCGCTGGCCGACGAACTGGCGCACGAGCTCATCATCGTGATGCGGGTGTATTTCGAGAAGCCGCGCACCACCGTGGGCTGGAAAGGGCTGATCAACGACCCGCACCTGGACGAGAGTTTCGACATCAACGAAGGTCTGCGGCTGGCGCGCAAGCTGCTGCTGGACATCAACGAAATCGGCCTGCCGTGCGCGACCGAATTCCTCGATCTGATCTCGCCGCAATACATCGCCGACCTGGTGAGCTGGGGGGCGATCGGCGCGCGCACCACCGAATCGCAGTCGCACCGCCAGCTGGCATCCGGCCTGTCGTGCCCGGTGGGGTTCAAGAACGGCACCGACGGCAGCCTCAGGATCGCGGTCGACGCGATCAAGGCAGCGGCGGCGCGCCACCACTTCATTTCCATCACCAAGTCGGGCCACGTCGGCGTATTCAGCACCTCGGGCAACGAGGACACGCATGTCATCCTGCGCGGCGGCAAGGCGCCCAACTACGATGCCGCGAGCGTCAACCTGGCGTGCGGCGAACTGGCAGCGGCCGGCCTGCGCCAGCAGCTGATGATCGACTTCTCGCACGCCAATTCGAGCAAGCAGTACCAGCGCCAGATGGACGTTGGCGCCGACGTGGCCGCGCAGGTGGCCGGCGGCGACACCCGCATCATCGGCGCGATGGTCGAAAGCCACCTGAACGCAGGGCGCCAGGATCTGATCGTGGGCCAGACGCTGGAATACGCCATGTCGATCACCGACGCCTGCATCGGCTGGGACGACACCGTTCCCTTGCTGCGCATGCTGGCCGATGCGGTGAAAAAACGCCGTCTGACCGCGCCGGCGGATGAGGAATAGACCCGCTTCCGGGTTAAAATGCAGGCGGCGGGTCTCCCCGCATGGCTAGGTCGTGAATCGGGTCAGGTCCGGAAGGAAGCAGCCCCAGCGGTCGATGCCAGTGCCGGGGTCAGGCTCGCCATTCCAGGCTGCTTTCAAACGGATACCGCGTTGTCGAGCCTTGCCGTACTGTGATGTACTGTCTGCGGCTCTCCGCCTTGTCTCCGTTTGAAAGCAGCCTGGAATGGTCCCCGCCTTTTAAATAACCCATGACTGATCTCTTTGGCGATTCCGCTTCCCCCGCACTGGCGCTGGCGCGCAAGTGGCGGCCGCGCGCGTTTGCCGACCTCAAGGGGCAGGAGCATGTGGTGCAGGCGCTCTCCAACGCGCTGACCCAGGGGCGGCTGCACCATGCCTATCTGCTGACCGGCACGCGCGGGGTGGGCAAGACCACGCTGGCGCGGATACTCGCCAAGTGCCTCAACTGCGAGACCGGCGTCACCGCGACGCCGTGCGGCACCTGCTCGGCGTGCACCCAGATCGACGCCGGCCGCTTTGTCGACCTGCTCGAGCTCGACGCCGCGTCGAACACCGGCGTCGACAACATGCGCGAGGTGCTCGACAACGCGCAGTACGCGCCGACGGTGGGGCGCTACAAGGTCTACATCATCGACGAAGTGCACATGCTGTCGAAGCCGGCGTTCAACTCCATGCTGAAGACGCTGGAAGAACCCCCGGCGCATGTGAAATTCATCCTCGCCACCACCGATCCGCAGAAGATCCCGGTGACGGTATTGAGCCGCTGCCTGCAGTTCAACCTGAAGCCGATGCCGCCCGCGCTGGTCGCGCAGCACCTCGGCGACGTGCTGGCGCAGGAACGCGTCGAGGCCGAGCCGGCGGCGCTGAACCTGCTTGCGCGCGCTGCCGCCGGCAGCATGCGCGACGCGCTGTCGCTGACCGACCAGGCGATCGCCTACGGCGGCGGCAAGGTCGAGGCGGCGGCAGTCGAGGCCATGCTCGGCGCGGTGCGGCGCGACTACCTGTTCGATCTGCTCGATGCGCTGGCCGCGCAGGACGGCGATGCGCTGCTGACGCAGGCGCGGCAACTGGCTGAAGGCGGCATCGCCTTCGACGCTGCGCTGCAGGACATGGGCAACCTGCTCACCCAGCTGGCGCTGATTCTGCATGCGCCCGGCGCAGCGGAAAGCAGTCCCGACGCCGAGCGGATGCAGGCTGCCGCCGCGCGGCTGGACGCCGAAACCGTGCAGCTGTTCTACCAGATTGCCCTGAACGGCCGTCGCGACCTGCCGTATGCGCCGGACGAGTATTCCGGTTTTTGCATGACACTGCTGCGCATGCTGGCCTTTGCGCCGGGTTCAGCCAACAGCACGCCGCGTGCCGTGCCGGCAGCGCGCCCGACGCCGGCACCCGCCGAGCCTGCACCGCGCGCCGCTGCGCCGGTGATCGCACCCAGCGAGCGGTCCGTGGCCGTGGCGGCCGCTGAACCGCGAGCCGAAGCCGTGGACACCGAACCGGTCGCGACCGCCGCACCGCCGGTACCGGCCGCCGCGTCGCTGCATGCCCGCGAACCCTCGTCGCATGCGGCCTGGGACTGGCTCGCCGTCGTGGCCGAACTGCGTCTCGGCGGCATGGCCAAAATGCTCGCCGATCACTGCGAACTGGTGTCGCAGGCGGATGACGCGATCACGCTGCGGGTGGGCGAAGCGCACAAGCACCTGCTCGATCGCGCCTATCAGGACAAGCTGGTGTCGACGCTGCGCGACAGGTACGGCGCGACCTTGCAGGTCACATTCGAAATCGGCGCCGCCGCCGAGCAGACGCCGCAGCAGGTGCGCACGCGGATCAAGGAAGCGCGCCAGCGTGACGCCGTGGCCGCGATCGAATCGGATCCTTTCGTGCGCGAGCTGGTCGACCAGTTTGGCGGGCAGATCGACGCATCCACCATACAACCCCTAGGAGAACACCCATGATGAAGGGCGGCATCGGCAACATGATGAAGCAGGTTCAGCAGATGCAGGACAACATGGCCAAGATGCAGGCCAAGCTGGCCGAAATCGAGATCGAAGGACAGAGCGGCGCCGGCATGGTCAAGGTGACGATGACCTGCAAATACGACGTGCGCCGCGTCAGCATCGACCCCAGCCTGATGACGGACGACCGCGAAATGCTGGAAGACCTGGTGGCTGCGGCGGTGAACGATGCGGTGCGCAAGGTCGAATCCACGGTGCAGGAAAAGATGGCCGGCGTGACCGCCGGTCTGCCGATCCCGCCGGGAATGAAACTGCCGTTCTGAGGCGCACTCCGTGCAACCAGCCGCGCTGGAACACCTGATCAGCGCCCTGCGCGTGCTGCCGGGGGTCGGCCCCAAGTCGGCGGCGCGCATGGCCTATCATCTGCTGCAGCGCGACCGCCGCGGCGCCGAGGCGCTGGCAGGCGCGCTCAACCATGCGCTGACGCACCTGCACCATTGCCGCCTGTGCAACAATTTTTCCGAAGCGGAAGTGTGCGAGGTCTGCGCCAGTCCGCGCCGCGACAAACGGCAGCTGGCGGTGGTCGAGATGCCGGCCGACTTCAACATGATGGAAGCCACGCAGAGCTACGGCGGCTTGTATTTCGTGCTGATGGGGCGCCTGAGCCCGCTCGACGGCATCGGCCCGCGCGAGATCCATCTCGACCGGCTGATCAATCGCGCGCTCGATGGCGTGGTCGAGGAAGTGATCCTGGCGACCAACTTTACCCCCGAAGGCGAGGCCACCGCGCATACCATCGGCGAACTGCTGAAGGCACGGGGCATCAGGGTCAGCCGCCTGGCGCGCGGCGTGCCGGTGGGCGGCGAGCTGGAGTATGTCGACAGCGGCACCCTGGCGCAGGCCGTCCGCGACAGGCGAACCGTTTGAAGTTGCGCGATCGGCGCGCCGTTTAACAGAAACAGACAACCCATATCAATTCGGATGACGACACGATGGAACTGACCGCACTCACCGCCCTATCCCCGCTCGATGGCCGCTACGGCAGCAAGACTGCCGCGCTGCGCGATTTCTTCAGCGAATACGCGCTGATCAAATACCGCGTCATCGTCGAGATCGAATGGCTGAAGGCGCTCGCGGCCGAGCCCGAAATCGCCGAAGTGCCGGCGTTTTCGGACGAGGCCATCGCGCTGCTCGACGGCATCGCCGACCGCTTTTCGGTGGCGGATGCCGAGCGCGTCAAGACCATCGAGGCGACCACCAATCACGATGTGAAAGCAGTGGAATATTTCCTCAAGGAAAAAACCAGCAACAACGGCGAAATCGCAGCGGTGTCCGAGTTCATCCATTTCGCCTGCACCTCGGAAGACATCAACAACCTGTCGCATGCGCTGATGCTGA
>JADFDN010000104.1 GCA_018262815.1 Thiobacillus sp.
AGGTTGCGCGCGAGGCTGGTGTGCTGCATTAAATACAGATACAGCAAACCCATGGCCGACAGGCTGAACATGGAGTGCAGGCCCGAGCAAGCATCGGCCACCAGCAGCTGGTACTGACCCACGGTAAGTGTGACGCCGGTACGTGCGATGGGGTAACCGACCGCATACAGCACCTGTTCTGCGATCACCGAGATGTATTGCTTGAGCGGGCCGGTGGCGTTGTCCACTATAAAACTTGGCAGCGGGACAATAAACAGCATGAAGAAAAGCGCAAACCACAGGGCGCGTGCAGCACGCATGCCTATGGTGATGAGCAGCATGCCGAGAATGACCGGAATCTGCGAGCCGACCTCGAACAGCAGGATTGACTGCGAGCGGCCCAATGCGTAGGCCAGCAGACCCATTACAAGCAGCGTCCAGCCGATTGCCGCCTCGACGCTGGTAGGCCGGGGGCTGGCGTCGACCAGGAATGCCGCGCGCTGCTGCCAGATGAGATACAGCGCGACCACCAGTACGATGGGGCCGTGGGCGTAGTCGTCCTCATTCCATAAACCGTGCGCCAACGTCCAGTAGGTGGGTCCATACAGCGCCAACAGGCCGAGGACGATCGGCCACCAGGTCTTGAGAGGCGCCAGGGCATCGAGCATCGAGGCGCGCGGGGCAAGCGTGTTCATGCGTTCAATCCAGGACGACGGCGCCCACGACCTGCGCGCCGGAGAGGGTGATTTTTTCCTTCAGCTCGGCCAGCGGGCTGATGCGGCTGACGTTGCGGCGGGTGGCGATGAGCATGCCGCCGACGCGCGCTGCGACCAGCTGGTAATCCGAGGTAAGCTGCGATGGGGCGGTGTCGATCAGGATGATGTCGTAGCTGGTTTCCAGCCCGGACAGCAGTGCGCCGAACGCCGGCCGCGCCAGCAGTTCGGCCGGATTGGGCGGCGGCGACCCGGCGGGCAGCACGGACAGGGTGTGGAATGGCTTGATGGTATGCACCTGCAGCGAAGGCGCGCGCTCGGCCAGGATGTCGGACAGGCCCATGCCGTTGCCCAGGTTGAAGATGTCCTGCTGGCGCGGCTGCCGCATGTTGGCGTCGATCAGCAGCACCTTGCGCCCCATCTGCGCAAACAGCACGGCCAGGTTGGCGGCCAGGTAGCTCGCGCCTTCGTCGGCACGCGCACTGCCGATCGCCAGCGTCTTGCGGCCATCCTTGAACCAGCGCAGCAGCAGTTCGGAGCGCACCGAGCGCAGCGCTTCGGCCTCCTTGCTGTAGGGCGCGGTGGCGGCGGTCAGTTCGGGGCTGAGGCTGGCCTCGGCGGCGGGAATGTAGGGATATTCGAACTGGTGCGACAGCGCCTGCTGGATGTCGGCCTCGCTGACCAGGCCGAGCTTGAGCGCGGCCTCGCCGAAGCGCAGGTTCTCTTCCTGCTGCAGCTTGAGCACGCGCTCCATGTCCTGCGGCTTGAGCTTGCCGGCATCCTGCAGCAGCTTGCCGATATTGGCGTCGGCGCGGATGCTGGTGACCGCTTCGGCGATGCGGTCCTGCTCGCTGGTGCGTGTGAATGAATTCATGTGAACCTCGACTTATGCAGTATGGAGTACGGTCAGGCCATCGCGGGCCGGTTACGGCGGAACAGGCGGCGCAGGGCTTCCAGGCGCCGGCCTTTTTTGTTGACCTCGGCCAGCACTGGGATCTCCAGCGCAACCGCAATATCGAGCCCGGAACGCACGCGCCGGTCGAGCAGTTCAACCAGGAAACCGACTCCCACGCCAAGCAAGCTGCCCAGGAACAATGACAGCAGGACATTCAGAAATACGCGCGGTTTGGAATGCTCGGTAGGGGGAACAGCGGGATTCAGAATGGAAATGTCGGTTTGCGTGGACTGCGCTTCCATGCGGCTCTGGCCATAGCGCTGCAGGGCAGAGTCATAAATACGCTGAGCATTTTCCAGATCGCGCGCCAGCAGGGTGGCTTCTTCACGCTGCTGCTTCAGTTCCAGGACTTTGGCCTTTTGCCGATCGAAGGCGCCGGATAGCTCGCTGAAACGCTGGCGGGCCGCGCCTGCGGTGGCGCCTACGCCGCGGGTGGCGGTGCTGAGTTCGTTGGCGAGTTTGGCCTTGTAGCTGTTCACCTCGGCCTGCAGGCGAATGAAATCGGGGTGGTTGGCGCCCACGCGTTCGCTCAGTTCGGCCAGCTTGCCTTCGCCCTGCGCCACCTGGGACTTGAGGTTCTGCACCACCGGATTGTTGATGACCTCCGGCAGACTGGCGCTGTCGCGCGTGCGCGAGCTGGCATCGAAGGCTGCCGATTGCGCGGCGACCATCTGCCCGGCCAAGTCGGCCATGCGGCGGGTTTCGACGTCGAGCCGCTCTTCGGATTCGACGATGCCCTTCTCGCGCTGATAGGCGGTGAGCTTCTGCTGCGCCTGGTCCACTTTTTCGCGCAGCTGGACGATCTGCTGATCGAACCATTCAGCCGTTTGCCTGGCGGGGGCCAACCGCAACTCAAGGCTGGTTTCGATGTAGGTTTTGGCGAAGGCGTTGGCCATCGCTGCAGCGAATCGCGGATCGGCCCCGGTAAAAGCGACCGTAATCACACTGGACTCGCGCGAGGGTACGACTTCCAGTTTCCGTAGCAGCAGGTCACTCAGCCACTGATTGATTTCCCCTTTGCCTTCGGTTGCCTCCATGAACTGCTCGCGGATGCCGGGGCTGTCTGTCATCTTCAGCCCTTTCACCACTTTTTGCGCCACATTGGGGCTTTTGATGACGTCGACCTGAGTCGCCATGTAGCCGGGGAACATCTGAGAAGGAAACAACTGTCCGGTGAACGGATCCTTGCTCTTGGAATCGACGATGAGCGTGGCGCTTGCGGTGTATTCCTTCGGCAGCCACAGGCTGACCCCGGTGGTGACGGCAACGGTGAGCAGCAGCACGCCGAGAATGATCCATTTGCGGGCGTACAGGATCAGCAGGAATTGTGTGAAGTTCATTGCGGCGTTCCCTTAGAACAGGCTTTCCTTGACGTAGATCACGTCGTCTTTTTTGACCGGATCGGACAGCTGGGCGTCCAGTTGCTGCATGACGCCGCTAGCATCGCGGCGCATGATCCTGATGCCGCGCTGGGTGCCGCGCGCGTTGACGCCGCCACCCATCGACAGGGCCTGCACCACGTTCATGTTCTGCTCCAGACGGAACGCACCGGGCCGGTTCACTTCGCCGTAGATGTAGAACATCGGCTGGCGCGAAACGTTGATGATGTCGCCGTCCTGCACCACTTCGTTGCTGGCTTCGCCGCCCGGCTGGAACAGGGCGATCACGTCGATGTCACGGTATTCGGGTTTGCCGTCGCGGGTGCGAACCAGGGTGACGGTATCGGCGCCGTCGGCCGCGATGCCGCCGGCCAGCGCCAGCACATCCGTCACCCGGCTGACCCTTTCCAGGTTGTGTTTACCGGGCCGGTTCACCCGCCCCAGCACTGAAACCTGCTGGCCGCGGTATTGCAGCACGTTGAGGGTGACGAAGGGCTCGTTGATGAAACCGCCCTTGCTCAGGCGCTGCGCGATTTCGGTCTCGCCCTGGGACGGCGTCACCCCCGCCATTTTGACGTCGCCGATCAGCGGAAACGAAATATTGCCGCTTTCGCCCACCCGCGCCTCAGTGGTGAGGTCGGGCTGCCCATACACGGTGATGCGCAACACATCGCCGGTGCCCATGCGGTAGTCCTTATCCGCGCTCCATGCCGGCGCCACCAGCAGCAACGCGCACATCATCAAAACACCACGCCACAACTTCGTCATTACTCTCTCCAATCGGCAGCCGTTGCTCGGACGGCCGCTCTCCTGCTTCAAATTGATCGAGGTGCAGGTTACAAGATTCAAGTTACAGAGAAAGTCAGCACAGCCTCTGTAGTACAGCGTTCAAGAATCCTGCTTCCAGACTCTCGCCCAGAAAGCCCATTTTATCCTTGTCCATAGTCAAAACCGCTCAGCGACCAGCATGGCTGACTTGCAAAACCCATGCCTACCTCCTCCGCTGTGGGAACGGCTAAAAATCAGCCCTGACGCTAACGAAAACCGAGTGAAATTCGTAATCGCCATCGAGTATGTTGGAATCCCGACGCCCGGCCTGCAGAGCGAGGTCGATCTTGGCCATACGAACAGGCGCATAGCTTAGTGAAAGCGATCCGCTCAAGCTGTCTTCGTCGCGCTGAGGGAGTCCGGGTGGTGCCACCCCCGTATCGCCCTCGAAATTGCGATTCTCGATACTGGCATTAGCGCGTAGGGTGAGCTTCGAGGTCAGCATCCAGGCCGCGCCCAAGCTGCTGCCCGTGCTCAGCCAATAGGTGGCATTCAGGTCATCCGAGTTCGCGATCTCGCGATAAAGCGCCCAGGTGAGCAGGGTTTTGCCAGTCGGGGAATAATCCGCCGACATGCGCCCTGTCACTCCGGAGAAATCGCGCTGGGACTGGGTGTCGTTCTCGCGCTGGGTATATCCAATTCTTCCGCGCGCTGTCAGCTTGCCGGTAACGTTCCAGTCGCCCAGCAGGTTGTATTCGGTCTGCGTGTAGAAACGATCCACATAGGTAATCGGGCGATTGGGAAATTCGCCGTCCACTTGGCGCAACTGGCCGCGCAACTTGCTGCCCTTGCGCGTGGTATACCCCAGCGTCGCCGACACGCTGGTGTCTTCGTAATCGGCCGGCGCCTGCTGCGTGGTGCTGTTGGTCACCGAGGCCGCTGCCGCGCCCACGCCCACATTCCAGCGCGGGTGGAACTGCCATTCGGCGCTGGCAAAGCGGTTTTCACGGGTAAGCTGGTTGTTGATGACGTTGGCGGCGTACCAATCGGTAAAGCTGGTCTGCGTCACGGTTTCGGTCGCGCCCGCCTGGCCGGACCAGTGATTGCCCAAGCGCCAGTTCCATTTGAACTGGTAGTCCGAGCCGTCATAGTCGAGTGAACTGTAACGAGAAAATCGCACCAGATTCTTGGTCGCGCCAGCAATGATGCGCTGACGCCCCGGCTGCCAATCCACATTCAGCCCGGCGCTCAGCACGCTGTACTGATCGGATGCCAACTGCTTCGTCACGAACACGGGTACGCCGTTCTCCAAAACAGCCGTCGTTTCGCCCTCATCCAGGCGGAAAAGATTGTTGTCGTAATAGCGCGTGTAGGAGACGAACGGCCGAAAGGTGTCGCCCTCCTTCGCCGTTGCCGGCAGGGCCAGCAACGCGCCCAGCGCCACGCACGACAATCGGATTTTCACCAGAAGCTCCACTGGCGGGTGGCCGCCACATACGCGCCGAGCAGGCCGTTGGTGACGGCATGCGCGACGATGGGCGCCCACAGGTTGCGGGTGCGGATATAGAGCCAGCCGTAAGCGAGGCCAGCGACCAGGCCGGCGAACCACTGCAGGTGCTCGACGGCGAACAGCGCGCTGGCGATCAGCAGCGCCTTGAGGCCGATCCGCGCCGGATCGAGCGCCAGAAAATCGGATTGCTGCACCCAGCGCTGAACGAACGAACGCCAGAACAGCTCTTCCATCACCGGCACCACCAGCGCGGCGCCGGCGATGCGAAAGGCCACCAGCAGCCAGTCGATCTGGCCCGTTTCATCGGCGGGGTTGTAGCCTTCGCCGACCTCGCCCATCAGCATCCAGCCGGCATCGAGATTGACCCACAGCACCAGCACCCCGACCCCCACGGCCAGCGACAGCAGCAGATGCCGCAGCGGCAGGCCCCAGGATCTGAGCTCCGTGTAATGGCGCCACAGCACCGCCAGCGCCAGCGCCACCAGCCCGGCCTTGACCGGATACAGCCAGCGCACGTCGAACCCCGGCGCCCAGTCGGGCAACAGGCCTTCCAGCGCAAGCAGGAGGATATACAGCCCGAACGGCAGGCTGCGGACAAAAATCGGAAACATGGAATTCAGACTCAAGAGACAAGTTTCAAGATTCAAGTTGAAAGAGCGAGCGCGACTCGTAACGCACCCGCCCCTTGCAACTTGTAACTTGCGACTTGTTACTTCAATCCCGAAACGCCCTTGCTGATCGCGTCGGCATCCGCATCGGGGGCGGCGTCCGCAGCGGGGGCAGCAGCAGGCTCGGCAGGCGCAGCGGGAGCGGCCTCTTCTTTGCCCGCATCGGCAAATTCGCCCACGTATTCGATCTTGGCGGCTGTCTTCAACGCATCCAGTTCGGCCTTGGTGGCCTTCTGGCGCGCCTGCGTCTGCAGCAGGCGTGCAATCGCGGGCTTGGCCTGTTCCAACGTCACCGGCTGCGTCTGCGAATCGGCCAGCACGATCACCATCAGGCCATCCGGCGCGTTCACCACCATCGCCTGGCCGTCCGGCATTTTGGCCAGTTGGGGCAGCATTGCCAGCGGCAACTGCTCGGCCGTCTTCACGCCCTGGGCCGCTTTAAACTCAAATCCCTGGGCTTTGAGCCACTCGGCAAAATCGTTCAGCGACTTGGTCGCGCCGAGCTGCGCGCGAATCGCTTCATGCTTGTCTTGCGGCGCTTTGATCGAGAGTTCCTGCAGCCGATAAATCTTGCGTTTGGCGAACAGATCGGGGTGCGCGTCGAAATACGCCGACACCTCGGCATCGGTGGGCTCAGACGGCGCACCCAGCTTGCGACTTATGTAGGCCTCGGCCAGAATTTGGCGGCGCGCCGCATCCAGAGCCTGCACCACCATGGGATCGCGATCCAGCTTGTCGGCCAACGCCTTCTGGACCACCAATTCCTGGTCAACCAGATTACGCACCACCTGCAGCGAAGCCGCCTTGGATTTTTCCGCATCGAGATTGGGAATGCGCCGCAGCTCGAAGTTCACTTGGTGCACCGTCAATTCGGTGCCGTTGACCTTGGCCGCCACTTGGGTCGGAGCCTTCTCGTCAGTCGCCGTTTCGTCTTTCTTGTCGCCGCAACCGGCAACCAGCGCAGCAATCATCAGGGGCAGAATCAGCTTATTGAAACCTTGCATTTTGTCTTCCTCGTCATCCGGATTATTGGAAATTATGTGGTACGAATGTTACAGCAAACCCACCGTCAGATTACATAAGCAGGCAACGCGCCAAGCGTTCAAATAGGAAAAAATTTGAATGCCGCGCACAAGTTATTTTATGTCCACAGGGGGTCTGGAAGAAAACAGGAAGCGCGCCCTCAAATAGCTCAAGAATCATTATGAAACTGCGTTTTTTAGATAGACATCACGCAAGCCGCTGTGAGATCAAGCCAGCAGGCACTCATAAAAGCATAAAATCACACCTATTCGAAATTGCCCGAAAACGGAATATTCATTATGGAACTGGGACGTAACACACCATGCCCGTGTGGCAGCGGCAAGAAATACAAACAGTGTTGCCTCGAAAACCAATCGACACCCGAAAAAATGGCCGTTGATGCCCTTTTCGTTCAGGCGCAAAAAGCGCATTCCGAGGGGCGCCTGGCAGAGGCAC
>JADFDN010000105.1 GCA_018262815.1 Thiobacillus sp.
ATGGTGCGGGATCATGGAGCGCATGAAGCTGGCATCCCCGATCAGCGACTGGTTTCTATTCGCAAGCAACAACAGCACACCTAACAGTGCAGCCAAAACAACAACCGCGATTTTGGTTCCCACCCCTTTGTACATCGACCACATGAAGGACAGCATGACCAAAGTCATGACGCACCCCATAAGCAACGAGGCGATCAGACGGTTTAAGCTGAACGTTGCGTGGTCGAGTGAGTAGATGAGCTGATACATCAAAAAAAACATGATGACAGTCGAGGTCGCAATCATCGCCGCAAATCGGCCCCAGCCCATCCCCATCATCTGTTTTTGTTGGTCCATTCTTGCCTCTCCTTCGCGCGTAAAGTGTGGTCCGAGTGCAAGCTCCGGGGCACGGAGCTGTGCATTTGAATTCGCTTTATCTTTCCAGTTGTAACCACCGAGGCCCATAGGACTGAGCCTTCCCAGTGAGTAGGACGGCTCCCACTCTATTTGAAGCCACAACAATCCTATGCAAAAAAAACTTGGGCTAACTGGGGCTGCTGTTGTCTCTGCGTGGCGTCCTCTGGAGCACCTTGTCAGGCCGGCGCCAGCATGGCTAAACAGTCATACCTGTCTCTTTGCTTGCGCCATTCCTCAGGTATCGCATGTTTCCCGAAGAGATCCTCAATTCGATTGAGTTCTCTGCAAACACAGTTCTTGACAGCCGCGTCCGCTTCTTTTTGCTCGCCTGGCAAATACTTGTCTCGCCCCCTGGCAACTTCTTTCCAGTATTCCCAGCACCTCTGTGCGTTCTCAAGAAGTATCTCGATTTCTTCCGGTGCGGATACTTCCTCTAGCGCTTGCGCTGCACGCTGGGTTTCCTCTGACGTCAGCAGCCGCTCGTATTCTTCCTCGAATCTTCTTTCGGCCAGCCGGTAATCCCGTTCCTTCTGCAGCACCTGGATGGATGCCATCAAGGCACTTATCCCTGCATACAGCGCCATTGCTGCTTCAAGCATGTCGTCCTCCTTTCAACAAAACATGAAGTCGTCGCGGGCCGTGTGCGCCGAGCTGGATGGTCTGCTCGACGTCGGCGGTGCGCGACGGGCCGGTGATGATGTTCGTTGCTCGCGGCAGGCTGCCGCGTTCGGCGCGCAGCAGGGCCCAGGCGTCTTCCATGCGCGGCACGATTCTGTCTTCCGGCAGCAGGCAGATGAAATCGTCGGGCAGGAAATTCAGTGAGGTCGGACTGTCCGGCCCCGACAGCAGCATCAGGCTGCCGGTTTCGGCGATGCCGCAAAACGCGACGGCAAGGCCGATGCGGTCGTCGCCCTGGGCGCGTCTGTGCGCGACCTGCCAGCCTTGCGGCCACACGACGTCCGCCAGCAGCGGGTGCGGGGCGACGCACAATCGCTGCGGCAGCGTCTGCGCCGCCAGGTAATCCGCCACCGCGCCGACGATCTCCGCCTCCGACGCGAGTTCGGCATGGGTGCCGGCCACCTTGGCGAGCTTGGCCAGGAAGCGTTCGCGCGGGGCTTCCGCCCATTGCGGCTGTGGCCCGCGCGCGTGGTCGTTCACACGCTGCAGGACGGCCGGCGCATCGGCTGCGGCTGCATGGCCCAGGGCCTGCGAGATGCGGGCGAGGATGACTGTGCGGCGGTCAGTCATGCGGTTTTCTCCGCTGCCACTGGGCCATGAAGGTGTCGCCTTGCGGGGCCGGCAGGTCGCGCGCGGCGGTCCAGCCTTCGGCGAAGGGCAGGCTGCGGAAGCGGCCGCGGCCGCGGCTCGACTTGTTCAGCAGCAGGCTGCCCAGGCGGCTCGCCCAGCGATAGAGCCTGGGTCGCTGCGCGGAGAACGCCCAGACGGCCAGCGCCCAGCGGCTGCGCGGCGGGGCGAGCTTGCGTTCGAATTCCTGCCGGCGATGTTCGCGCAGCAACTGCGGCAGCGGGATCGACATCGGGCAGACTTCCTCGCAGCGGCCGCACAGGGTCGATGCATTGGGCAGCGGCCGGCCTTCGTCCAGCCCCACCATCAGCGGCGTCAGCACCGCGCCCATCGGCCCCGGATAAACCCAGCCGTAGGCATGCCCGCCGACCGCGCTGTAGACCGGACAGTGGTTGAGGCAGGCGCCGCAGCGGATGCAGCGCAGCATCTCGTGGTAGGCGCCACCGAGCATGCGGCTGCGGCCGTTGTCGACCAGGATCACGTGGAACTGCTCGGGGCCGTCGACATCCTCGCCGCGGCGCGGGCCGGTGAAAAACGTGGTGTAGGAGGTGATCTCCTGGCCGGTGGCGCTGCGTGCCAGCAGCCGCAGCAGCACCGAGGCGTCCTCCAGCGTCGGCACCACCTTCTCGATGCTGGCGAGCACGATGTGTACGCGCGGCAGCGTGGCGGACAGATCGCCGTTGCCCTCGTTGGTGACGATGACGGTGGAGCCGGTCTCGGCGATGAGGAAGTTGGCGCCGGTGATGCCGACGTCCGCCGACAGGAAAGTATCGCGCAGGATCTGCCGCGCTTCGTCGACGATCTGCGGCACCGTTTCCAGCGGCCGGGTGAGATCCGGCTGGTGGTGCAGGTTTTCGAACAGATCGGCGATCTGCTGGCGCGTCTTGTGCACCGCCGGCGCGATGATGTGGCTGGGCGGCTCGTGCGCGATCTGGATGATGTATTCGCCGAGGTCGGTCTCGACCACGTCGAGGCCGGCGGCTTCGAGCGCGTCGTTGATGGCGATTTCCTCGCCGACCATGGACTTGCCCTTGGCGACCCGTTTCGCCCCGGCGCGCGTGCAGATGTCGAGCACGGCCGCGCAGGCCTCTGCCGGCGTGTCGACCCAGTGCACTTCGCCGCCGGACGCCTGCACCTGCTGCTCGAAGCGCAGCAGGTAATGATCGAGGTTCGCCAGCGTGTGGTCCTTGATTTCGCGGCCGGCCTCGCGCAGCGCCGCAAACTCGGGCAGGTCGGAGAGCGCCGCGCGCCGCTTCTCGACGAAGCCGACGCCGGCCTTGGCCAGCGCCTGCTGCAGGGTGGCGTCGTGCAGGGCCCGGCGGGCGTTGTCGCTGAAGGCGGCGGACGTCGGCTTCATGGCTTCTCGGCCTCGCCGATGGCGGGGCCTGATGTCATGCCGGCCAAGAGTTCGGCCAGGTGATAGACCCGCACCCTGCTGTCCATGCGACTGAGCCGGCCGGCGATGTTCATCAGGCAGCCGAGATCGCCGGAAACCAGCACGTCGGCGCCGCTGGCGATCACCGCCTCGGCCTTGTCGGTCACCATGCGCGCCGAGATGTCCGGGTACTTGACGCAGAAGGTGCCGCCGAAGCCGCAGCAGGTTTCCGCCTCCTTCAATTCAACGGATTCGACGCCCGCCAGCCTGCCCAGCAGCGCACGCGGCGCGTCGACGATGCCCAGCTCGCGCCGCGCCGAGCAGGAATCGTGCATCGCGACCTTGCCGCTGAAAGTCCCGTCAATGGCGGGTTCGCCGCCGGATTCGGCGAGGAAGGCGGACAGCTCGCGCGTGCGTGCTGCCAGGGCCTGCGCTCGGGCCAGCGTTTCCGGCTCGTCGCGGAACAGTTCGGGATAGTGTCTGACCAGCATGCCGGCACAGGAGCCGGAGGGCACGACGACGTGATCGAAGCCGTCGAAGGCCGCGATGACCTGGCGCGCGATCGCACGCGCGGTCTCGAAGTCGCCGTTGTTGTAGGCGGGCTGGCCGCAGCAGGTCTGCTCGGGCGGCACCACGACCTCGGCGCCCAGGCGCTCCAGCAGGCGAACCGAAGCGAAGCCGACGCTGGGACGGAACAGGTCGACGAGACAGGTGACGAACAGGGCGACGCGCATGAGGGTCGGGAGAGTCGGTGCGGCCTGGTTGAGTGGCTGACGGGGCGGGACCGATGGTCTGCCCGGCCCGCCGGGACGGCTTCAGTATAGGCAAGCCGATCCGAACGTGGTGGGTGACGCGCGGATTCAGGCCGCCATCAAGCGCTGCGCCGCGCGCGCCAGGGGGGCGGGCAGGCGGCGCAGCACGGTGTCGGGATCGATGGCGTCCAGCAGGTTCTTGACGATGAGGCCGAGCTCGGTGTCGCCCTCGCTCACCAGGCGGCGGCTGAAGAACAGGGTGTCGGGGTCTTCGCGGCGCGCGAGCAGCAGCAGGAAATCGCGGGCGGTGGCGCTGATGGCGAGATCGGGCGCTCCGCTGTCCGCTGCGAATCCGTGCGGGGTGACGGTGAAACAGAGGCTGAGCCCGAGATCCTTGACGCGGATGGCGTAGCGCCGGCCGACCAGCGCCTGCCAGTCGAAGGCTTGGAGCGCGGGCCACAGCAGGCGGTTGGCCACGATGGAAAACACCGTGCTGGGCGGGGCAAGCGGAAGCCGCGCGACCACGCGGGCCAGCTGCGGCGGAAAGACAGGATTCAGCATGGCGGCTCCCTTCCGGCGAGGGGCGGCTGGCGCACGGCGTCGGCCCAGTTGTTGGGGGTTTCGTACAGACGCACCCGCTGCAGCCGAAGCTGGTTGCCGTAGGTGTCGACATAGGCGGCGTCGAGGATGCGGAAGGCTTCGTCGGCAAGGTTTTCCGCGGTGGGCACCATGGGCAGCACCACGGTCTTGTGACCGGGCAGCGAGGCGAGGAAGTCCACCACGGCGGCGTCGCCCCGATACACCAGGAAGGCATGGTCCCAGCGGTCGACCAGCACGTCCTTGGCGATGCGCTTGACGTCGGAAAAGTCCATCACCATGCCTTGTTCCGAAGCGCCCTCGGTGCGGATGATGTCGCCCGACAGGGTGATTTCGATGGCGTAGCGATGGCCGTGCAGGTGGCGGCACTGGCTGGCGTGGTTGGGAATGCGGTGCCCGGCGTCGAATTCCAGCCTGCGTGTGATTAGCATGTCAGGCGTGTTTATCTGAGATGTGTATTGGGCCGGCGTGTTCGAGGCCGGCGCGGCCATGCCAGTAGCCGTCGACCGGCGGGCCGGGCATGAAGCGCGTCAGCGAGTCCGCGGCGGGCGCCTCACCCGCCAGCGCCGCCGCAAAGGCTTCGACCACACGCCCCATGTGGCGCGACTGCGGCGACAGGCGCAGGCTGGCAACGCCGAGGTCGCGCAGGGCAGGCAATTCGCCGATCAGGTTGTAGACGCCGGCGGACTGGGTCTGGATGCCGTTCAGCGTGAGGAAGGGCGCGCCTTCGCGGGTGGACAGCGGCAAGCCGTCCGGGTGGTCGAGGCAGCGGAACTGGCAGTCGTCCTTGGGCAGGTTGTAGTGGGGGAGCCCGCAGAATTCGGAAAAAATCGTACGCTAAGGTTTTCCGAGCAACCGCAGCGGCCTGAATTTCCCGTCTTCCAGCTTGCGGCTTTGCCGCCAAACGTAATCGCCGGTCAGGTTGATGTGCTCCCAGCCCAATGGCGAAAGGTATTGCAGTAACTCAGGATTAACTGGCTTGCCTGCCTCTTCTCGGGCCTGGGTCGCGCGCTCCAGGTACACGGTGTTCCACAACACGATGGCGGCCGTCACCAGGTTGAGGCCGCTGGCCCGGTAGCGCTGCTGCTCGAAACTCCGATCCCTGATCTCGCCGAGGCGGTTGAAGAACACCGCCCTGGCCAGGGAGTTACGCGCCTCGCCCTTGTTCAATCCGGCATGCACGCGGCGACGCAGTTCCACGCTTTGCAGCCAATCGAGGATGAACAGCGTGCGCTCGATCCGACCCAGCTCGCGCAGAGCCACGGCCAGGCCGTTCTGGCGCGGGTAGCTGCCAAGCTTGCGCAGCATCAGCGATGCGGTGACGGTGCCCTGCTTGATCGACGCGGCCAGCCGCAGAATCTCGTCCCAGTGAGCGCAGACGTGCTTGATGTTCAGGGTTCCGCCGAGCATTGGACGCAGCGTCGGGTAGTCTTGGACGCTATTGGGCACATACAACTTGGTTTCACCGAGGTCGCGGATGCGCGGCGCGAAGCGGAAGCCCAGCAGGTGCATCAGGGCGAAGACGTGATCGGTGAAGCCAGCGGTGTCGGTGTAGTGCTCCTCGATCCGCAGATCGGACTCGTGGTACAGCAGACCGTCGAGCACGTAGGTGGAATCACGCACGCCTACATTCACCACGCGGGTGCTGAACGGCGCGTACTGGTCAGAGATGTGGGTGTAGAACAGCCGTCCTGGCTCGCTACCGTACTTCGGGTTGACGTGGCCGGTGCTCTCGCCTTTACCGCCGGCACGGAAACGCTGGCCATCGGAGGATGAGGTGGTGCCGTCACCCCAGTTGGCGGCGAAGGCATGCCGGAACTGGCTGTTGACCAGCTCGGCCAGGGCCGTCGAGTAGGTTTCGTCACGGATGTGCCAGGCTTGCAACCAGGACAGCTTGGCGTAGGTCATGCCCGGACTCGACTCGGCCATTTTGGTCAGGCCGAGGTTGATGGCATCGCCCAGGATCGCCGTTAGCAGTAGCGTCCGGTCTTTCGCCTGTGCGCCATCCTTCAGGTGCGTGAAGTGGCGGGTGAAGCCCGTCCATTCATCCACATCCATCAGCAGCTCGGTGATCTTGATGCGCGGCAGTAGCTGGCTGGTCTGGTCGATCAGCGCCTGCGCGGTGTTGGGCACCGCGGAATCCAGCGGGGTGATTTTTAGCCCGGACTCGGTGAGGATGGCATCGGGTAGTTCGTTGTCCTTTGCCAGTCGGGTGACAGTGGCCAGCTGCTCGTCCAGCAGCTGCAAACGCTCTTCCAGGTACTGGTCGCTGTTCGGGTTGATCGCGAGTGGCAGCGCCTGTTCCCGCTTGAGTGCGGCGAATTTCTCGGGAGGCAGTAGGTAGTCATCGAAGTCGCGGAACTGCCGCGAGCCTTTGACCCAGATGTCGCCGGAGCGCAGCGCGTTCTTCAACTCGGACAAGGCGCAGATTTCGTAGAAGCGCCGGTCGATGCCTTCCGGGGTGATCACCAGCGGTTTCCAGCGCGGCTTGATGAAGGCGGTCGGTGCGTCGGAGGGCACCTTGCGCAGATTATCGGCATTCATCTCGCGTAGGGTCTGAACGGCATCCAGCACGGCTTGCGCTGCCGTCGCGGCTCGGAGCTGAAGCACCTCCAGAAAGGCTGGGGTGTAGCGGCGTAGCGTAGCGAAGTTCTCGCTGACCAGGTGCAGGTGGTCGAAGGCTTCCGGCCGGGCCAGCAGCTCGGCCTCAGTGACACTCTGGGTGAACTCGTCCCAGGGAATGACCGCCTCGATGGCGGCGAACGGATCGTCACCGGACTCTTTAGCGTCCAGCAGGGCCTGGCCGATCTTCGAGTACAGGCGCACCTTGTCATTGATCGCTTTGCCCTGCTTCTGGAACTGCTGCTGATGCTTGTGTTTCGCGCCACT
>JADFDN010000106.1 GCA_018262815.1 Thiobacillus sp.
CGGCACACGCCGCGGCCTGAGCCACCTATCAATTTTCGAGACAAGGAGTCCGCCATGACCCTGCGCACCATTCGCCAACGCGTTCCCGCCTTCGAGGTCACCGAAGGGGCGGGCGTCAGCGTCCACCGCAGCATCGGCACGCCGGCGCTGAAGAACCTCGATCCCTTCCTGATGCTCGACCATTTCGGCAGCGACAACCCGGACGAATACATCGCCGGCTTTCCCGAGCATCCGCATCGCGGCTTCATCACCTTCACCTACATGCTCGACGGCCACATGGGGCACCGCGACAGCATGGGCAACCGCGGCGACCTGCAGGCCGGCGGCGCGCAATGGATGAAGGCAGCGAGCGGGGTCATCCACTCCGAGATGCCGCAGCAGACCAACGGTCTGATGCGCGGCTTCCAACTGTGGATCAACCTGCCGGCCGCCGAAAAGATGTCCGACCCCGGCTACCAGGAGTTCTCTGCCGCGGCCATCCCGGAGGTGGCGCGGGACGGCGCACGGGTACGCGTGTTGGCCGGCGAGTTCGACGGCGTGCGCGGCGTCGTCGACGATCCGGCGACCGCGGTGCTGTATCTCGATGTCGGACTCACGGCCGGTGCGACGTTCAGCCTGCCGCTGGCCGATAGCCGCAACGCCTTCGTCTATGTTTTCGAGGGGGACGCGCAGTTGGCCGGGGACGCGCTGCCCCGACATACCCTGGCGGTGCTGGGCCAGGGCGATCGCTTCGAAATTGCAGCCGGTGGCCAGGGAGCACGCTTCATCCTGGTCGCCGGCCGGCCGATCGGCGAGCCGGTGGTGCAGTCCGGCCCCTTCGTCATGAACACGCGTGAGGAGATCGAGCAGGCCTTCGCCGACTATCGCGACGGCAGGCTGGTGCGGACGCGGGCGGCGATGACCGGCCATTGAGGACGGGTCGATCATCTTGCCCATCTTTCTGCAGACAGCGCGCGGCCGAATCAATAAAATGCGGGGATGAAAATCCTGCCCGCCCTGCTGCTGATCCTGCCCCTGACGGCGTATGCCGAATGGGGCGAATTCGACTACGAGTTCGAGAACGAGAAACCGTGGGTGGAACTCGCGGCCCAGTTGCCGCCGACCCCCCGGGCGGAAAACCTGGTCGAATTCAATGTGTCGTCGGCGACGCGCCACAAGCACCTTGTCGATACCGCGTCGATCAGCGTCGGCGCGGACAAGATCGTCCGTTACACCGTGGTGATCGAAGCGGCGGGAGGGGCGAAGAATGTCTCGTTCGAAGGCATGCGTTGCGAGACCGGCGAGCGCCGCCTGTATGCCTACGGCCATCCCGACGGCACTTGGTCGAAGGCGCGCAACGCGGGCTGGGAGACCATCAAGTTCCGCTCGCTGCTGTCCTATCAGAAAGCCCTGTTCGAGGATCATTTCTGCCCGGACGGCATCAACGTCAGGGATGCCGGGGCGGCCGTCCGCAGCCTGCGGCGGGCGGCACGCTGATGCACTCCGTGTTGCAGCATGCCCGGCGCATCGTCGTCAAGGTCGGCTCCAGCCTGGTCACGGCCGAAGGGCGCGGGCTCGACCGCGAGGCGCTGTCGCGCTGGGCCGGACAGATTGCGGCGCTGACCGCGCAGGGCAGGGAAGTCGTGCTGGTGTCCTCCGGCGCAATCGCCGAAGGCATCGCACGGCTGGGCTGGAAAAAGCGGCCCAGAGCGGTGAACGAACTGCAGGCCGCCGCCGCCGTCGGGCAGATGGGCCTGGTGCAGGCCTACGAATCGATCTTCCGCACCCATCAGCTTCACGCCGCACAGGTGCTGCTGACTCACGAGGATCTGGCCGACCGCACGCGTTATCTCAATGCGCGTTCTACCCTGCGCACGCTGCTCGAACTGCGCGTGGTGCCGATCATCAACGAGAACGACACCGTCGCCACCGACGAGATCCGCCTCGGCGACAACGACACGCTCGGTGCGCTGGTGACCAATCTCATCGAGGCCGACTGTCTGGTGATCCTGACCGATCAGACCGGCCTCTATACCGCCGATCCGCGCAAGGACCCGCAGGCGACGCTGGTAATGGATGCGCACGCCGGCGATCCCGGTCTCGAACGCATGGCGGGCGGGGCCGGCAGCAGCGTCGGTACCGGCGGCATGCTGACCAAGATCCTCGCCGCCAAGCGTGCGGCTCGCAGCGGCGCGCATACGGTGATCTGCAGCGGCCGCGAGGAAAACGTGCTGCTGCGGCTGGCGGCGGGCGAGGCTATCGGCAGCCAGCTGGTGGCGCGCCAGGCGCCGCTCGCCGCGCGCCGGCAGTGGCTGGCCGATCATTTGCAGCTGCGCGGCGGCGTGGTGCTCGACGCCGGTGCGGTGCGCGCCCTGCAGGAGGACGGCAAGAGCCTGCTGCCGGTCGGGGTGAAGGGCGTCACCGGCGAATTTGAACGCGGCGAAGTGGTGGCGGTGGTCGATCCCTCCGGGCGCGAAGTGGCACGCGGCCTGACCAATTACAGCGCCAGCGAGGCGCGCCGGATTGCCGGCAAGCCGAGCAGCGCGATCGAGGCCGAGCTCGGCTACATGGACGAGCCGGAGCTGATTCATCGCGACAATCTGGTGGTGCTGGCGTGACCACCATACTTGACCTGATGCGCCACGGCGAGCCCGTCGGCGGGCGCCGCTATCGCGGCCAGGTCGACGATCCGCTGTCGGAAAAAGGCTGGGCGCAGATGCATGCCGCGGTGACCGGGGCGGTGCCGTGTACCCGCATCGTGTCGTCGCCGCTGCTGCGCTGCCGCGCATTCGCCGAGACGCTGGCCGGGCGCCACGGCCTGCCGCTGGCGCTGGATGAGCGCCTGAAGGAAGTCGGCTTCGGCGTATGGGAAGGCAAGTCGGCCACCGAGATCGAACAGGAGGCCCCTGGGACGCTGGCGCGCTTCAAGGCCGATCCGGTGAACGCGCGTCCGGCCGGCGCCGAGCCGCTGGCCGATTTTCATGCGCGGGTGGCCGCCGCGCTCGATGATCTGCTCGCGCGGTATGCCGGCGAGCATGTGCTGCTGGTGGGGCATGCCGGCGTGATGCGCATGGCGCTGGCGTGGGCGCTGCAGATTCCGCTGGAACACGCCTATCGCATCGAGGTGGCGACCGCAACGCTGACGCGCCTGCGCTTCGACGCCGATCGCGCCAGCCTGATCTTCCACGGCAGGCCGCAGCTCGACCGGTGATCGGCCGTCTGGTTTGCTGGCTCTGTCTGCTGCTGGCTTGGCCGGCTCAGGCCGCCGTCACCCATCTCGTCGACGACGCCGGGCAAATTCACGAATTCGCCCGGCCGCCGCAACGCATCATTTCGCTCACGCCGCATCTGACTGAACTGCTGTACGCCGTCGGCGCCGGCTCCCAGCTGGTGGGGGCGGACAGCGCCAGCGATTTCCCGCGTGCGGCGCTGGCGCTGCCGCGCGTCGGCGACTACAGCCGCATCAACTTCGAGCGCATCCTGGCGCTGAAGCCGGATCTGGTCATCGTCTGGGTGGGCGGCAATCGCCCGGCGGACATCCATGGCCTGAAGCAGATCGGCGTCCCGGTGCTGCATACCGAGGCCACCCGCCTCGACGACGTGGCGCGCCTGCTGCGCCTGCTCGGGCAGGCGAGCGGTCATGCCAGGGAAGGCGAGGCGGCAGCGCAGGCGTATTCCGGGCGGCTGGCCGCACTGAAGGTTCGGGACGGCCGGAAGCCGCCGCTGCGCGTGTTCTATCAGGTCTGGGATCGCCCGCTGATGACGGTGGGCGGAACGCACTGGATCAGCGACGCGCTGGCGCTATGCGGGGCGCGCAGCGTGTTTGCCGACTTGCGCGGACTGTCTCCGGTGGTGTCGCGCGAGGCGGTGCTGCGGCGTGCGCCGGAACTGATCGTGAGCGGCAGCGATGCGCCCGACCTGCGCCGCCAGTGGCAGCACTTTGCCAGCCTGCCGGCAGTGAAGAACCAGGGGTTTGTGCGGGTGGATGCGAATCTGCTGCATCGGCCCACGCCGCGTCTGATCGAGGGCGTGGCGACGCTGTGTGCGGCGGTGGCGCCCTGGAGCCTGGTTCAGTAGGAATCATGCTCCGCGTTGAGGCTAGGATCGGATGGATGCAAGGCGCAGTGCGCAGGCAATGGTCGTTCCATTGCCAAGTGCTGCAACGCCGCAGACGTCGATCCTGGCCTCAACCCGGAGGGCCGGTTGCCTGCGGGCGCATTGCCGTGTTGCGGGTGGCTTGTGGAGAATGACTCCACGGCGCCCCCCGCGCCTTGCACTGCATCCCGCAGGCAACCGGCGCGGGGCATGATTCCTGCTGAACTAGGCTCTATCGGTGACGGCTGTCGCCTGACTTGCGGTTGGGGCAGTTTTCCTTGATGCAGTCGGCGTAGATCTGCAGCGAGTGGTCATGAATGGCGAAGCCGCGTTCCTTGGCGATGCGGTTCTGGCGTTTCTCGATTTCGGCATCGAAAAACTCCTCCACCTTGCCGCATTGCAGGCAGACCAGGTGGTCGTGATGGTCGCCCTGGTTGAGTTCGAACACCGCCTTGTCGCTGTCGAAGTGGTGGCGCATCAGCAGACCCGCCTGCTCGAACTGGGTGAGCACCCGGTAGACCGTGGCCAGGCCGATATCCTGGCCTTCGTCCGACAGCAGGCGATACACCTCTTCGGCCGTCATGTGTCGTTTGTCGCTCTGCTCGAACAGATCGAGGATTTTCAGGCGCGGCAACGTGGCTTTGAGACCGATGTTCTTGAGGTCGGATGGGTTGCTCAAAAGAGGCTCCAGAAGGGGAACGCGAATACGTTATGATACGTTTTTTTCCAACCGGCTAAACCTTTCCGGCACCTCGGCTATGCGTCATTTCCTGATTCCCGTTCTGCTTCTGAGCCTGATTGCCGGGTGTTCCAGCGTCAAGCTCGGCCCCCACCGCATCGATGTGCAGCAGGGCAATGCGCTCGATCAGGAGAACGTCGCCCGACTGAAGCCCGGCCTCAACCGTTCGCAAGTGCGCTTCCTGCTCGGTACTCCGCTGGTGGTCGATCCGTTCCGCACCGATCGATGGGATTACGTGTACGTGTATTACAAGGCGGGCAGGCTGGCCGAGCAGAAGCACATCACGCTGTTTTTCGAAGGCGATACGCTGGCGCGCATCGAAGGCGATCTGCCGGAACCGGCCACCCAACCCGCTGTCCCTGCCGCCGAGCCCGCATCGCAGCCTGCGCCCGCAACGCCGGTTGCACCGCCTGCCGGACCTGAATCGCGTGCGGCCGAACCCATGGCGCTGGCTGCCGAGCCCCGTCCCGAGCCACAGACCGAACCGGTCAGCCCGCCTGCGGCGGCGACTGCCGCGTCCGCCGAGCCGGCTCCGGCGACGGCTGAACCAGTTCCGGCAACGCCAGCCGCCAGCGTGCCGAACCCTCAGGTTTCACCGGAAACCGTATCGGCGCCTTCTCGAAACACGGTTGAAACCAGCGTAGTGGCTCCGTTGCCGAGTCCGAAAAACGCCCCGGCTTACGTCGATCCGCGTGTGCCGGCCGAATTGAGCCTGCAACCCGAAACCAATGTCGAGCAAATCCGGCCCGACGTGATTCCGCCTTTCCCCGAGCCTGATCCGGCTACGGGCGGCAGCGCCGATCCGGTGCTGAAATCGGTGAGCGAATGGGCGGATGCCTGGGCGCGGCGCGATGAAGAGGCATATCTTGCCGCGTACGATGCGAGTTTCACACCGGAGGGCGGGGGCAGCCGTGCCGACTGGGAGAAGCGCCGCCGCCTGCTGCTCGGCGTGGCCAGGAACATCGATCTGAAGATCGAGTCGCCGTCAGTCGATCGCAATGACGATGGCACCGCCACGGTCACATTCCAGCAGATTTATCGCTCCGACAGCTACCGCGATGCCGTCGTCAAGAAATTGCGCATGGTCGAGCGCGATGACCGCTGGCTGATCGTCGATGAGCAGGTGCAGTCGATTCTGGGTAGTGCCCAGCCATGACCGTACGCACCGCCATTGCCGGCGTGTCCGGCCGCATGGGGCGCGCACTGCTTGAGGCCGTGGCAGCCGATTCCGGGTGTGCGTTGCATGCCGCCATCGATCGTCCCGGCAGCCCGCTGGTGGGGCAGGATGCCGGCGCTGCCTGGGGTGCGGCCAGCGGAGTCGCGGTGAGCGATCGTCCCGCCACAGCCTTGGAGGGTGCGCATGCGCTGATCGACTTTACCCGTCCCGAAGCCACCTTCGCTTATCTCGACGCGTGCATCGCGGCGAACGTGGCGCTGGTGATCGGCACCACGGGCTTCGACGAGGCCGGCAAGGCTCGCATCGCAGCCGCCGCCCAGCGGATTCCCATCGTGTTCGCGCCCAACATGAGCGTGGGGGTGAATCTGCTGATGAAACTGGCCGAACTCGCCGCGCAGGTGCTGGATGAGGGTTACGACATCGAGATCATCGAGGCGCATCACCGCCACAAGATCGACGCGCCGTCCGGCACCGCGCTCGGCCTCGGTCAGGCGGTGGCACGCGCCATCGACCGCGACCTCGCCAGCTGCGCGGTATACGGGCGCGAGGGCGTCACCGGCGAACGCGATCCCAGGACCATCGGCTTCGCCACCGTGCGCGGCGGCGACATCGTCGGCGACCATACGCTGCTGTTCGCCGGCATCGGCGAACGCGTCGAACTCACCCACAAGGCCAGCAGTCGCGCCACGTTCGCCCAGGGCGCGCTGCGCGCCGCCAGATGGCTGCAGGGCCGTGCGCCGGGCCTGTACGACATGCGCGACGTGCTGAACCTCAATTAATTACCCGCTCCAGGAAACGAACATGAACGCCGTCAAGGTCTACAGCACCGGTACCTGCCCCATCTGCGTCAAGGCCAAGGCCTTTCTCGACAAGCGCGGCATCGGCTACGACGAAGTCCGCATCGATCTCGACCGCGAGGCGATGAAGGAATTCGCCGTCGTCACCAACGGCGCGCGCACCGTGCCGCAGATCGTCGTCGACGGCACCTGCATCGGCGGCTTCACCGAGTTGACCGAGCTCGACATGGACGGCGGACTGGACCATCTCCAGCCCTGATCGGTGCGGGGCAGAGCCCCGACAAACATTGAAGCCGCATTCCGGATCGGCTACAATGACGGCATTCAAATTCAGGCGGGTTCGCGCAAGCGGCTCGCCTGAATTTTGTTACCTGCCTTTCGGAGTCTTCCTTGTCTCGTGCCCAACCTGCCATCCTGGTTTTAGCTGACGGCTCGGTGTTTCGCGGCCTGTCGATCGGTGCCGACGGCATCACGACCGGCGAGGTGGTATTCAATACCTC
>JADFDN010000107.1 GCA_018262815.1 Thiobacillus sp.
AAGAAGGCGGTGCTGCTGTCGTTCCGTCTGGAAGACAACGCGTTCATCAAGGGCGGCTTCACCAACTACTTCGACAAGGTGCCGTCCAAGTTCGCCGACTACAACAGCCGCGACTTCCGCGAAGGCGGCTTCCGCGTGGTGCCGCCCGCTGCCGCACGCCGCGGCTCCTACATCGCGAAGAACGTCGTGCTGATGCCTTCCTACGTCAACATCGGCGCCTACGTCGGCGAAGGCACCATGGTCGACACCTGGGCCACGGTCGGCTCGTGCGCGCAGATCGGCAAGAACGTGCACCTCTCGGGCGGCGTCGGCATCGGCGGCGTGCTCGAACCGGTGCAGGCCAACCCCACCATCATCGGCGACAACTGCTTCGTCGGCGCCCGCTCCGAAGTCGTCGAAGGTGTGATCGTCGAGGACAACTGCGTGATCTCGATGGGCGTCTACATCGGCCAGTCGACCAAGATCTACGACCGCGAAACCGGCGAAGTCCACTTCGGCCGCGTCCCCGCCGGTTCGGTCGTGGTGTCCGGCAACCTGCCGTCCAAGGATGGCAGCTACAGTCTGTACTGCGCGGTGATCGTCAAAAAGGTCGACGAGAAGACCCTGTCCAAGGTGGGCATCAACGAACTCTTGCGCGGAATTTGACTCCAGATTTGCTAAGGTGGATTGTCGTCCAACCTGAGGCCTTGCCCAGAGTGCGAGCCCGGCAATTGCCGGTTTTACTCCCTTTCTGGCGGGTTCGGCATCAAACCGTTTGAGGAGGGGTCATGAAATTCAAGCTCGCACTTACCGCCGTTATTGCTGTTGCCAGTCTGACAGCCTGCCAGGAGAACCCGGTATCGGGTAGGAGTCAGCTGGCTTTGGTGTCGGAAGAACAGGCACAGGCCTCGTCAGCGCAGGCCTACACGCAGACCCTTTCCGAAGCTCAGAAGAAAGGCAAGCTCAGCACCGACGCCGCGCTGAACGCGCGCGTCAAGCGCATCACCGACCGGCTGATCGTGCAGGCGGGCAACATGTATCCGCCCAGTCGCGACTGGAAATGGTCGGTCGCGGTCATCGACGAGCCTTCGCTCAACGCCTGGTGCATGCCCGGCGGCAAGATGGCGATCTACACCGGCATTGTCGAAAAACTGAAGCTCAGCGACGACGAAATCGCCCAGATCATGGGCCATGAAATCTCGCACGCCATCCTGGGGCACGGCCGCGAGCGCATGTCGCGCGCCATCGCCATGCAGGGCGGCATGGCGCTCGGCTCCATCGTCGCCGGACGCGACCTCAGCATCCTCGCGCCGGTGGCCGACATCGCCCTGACCCTGCCCAACAGCCGCGAAGGCGAAAGCGAAGCCGACCGCTACGGCATCGAACTCGCCGCCCGCGCCGGTTACAACCCGCGCGCCGCCGTCAGCTTGTGGGAGAAAATGAGCGCCGCCAGCGGAAACGGCCCGCCCGTCTTCCTCAGCACCCACCCCGCGCCCAGCAACCGCATCCAGGCGCTGAATGCGCTGGTGCCCCAGATGATGCCCCTCTACGAGAAAGCACGATGACCATGGACTCCACGCCCGTCGCCGACGACAAGAACGCCAGCCTCAAAACCCTGACCACGGTCATCTATGCGCTGTACGCGCTGGCGCTGTTTGCCGGCATCACCGCCATCGTCGCCATCGTGCTCAACTACATCAAGCGCGAGGACGTCAGGGGCACCTGGCTGGAAAGCCATTTCAAATGGCAGATCAGCACCTTCTGGTGGAGCGTGGTGTGGTGCGTGGTGGGCTGGCTCACCTTCATCATCCTGATCGGCTGGGTCGTGTGGGGCGTGGCCTTCGTCTGGTTCGTCTACCGCATCGCCAAAGGCTGGCTCAACCTCAACGACAACAAGCCGATGCCGGTTCAGTAAGGCCTCGTCCGCCCGGCCGGACAGCCGGGCGGCTAGCCCAGCAGGCGCTCCCACTCCTCGATCGGGATCGGCTTGCAGAACAGAAAGCCCTGATAGGCCACGCATTCGTTCTGCAACAGGAACTCGCGCTGCGCCGGGGTTTCCACTCCTTCCGCAATCACCTGCAGGCCCAGCGAGCGGCTCATCGCCATGATGGCCCGCACGATCGCGGCATCGTTCAGGTCCACCGTCACGTCGCGGACGAAGGATTGATCGATCTTCACCTGGTCCAGCGGCAGTCGCTTGAGATAGGACAGCGACGAATACCCGGTACCGAAGTCGTCCAGACAGAAGCTCACCCCCAGCGCGGTCAGCTGCCGCATCCGGCTGACCACCGTATCGACGTTTTCCAGCACCACGCTCTCGGTCAGTTCGAGCTTGAGGCGGGCCGGATCGATTCCGCTCGACACCAGGCTGTGCTGCACCGTCGCCACGAAATCGGGCTGGTGGAACTGGCGCGCGCTGACGTTGACCGACATCTGCAAGCGCTGCGTGCGCGGATCGCGCTCCCAGGCCTTGAGCTGGGCGCACGCGGTATCCAGGACCCATTTCCCGATGGGGAGTATCAGTCCGGTCTCTTCTGCCAGCGGAATGAAGTCGGCCGGCGCAACCAGATCCCGGTTTTCCGGCAGCCAGCGAATCAGCGCCTCCGCGCCGATCAGCCCGCCGTGCTGGTCGACCTGCGGCTGGTAGAAGAGCCGGAACTCGCCCTTGTCCAGGGCCTGACGCAGCGCCGCTTCCAGCGCCATGCGCGACTCGATGGCCGCCTGCATCGCCGGATTGAAGAAGCGCACCAGATTGCGGCCGCCATCTTTGGCCTGATAGAGGGCGACATCGGCCTGCTTCAGCAGCATGTCGACCGACTCGCTCTGCCCGCGGAACAGCGTCAGACCGATGCTCGTCGTGCTGTAGAAATTCGCTTCGCCGGCGCTCAGGAAATACGGCTGGTTGAGCGCGAAACGAACCTTCTCCGCGATCACCTCCGCCTGGCTCGCCGCATGCGCCTCGTCCTCGCCCAGGCCTTCCAGCATCACCACGAACTCGTCGCCGCCCAGGCGGCATACGCTGTCTTCCTTGCGCACATTCGAAACCAGTCGCCGCGCCACCTCGACCAGCAGCCGGTCGCCGACATCGTGGCCCTGGGTGTCGTTGAGACTCTTGAAGTGATCCAGGTCGAGAATCATCAGCGCACCGAACTCCCGGCTGCGCTCGCCGGCGATCAGAGCCAGTCCCAGACGGTCCATCAGCAGCCGCCGGTTGGGCAGCCGCGTCAACACATCGTAGTACGCCAGGTCGCGGATCTGCTGTTCAACCTGCTTGCGTTCCGTGATGTCGCGGACCAGGCCGAGCACATAGGCCTGTCCGGAAAACTCGAAATAATTGGCGTTGATCTCCACCGGAAACAACTTTCCAGTGCGCGTCCTGTGGATGCTTTCGAGCGTCACCGCCTTGTGAACCTTGATCAGTTCCCAGAAGGCCTGCCACTGTTCCGGCTGCGCGGTATCGCAATCGACATCGATGACCCGCAGCTTCATCAGCTCGTCACGTGTGCACTCGATCGCCCGGCAGGCCTCGTCGTTGACGTAGCGGAAATAGCCCTGTTCGTCGGCCAGATACGCGGCTTCCTTCACATGGTTCAGCGCAAAGTTCACCAGCGCCAGTTGCCGTCCCACGCTTTCGCGTTCGGTGATGTCGCGCGCAACGCCCAGCACGCCGAGTATTTTCCCATCGCGGTCGCGCAGGCGCGTCTTGATGGTCTCGAACAGGAGCCGGCTGCCGTCGACCGCGGAGATCACCCACTCCTCGTTCTGAACCGGCTGCTCCGATGCCATGGCCTGCAGATCGTGCTGCCGAAAGTCGCGCGCCGCTTCGGGTTCGACGAAATCGAGATCGGTCCTGCCCACGATCCCGGACTCGGGCGCCCCGAAAAACCTTTCCAGGGCCGGATTGCACATCCGGTAGACGCCGTCTGCATCCTTCAGCCAGACGAGGTCGGGTATGGTGTCCAGGATCATCTTCCGCTGACGTTCGCTCTCTTCCAGGTTGCGGGTGACGATTTTCAGCTGGTCGTGCTCCTGCAGCAGCATGCTTTGCTTGAGCATGGCCAGCACGATCACCACCAGCGCGCCGATGTCGACAGCGCGGCTGACGGCCAGGGGCACGCCTTCATGGGGATCCGACTGGATGACGGCAAGGCTGGCCAGCACGACGGCCGCCAGCGGCAGCAGACGCAGGAAACCTTCGCTCCAGCGCTCCCAGCGGGCGTTGCGGGAGAGTTCGATCTTCCAGTTCAGCGTGGCCAGCCCCATTCCCATCACCGAGATGGAAAACAGGCTGTTGAACCAGGCGCCGTCCAGGATCGCGCCGTCCAGCGCCATGCCGTTCCACACCATCCAGCAGGTGCCGGTGACCAGCAGGGAAATCAGGAACAGCCAGTAGCTCCAGGAAAACCTCAAGCGCAGGGTGGGCGCTGCGATCAGGCCGATGCACGCCGCCGCGAGCATAGTGGCCGGATAGGCCACCATCACGCAGAGCGGCAGCAGCGCCATCTCGCCGCTGCGCGGCAGATACAGCACCAGGACCAGCGTCGTCACCGCGATGGCGAGGGTGGCGGCATCCAGCAGCAGGGTCTTGCGCTGGATGCGGTCGGCCAGACGGAATGCCTCGATCAGCAGGCCGGCGGCCACGCAGGGGCCCAGCAACAGATAGAAGAGATCGGACGGCGACGGGAATCCCGCATAGCCCATCCAGCCTTGCACGTCCCAGATGATCTGGCCGATCGCATAGCCCGTCAGGCCCAGCGCGATCCAGCGCAGTCCCCGCACGCTCTCGGCCGGTGCAGATCGCACCCCGAGCCACGCCAGCAGCGCCGCCGCGAGCGTTCCCGCCGTCCAGTGGAGATTGTCGAAAAAGCGGATCCAGTGCGTATCCTGCGCAAGGCGGATGCCCGCCACTCCGACCACCAGTCCGGCCAGCCCTGCAATCAGCACCAGGCGCCGTGGCGTGACCCAACCGGTACGCTTGTCATGACCCATGAATCGAACGTCCTCCCGAAACGCACCTGCTGACGGCATCGAGGAAATCCGCACTGCCGATTTCCCGCTTATTTTTACGACCGGGCGCCGCTATGCCTCCTTTATACATAAGCGCGCCTGTCGTGTCAGCTTCGGCGCTACGCCATCCGGACGCCCGAGCTCAGGGCGACACCCTCCCGCCTTTCCTTTGAATCAGGCCTGCCTATACTGGATTTCTTCACGCGCCGCTTCGTGAAGCTTGCCCCTTCCGGTCTTTCCGGCAGCGGCATGCTGTTCGGCGGCTGCGGGTGGTCCTGATCGGGGCGGGTTCGTCCTGCTGTTCGCCGTTTGCCAAGCACCTGTTCGTCAGCGCCCCCCGGCACCGGATACGCACACGCCGCTCGACCGTCTCAAGGAAGCCTGCGCCGGCGGCGAAATCAACCGCGAGGCATGTCTGCAGACACGTGACGATCTCCCGGAAAAACGGGAAGAAAGCCGCTACGGGTCGCAATCGTTTCCTCGCCCACTTTTGCGAAAGGAACGCCATGAACACCACACGCCATGTCAGTCGGCTTGCTGCCTGCAGCATCGCCGTCGTCTTGATCGGAGCGGCCCCGGCCCTCCAGGCCGAGCAGGCCAATCGTCCCTGTCCGGAGGGCCCCGGCATGATGGGCGGCTATGGAATGGGGCCCGGCATGGGCGGATACGGCCCCGGCATGATGGGCGGGTACGGGATGGGCCCGGGGATGGGTGGAGGTTACGGCATGGGCCCTGGCATGATGGGCGGTTACGGCATGGGACCCGGCATGATGATGGGACCGTACTGGGGCAGCGGGCTCGACCTGACCAACGAGCAGCAGACCCGGATCAACAAGATTCAGGACGACACCCGCACATCGCACTGGAACATGATGAAAGACATGATGAACCAGCAAGCCAGGCTGCGTGACCTGCACCTCGCCCCGCAGCGGAACGATGCCGCCATCGACTCGGCCTACAAGGAAATCGGCGAGCTCCATCAACGCATGTACGACGCCTCGGTGCAGGCGCAAAAACGCATGGAAGCCGTCCTGACCAAGGAGCAGCAGGAAAAGCTGCGCACCCATTGGCGAAAGGGGCCGGCGCCCAGCCAATGAGCGGTCCTTCATCACGCCGCCGGGGCGAGCGTTGCGTGCGTCAGACCCGGCGGCATGAGGGTCCGTCCGCCGATCCGTCAGCATGAAAGAAATCCTCCCCGGCCTCTTTCACTGGAAGACCTACCATGTAGGCATCCGGTCCTACGTCCATTCGTATTACGTCAACGTCACCGATCCGCCGGTGCTGATCGACCCGCGCGTGCCGGCCCAGGGCATCGAGTGGTTCGCAGCGCACGGCGTGCCGCAGCACGCCTACCTCACCAACCGCCACCACTATCGCCACAGCGACCGCTTCGCCGCACGCTACGGCACCCGGGTCTGGTGCCACAGGGACGGCCTGCACGAATTCACCCACGGCGAAAAGGTCAGCGGCTTTTCCCACGGCAAGACCTTGCCCGGCGGCGTGCTGGCGCTCAAGGTCGCCGCGCTGTGCCCCGAGGAAACCGCGCTTCATCTGCCGCTGCACGGCGGCATCCTCAGCCTCGGCGACGCCATCGTGCGCGACGCGCGCGGCCGGCTCGCGTTCGTGCCGGACGCCTACATGGGGGACGACCCCGAAGGCGTCAAGCGCGGGCTGCGCAAGGCCTTTCTCAAACACCTGCGCGAACGCGAGTTCGACCATCTGCTGTTCGCCCATGGCGCACCGTGGATCGGCGGCGCGCGGGCGGGCCTCGAGAAATTTCTGACGGGGTCCGGAATGTCAGGGCTGCGAGCTTGAACCCGGCGCGGCGCCGGCATCCTCGCGTTCCGAAATAAAAGAGCCGGGCATGTGCCCGGCTCTTCTTCACGATGTGGAGGTCCGCTTACATGCGTCCCAGATCCTCGATCGCGTCCACCACCATGCCGGTGCCGACAGCGATCAGCAGGATGTCGGCGGCCACCCGCACGTACTTGTGGCCGGAAGGCGGCACGCCCAGGCTGATCACTACGCGGTGCGGCACATCGTAATAAATCACATCCCGCGG
>JADFDN010000108.1 GCA_018262815.1 Thiobacillus sp.
CGATATCGATCATGATCGCGGCCACCGGAAGGCGCTTGCGGGCCTCGCGCAGCCACTCCCGGCCAACGAAGCGTTCCAGGTAGCGCCGGTTGGCGACGCCGGTCAGGGGGTCCACCATGGTCAGCTCTTCCAGCACCGCTTGTGCCCGCTTGAGGTCGTCGATATCGCGCTCCACCATCAGCACCCGCTCCACCGTCCCGTCGGCGCCGAATTCCGGCACCAGCCGGGTCTGATAGTAGCGATCGCCGGTGAGCGTGCGGTTCCTGTGCTCGAGGATCTGCTCCTGACCGCTGTCGAACACCTGCCGGAGGGCCTGTACGCGCAGATCGATTTCCTCCTGCGGCAATTCGCATTCGGCCGGCGTCTTGCCGATGAATGATTCGGGGGACTGGCCGGTCACGCGCTCGATCGCCGGATTGATGTAAAGCGTGCGTAACGAAGCGTCCACCCGCACGATGATGTCGGGCGACCGTTCAGCCAATGCGGCAAATTCCTGCTCCCGGCGATACAGGGCCTCTTCTGCACGTTTGCGCTCGGTGATGTCGACCACCCCGGCCAGCGCCCCCTGATAGTGGCCGTGCGTATCAAAAAGCGGAGTGGCGGCGATACGGGTCCAGATCGCCTCGCCGTCCTTGCGCCGGAATTCGAGCTCGTAATGCGCGCGCGTCCCGACCTTGCCCCATTGCAGGCTTTCCTTCGCCGCCTTCGCGCGCTGCGGGTCCATGAAGGTGAACAGCGTCCGGCCCATCATCTCGTCGGACCGATAGCCCAGCAATTCCGCCATCCGTGCGTTGACGAAGGTCGTCCTTTCCGCGTCGTCGATGAGCCAGATGCCTTCGTACAGATTGTCGACCAGCGCACGATATTTCTGCTCGCTTTCGTGCAGCGCGTCTTCGGCCAGTTTGCGCTGGGTCAGGTCGCGGGTAATCGTCAGCACCGTGTTGACCTCGCCGTCGAGACCGAACTCCGGCACCAGGCGTGCATCGAGATAGCGTTCGCCTTTCGGTGTCGGCACGACGGCGTCCATCGTCCGCGCTTCGCCCGATGCAAACACCTCCTTGAGGGTGCGATCGAACTTCAGTGCGAGCGCCTCCGGAAGGCCGAGCTCGAGATGCGTCTTGCCGAGGAGCTCATCGCGCGGCCGGCCGAACACCGTTTCGATCGCCTGATTCACATAGATGCGCCGCAGTTCCTTGTCGAAACGGGAAATGATGTCCATCGAATTTTCCGCCAGGCTGCGAAACTCCCGTTCACGCCTGTCGGCTTCTTCCAGTCGCCGGCGTTCGGTGATTTCCTGTACCACCGCATTGATTCCGAATACCGTGCCGTCCTCGGATTTCAATGGCCAGTACTGGCTGACCCACTGGTGTTCTGTGCCCGACGAGTCTGCGGCCGTCGCTTCGAAATCCAGCACCGGCAAGCCGGTTTCCAGAACGCGGCGCAGCAGCGGCTCGACGTGGTCGGCCACCTGCGGAAGCAGTTCGCGCACCGTCTTGCCGATGTGCGCCTCGGCCGGAATGCCGTTGAGTTCTGCCAGGCGCGCGTTGATGTGGACGTAGCGCAGTTCCGTGTCCAGCACGCACAGGCCGGTGGGAATCGTGCGGTAAATCAATTCCAGTTCCGCCGCCTGCCGGCGGTAGCGCGCCTGGCTCTGGTGCAGCTCATCCATCGCCACCTCGCGCTCGGTCACGTCCAGCAGCGAGAAAACCAGACTTTCAACCTCGCCGTCGCGGTCCAGAATCGGCACCAGCGTCCAGTCCCAGTAGGTCACCCCCCGCTCCGGCTGGTCCGGGAAAATGAAGGCCTGGGTGAAGGTCCGGGCGGGTTGTCGGGTCCGCAATACCTCGTCGAAAATGAGCTTCGTATCGGACGGATACATCTCGAAGTGGTTGCGGCCCGCGAAGTCGCTGATTTCCAGACGGCAGGCGCGGGCGTAAGCCTCGTTCACCCGCAGGAAGTTGTAGTCACGATCCAGCACCACGAGGGGGGCGATGCTGTTGGTAAAGACCGCCTCCGCAAGCCTGAACTGCGCGACTGCGGCCTCCTCGACGCGCTTGCGTTCGGTGACATCGATGAACAGCAAGGCGAACTGTTCTGGCGCGGTCCGGTGGGCGAAGACCTCGAACCATTTTCCGATGCCCTCGACGTAATTTTCGATCCGCGCCGGCTCCCCGGTTTCCACCACCCGTACAAAGGCTTCGAGCCAGTGCGGCTCCAGGGTTGGCACCAGTTCCCGGGCGGCCCTGCCATTGGCCTGCTCCGGGTAGAAGCCCGTCAAGTGCCCGCACGCCTCGTTCACTTCCAGCACCCGGAAATCGCAGGGCCGGCCTTGGTCGTCGCGTATGATTTCCGCCAGCACGAAGCCCTGGATCATCAGATCGGACACGTCCGGATAGCGCTGTTTTCGCGCCCCTGCGGGGGCAGCGTCGCGGCAAGACGGGCTCGTGCCTTCCCTGGCCGGCGGGGGGTCAAGTGGGGTGCTGTTCATAGTTCCCAGGTAGTAAAAAAGGCCTATCCATATTAGTCTGCAATCCGGACGGCGGGGATGAAATTCGTCGCCCGATCAGACAGATACCCCACGGCGGCCGGAATGCGCAGGGCTGCGGCCGAAACCTGGTCTAGTATTGATCCAGCGACCCATGCAGCGCACCGCGTGTGCGGTCTGCGCACCCGAGTGGAGGGCTATCCGGAACCCGCGAGGCACAACATGAATGGGGCGACCCAATCAATTACAACTAGATGTTCGCGGAGACGATTACATCAGTAACACCTCAGGGAAAGGGAAACGCTGTGAAAGGTAAAAATCTGTTTTGGGTGGCATTTTTGGTGCCGCTGTTCAGCGGCTGTGCCGTATTCCAGTCGCCCAAGTCCTGGGACGCCGACCCCGCCGTCCTTGACGCCAACAACACCCAATTCGAGGCGATTGCAGCCGCACCCGGCATGAGCGAATTGGTAGCAGCTGGCAATACGCTCAGAAAATCCATCCAGAGTTCGATTGCCGAACATCGGAAAAACCTCAATTACGCGTCGGCCGGGAATTATGGTGCAGGGCTGCTGGCTGCTGGCGTCGCCTTGGCGAACCTGCACCGCGATGCACTCATGGCCGCAGGCTTTCTGGGAGGAACGCACGTGGCCCTCTCCCAGCGACTGTCGCCGAGAGAGTATATCCAGCAGTTGCAGCGCACCTCCGACAGCCTGTATTGCCTGAGCGGCGTGGCGGGCAAGTATCACGAGATGTGGACCAAGGCGACTGAGGTGTCCAAGGCTCAAGATAACGTCATGGAGCCTTTCGCGCCCCTGGGTTTTTCGTCCACCCCCGAAGCGCTGTATCTGCCCGCGGTTTCCAAGGCAAGGCAGGCGTTCATGCGCGCCCTTGAGGTTTCGCAAGCCAAGTTGGACGCACAGATTTCCTTGACCCAGCCCTCAACCATTAGCGACGAACTCGTGACAAAAATTCGCGACGGCGCCGATAAGGGTCAGGCGATCATGAGGACGCGCGGGAGCTCGCAAGCCGTTGAGGATTTCCTGGTGATCGATGCCGAGCTCGATGGCAAGCTGGAGGCCTGCCTGACCAAATTGTGACCCTGGCTGGCGTTGCGAAAGGATAAGAGGCAACCGTTGAGGCGGAGGAATGTCGCCGGCGTCTGCAACGCCATCGGACGCCGTTTCACCCGCTCCGGCATCTCCGCCCTTTCCCGCCGTACGCCTCCGCTACTTTATTACGACGCTGCCCGGAGACCGCCATGCACATCCGCCTTGTCGCCGCCCTGTTCTGCCTGCTTGCGTTCGTCGGACTTGCCCGCGCGGCGGACACGCTCGAAGTCATTCCGCTGCAGCATCGCACGGCCGAGGAAGTGATCCCGAGGCTGCTGCCGTTTCTGGAGCCCGGCGGCGCGCTCAGCGGCAGGCAGGGCAACCTGATCCTGCGCGCGTCGCCCGCCAACCGTGCCCAGATCAGGCAGGCGCTCGCGGCACTCGACGTCGCGCCGCGCCAGCTGCTCATCACCGTGCGGCAAAGCCTGGACCGCACGCGCGAACAAAAGTCGTTCGAACTTCACGGGCGGGTCGATACCGACGCCGTCGACATCGCCGTCCCGCCCAGCGGTCCGGGCGGCGCGCGCGTCGACGTCGAGGGCGGCAGCACGCACATCGGCGCGCGGCTCGACGACCGCAGCCTCGATCAGGTGAGCCGGGTGAGCCAGCATGTGCGCGTGGCCGACGGCGGCCGCGCGCTGATCCAGGCCAGCGTCGAACTGCCGTTCAGGCTGCTCGAGATCGTCGACAGCCCCTATGGCCGGACGGTGCGCGAAAGCGTCGTGTTCTACCGTTCCGGCAGCGGGTTTTATGTCGCGCCGCAGCTCGTCGGCGACCGCGTCGATCTGGACATCCATCCCGTCCAGCAAACCTTCGACACCGCCTCGCCCCGCGACGTCGTCGGGCAGGAATTGCGCACCACCGTCAGCGGCCGGTTGGGGGAATGGATCGCGCTCGGCGGCGGCGACACGCAGGAACAGCAGGACCATCGCCGCCTGCTGGGCACACGCCAGACCGATACGCGCGAAACCCGTCAGGTGTGGCTCAAGGTCGACGTGGTCGAGTGAGCCGCTTCAACGCTCCGGCGCCCGCACGAAGCGGGCACCCGGGCGGTTTACCTGTCAGGCTCGAAGAGTTCCGCAGGCAGCCTCAGTTCCCCGTTCGACTTGAAATTCACGCCATAGAACGTCGGCCCTGCGAGTTTTCCGCTCATCTCGTACGCGAGCTTGCCGCGGTATTCGTCGGTCAGGATGCCGACGGCCTGGCGCGCGATGCGCAAGACCGAAATGCTCACCGGGACCTTGACGATGGTCTCGCCGAACCGCGGCACGCTGCCGGCCGCATCGCTCACGCCGGTGGCGAAACGTCTGCCCTGCACATCCATCTGGACCGACACGCCGTTGTAATCCAGCGGCACATCGTTGGGGTTCTGGATTCGCAGCTTGACCAGCATGCGCAACTCCAGTCCCTCTCCCTGCAGCGGCTCGACGCCCGCTACGATGACCTCGATGGGTTCGCGGCCCTGCAGGCTGGCGCAGCCGCCCGACAAAAGCGCCCCCAGGGCAAGCAGTGCGAGCAGCGCGTTCCGACTGACTGACATGATGATCTCCGTCGCAACTGAAAGGTGGGATGAAGCGGCCAGCGGCACCTGTTTGCGTTTCAGTCTAGCCGACAATCCGCGCCTCGAATCCACGACACCCCATATCGAGTGAGGTGCAGCCAACCGGGATCGTGTTACTTTCAGCAAACCCTTGGATCTCCTGTCATTCACACGCAAGGTCAAACCGCATGAACATCACGAATTACGCCGATCTGCTGAACGCCGCCCGGCAGCAACCCGAACCGCAACGGCTGCTTTTTGTTTTCACCCTGCCCGAAATGCCCGAAGGCTATACCGAAGCCCAGGTTCAAAGCTTCCACGCCGGCACCGGGGGCGTATTGACGCCCCAGATGTGCACTGACAAGGCGCTGGATGAGCTGGGCGATTTTTCCGATCTCGTCGAGGAATCGCGCCACACCGGGCAGGACTGGAAAATCGTGTTCGTCGCCTGCCTGGCAGGGCGTGCGGGCGTCATGCCGAGCAGCGAAGACGCGCAGGAGTCCCTGAAAACGATGATCCACTCGATCCAGAACGGCGCGATCTCCAATTACCTGGCGTTTGACCGGGACGGGGAGCTCGTTGTGTTTTCCTGAAATAGCTGAGGCGCCCCACTAAACTCACCAGCAGGATGCTGAGACTGCGTCGAGGAATCGCATTCATATTTATTAAGAAGCTGACCCTTTATAGCTCAAGATGATCGAGGAGAAGCACATACCTTGTTTCAAATTGGGCGTTACTATCCTTTATCAGTTTTTATTACAGGCACTTACCGCGTGTCCTAGAAACTAGCTTTCGGCAAATATCCAAGGCTTAATTTCACAACATACATTGCAAACAAAAAATGAAGCCAACCAATCTTGCATTCCTGCGTATCGCCAAGCGTGCCGAACGCCAAGATGATGATGTTCTTCAAAAGACTTTCGTTGACTTCGGGTCTGTGTTCACAGTGTTATCGTCCATCGATCATCAGATTATTTTCGGTCGACGTGGCACTGGCAAGACCCACCTCTTGTCCGTTATACGCCAAGCTAGAAGAGCGGCAGGGGAAATAGCAATTCAGTTGGACATGCGCAACTTAGGGTCCACAGGTGGGATATACGCTGATGCCTCAATCCCGCTTACCCAACGGGCTACTCGACTATTGATAGACGTTCTGGCGGCCATTCATTCAAATCTATATGAGCAAGCGGTCGAGCATGATGCGCTCGTCAACCTTGGCATTACTGGCCCGGCTCTCGATGAGTTCTTTGACGCGCACACAGCAGTAAAGGTGGTAGGGTCAACAACAGTAGAAGCAACCGCTTCGGCAGAGAGTGCGCATAGTGCTGAGTCAAAGTTAGGGATTATGGCCGCAACCACCACACACTCACTCTCCGGAGAAATGAGCGCTGGCGGATCTGAAAAAGAGGCTGTTTCCGCAAAAAAAACCATCACCGGCCAAGAAGTACCGCGACTGAATTTTGGCAGTGTCGGAAACGCGCTAAGAAAAATTGTCGGCACGCTTCCAAAAGGGAAATTGTGGATTCTGATTGACGAGTGGAGCGAGGTTCCACTTGATCTCCAACCCTATTTGGCTGACTTGTTGCGACGAGCAGTTCTCCCTACGAAGGGCGTAACGGTCAAGATCGCTGCTATTGAGCAGCGTAGTCGCCTCCTTATACCCGAGACGTCCGTTGGCAATGTCGGTCTAGAGCTTGGTGCTGACCTGTCAGCAGCCATTAATCTGGATGACTATATGGTCTTTGACAACGATGAAGACAAGGCCGTGACATTCTTCATGGCGCTTGTTCTAAAGCACGTTCAGGCGGCACTTGAGTCTGAAGATATTCAGCCTCCAAAGGACAGTGCGGAATTGCTTTCCCAAGGCTTTACACAGGCCAATG
>JADFDN010000109.1 GCA_018262815.1 Thiobacillus sp.
TCATTTATTGATTCCGGCGCACAATCAATCGTGACGCGAAGCCGAGCCGCAGACAGTACCGCCCGTACGGCAAGGCGAGAGCGACAAAGTCATGGTTGATTTTGCGCCGGAATCATTCCTCTTCGTTGTCGGATTCAGCCAATTTTTCCAGGCCGATCAGCGTTTCGCCCTTGTCCAGGTTGATCAGGGTGACGCCCTGCGTCGCGCGGCTCATCGCGCGGATTTCCTTGACCCGGGTGCGGATCAGCACGCCGCCGGTGGTAATCAGCATAATCTCGTCGTCCGGCTTCACCAGTGTGGCGGCGACCACGCGGCCGTTGCGCTCGCTGGTCTGGATCGCGATCATGCCCTGCGTGGCGCGCGCGTGGCGGGTGTATTCGGCGATCGGCGTGCGCTTGCCGTAGCCGTTCTCGGTCGCGGTCAGCACGAAGTCGTTCTCGTCCTCGGCCACCAGCAGCGAAATCAGCTTCTTGCCCTTGGCGAGCTTCATGCCGATCACGCCGCGTGCGGTGCGGCCCATCGGGCGCACGTCGTTTTCGTCGAAGCGCACCGCCTTGCCGCCGTCGGAGAACAGCATGACGTCGTGGCGACCGTCGGTGATCGACGCGCCGATGAGGAAATCGCCGTCGTCCAGGCCCACCGCGATGATGCCGGCGGTGCGCGGACGCGAGAAGTCGGACAGCGGCGTCTTCTTGACGATGCCGTTTGCCGTCGCCATGAATACGTAGTGATCGTCGTCGAAGGATTTGACCGGCAGCAGCGCGTTGATCTTCTCGCCGTCTTCCAGCGGCAGCAGGTTGACGATGGGCTTGCCGCGCGCGGTGCGCCCGCCCTGCGGCACGTTGTAGACCTTGAGCCAGTACAGCCGGCCGCGGTTGGAGAAGCACAGGATGAAGTCGTGGGTGTTGGCGATGAACATCTTCTCGATGAAGTCTTCATCCTTGGTGCCTGCCGCCTGCTTGCCGCGCCCGCCGCGCTTCTGCGCGCGGTAGTCGTCGATCGGCTGCGACTTCATGTAGCCGCCGTGCGACAGCGTGACGACCATTTCTTCCGGCTTGATCAGGTCCTCCATCGACATGTCCTGCGCATTCTCGACGATGGCCGAGCGACGCGCGTCGCCGAACTGGTCGCGAATCTGCGTCAGTTCCTCGCGGATGATTTCGGTGATGCGCGACGGGTTGGCCAGGATGTCGAGCAGGTCGGCGATCTTCGCCATGATGTCCTTGTACTCGCCGATGATCTTGTCCGACTCCAGATTGGTCAGGCGCTGCAGCTGCATTTCCAGAATGCGCTGCGCCTGGATCTCGGACAGGTGGTAGCCGTCGGCATGCAGGCCGAATTCGGGGCCGATGTTCACCGGACGCGAGAACTCGGGATCGATGCGCGCCAGCATCTCCTCGACCATCGCCGACTTCCAGGCGCGGCCCAGCAGGCGCTCTTTCGCGATGACCGGCGTCTCCGACGACTTGATCAGCTCGACGATCTCGTCGACGTTGGCCAGCGCCACCGCCAGGCCTTCGAGGATGTGGCCGCGCTCGCGCGCCTTGCGCAGATCGAACACGGTGCGGCGGGTGACGACTTCGCGGCGATGGCGCAGGAAGGCGTCGAGCATTTCCTTCAGGTTCAGCAGGCGGGGCTGGCCGTCGATCAGCGCCACCATGTTCATGCCGAAGGTGTCCTGCATCTGCGTCTGCTTGTACAGATTGTTCAGGACCACGTCGGCGTTCTCGCCGCGCTTCAGCTCGATATAGACGCGCATGCCCGACTTGTCGGACTCGTCGCGCAGGTCGGCAATGCCGTCGATCTGCTTTTCGCGCACCAGCTCGCCGATCTTGATCAGCAGGTTGGCCTTGTTCACCTGGTAGGGCAGTTCGTCGATGATGATCGCCTGCTTGCCGCCCGCCTTGTCGAGGTCCTCGACGTGGCAGGTGGCGCGCATCACCACGCGGCCGCGGCCGGTGCGGTAGCCGTCGCGCACGCCGGAGAGACCGTAGATGATGCCGGCGGTCGGGAAGTCCGGCGCCTTGACGATACCGATCAGCGACTCGATGTCGATTTCGGGTTCGTCCAGCAGCGCAAACAGCGCGGTGCAGATGTCGGTCAGGTTGTGCGGCGGGATGTTGGTCGCCATGCCCACCGCGATGCCGGACGAGCCGTTGATCAGCAGGTTGGGGATCTTGGCCGGCAGCACCAGCGGCTCATGCTCGGAACCGTCGTAGTTGGGGCCGAAGTCGACCGTTTCCTTGTCCAGGTCGGCCAGCAGTTCGTGCGCGATTTTCGCCATGCGCACTTCGGTGTAACGCATTGCCGCCGCGTTGTCGCCGTCGACAGAACCGAAGTTGCCCTGGCCGTCGATCAGCGGATAACGCAGCGAGAAGTCCTGCGCCATCCGCACCATGGTGTCGTACACCGCGGTGTCGCCGTGCGGGTGATATTTACCGATGACGTCGCCGACCACGCGGGCCGACTTCTTGTAAGCCTTATTCCAGTCGTTGCCGAGCTCGTTCATTGCATACAGCACGCGGCGATGCACGGGCTTCAGGCCGTCGCGCACGTCCGGCAGCGCGCGCCCCACGATCACGCTCATCGCGTAATCGAGATATGAGCGCCGCATCTCCTCTTCGAGGCTGACCGGGAGGGTTTCCTTGGCAAACTGTTCCATAACCGGCTTTATATTGTTTCTGGCTTTAAAGCCCGCGATTTTAGCATGGTCGACCGCCCCGCCCGCCTTTGCCAAACCGCGGCCAAACAGTGAGAATGCAGCCCACCATGAAAGCCCCCGCCGATCTTCTCCTCCTGCCGCAGTGGGTGGTCCCCGTCGAACCCGCAGGGGCGCTGGCCGACCATGCCGTGGTCGTGCAGGACGGCCGGATTCTCGACGTGCTGCCCGCCGATGCCGCCCGGGCCCGCTATGACGCCGCGCAGACGCTCAGTCTGCCCGGCCAGGCGCTGATTCCGGGCCTGGTCAACCTGCACGGCCACGCCGCGATGTCGCTGTTTCGCGGCATCGCCGACGACCTGCCGCTGATGACCTGGCTCTACCAGCGCATCTGGCCCGCCGAGAAGCAGCACGTCTCCGAAGCCTTCGTGCGTGACGGCACCCTGCTCGCCGCCGCCGAAATGCTCGCCGGCGGCATCACCACCTGCAACGACATGTATTTCTTTCCGCAGGCGGCGGGCGAAGCCTTCCTGCAGGCCGGCATGCGGGCGACGCTGGGCTTGATCGTGCTGGAGTTCCCCAGCGCCTACGCGTCGGATGCCGACGACTACCTGTCCAAGGGGCTCGCCCTGCGCGACGAACTGAAGGATGAGCCCCTGCTCTCCTTCACCTTCGCGCCGCACGCGCCCTACACCATCTCGGACGCCACCTTCGGCCGCATCAACACCCTGGCCGAGCAGCTCGGCGTTCCCATCCACACCCACATCCACGAAACCGCCGACGAAATCCAGGACAGCCTCAAGCAATACGGCATGCGCCCGCTGGAGCGGCTGGCCCGGCTGGGGCTGCTGGGGCCGAACTTCATCGGCGTCCACGCGGTGCACGTGAACGCCGCCGAAATCGACCTGCTGGCGCAGCACGGCTGCCATGTGGCGCACTGTTCGAGTTCGAACCTGAAACTTGCCTCCGGCCTCGCACCGGTGGTCGAGCTGATGCAGGCAGGCGTCAATGTCGGTCTGGGCACCGACGGCGCTGCCAGCAACAACCGCCTCGACCTGTTCGCCGAAATGCGCCTGGCCGCCCTGCTCGCCAAGGGCGTCAGCGGCGACGCCGCCGCCCTGCCGGCCGCTACCGTCCTGAAAATGGCGACGCTCGACGCCGCCCGTGCGCTCAACCTCGACGAGCGCGTCGGCAGCATCGTGCCCGGCAAGCGCGCCGACCTGGTCGCAGTCGATCTGCGCGACCTCGCCTGCCAGCCGGTGTTTGACCCCGTCTCGCACCTGGTTTACGTTGCCGGACGCGAGCACGTCACCCACGTGTGGGTCGACGGCACCCTGAAACTGGATAACCGCCGTCTGGTCGATCTCGACCCCGACGACCTGACCGCGCGCGCCGCCTACTGGCGCGGCAAACTGACCGCATAAGGAATGCCATGAGCAACGTCGACGCTGCCGAAATCGCCAAGTTTTCCGAACTCGCCCACCGCTGGTGGGACCCGAATTCCGAATTCAAGCCGCTGCACGAAATCAATCCCTTGCGACTGAAATGGATCGACAAGCAGGCCGCGCTCGCCGGCAAGACCGTGCTCGACGTCGGCTGCGGCGGCGGCATCCTGGCCGAGGCGATGGCCGGCGCCGGCGCGCAGGTTTCCGGCATCGACCTGTCGGAAAAGGCGCTCAAGGTCGCCAAACTGCACCTCTACGAATCCGGCAAGCAGGTCGACTACCAGCTGGTCTCGGCCGAAGACTACGCGGCGCAGCACGCCGGCGAATTCGACGTCGTCACCTGCATGGAAATGCTCGAGCACGTGCCCGACCCGGCGTCCGTGGTCGCCGCCTGCGCCAAACTGGTCAAGCCTGGCGGCTGGGTATTCTTCTCGACGCTCAACCGCAACGCCAAGAGCTACCTGTTCGCCATCGTCGGCGCCGAATACATCCTCAAGCTGCTGCCGCGCGGCACCCACGACTACGCCAAGTTCATCCAGCCCGCCGAGCTTGCCCGCATGGCGCGCGAAGCCGGGCTCGACACCCAGGAGCTGATCGGCATGACCTACAACCCGCTGACCAAGGTCTACAAGCTGGAAGCCGACACCGACGTCAACTACCTGCTGGCCACCCGTCGCGGAGACTGAAGCCGTGAAGCTCGAGAACATCCGCGCCGTCCTTTTCGATCTCGACGGCACCCTGGTCGACACCGCGCCCGACCTCGGCCACGCGCTCAACCTGCAGCGCGCGCGCCACGGCCTGCAGCCGCTGGCCGACGACGTCATCCGGCCGCAGGCCTCGCACGGCGCGCGCGGCCTTCTGGGCATCGGCTTCGACCTGCACCCGGACGACCCCCGCTTCGGGCACATGCGCGAGGAATTCCTGCAGCTCTACGCCGACAACATCTGCCGCCACTCGCGCCCCTTCCCCGGCATCCTCGACCTGCTGGCCGAGCTCGAGGCGCGCGGCCTGAAATGGGGCGTGGTCACCAACAAGCCGGCGCGCTTCACCGAGCCCCTGATGTCCATCCTCGACCTCGCCGAACGCGCCGCCTGCATCGTCTCCGGCGACACCTGTCCGCAGCCCAAGCCACACCCCGCGCCGATGCTCGCCGCCGCCGAGCTGTGCGGCGCCGCGCCCGCGCAGTGCCTGTACCTGGGCGACGCCGAGCGCGACATCGAGGCCGCGCGCGCCGCCGCCATGCCGGCGCTGGTCGCCGCCTGGGGCTACCTCGACGCCGCCGACGAACCGCACACCTGGGGCGCCCACGCGCAGATCCGTCACCCCATCGACACCCTCGATTACCTCGCCCCCTGAACGATGGCCTACCTCGCGCTCAAGAACCTGCACCTCGCCACCATCGCCCTCACCCTGGCGCTGTTCGTCCTGCGCGGCGTCTGGATGATGGTGGATTCCCCGCGGCTGCAGGCACGCTGGGTGCGCATCGTCCCGCACGTCAACGACACCGTGCTGCTGGCCAGCGGCATCGGCCTCGCCGTATGGATGCAGCAATACCCGCTGGTGCACGGCTGGCTCACCGCCAAGTTCTTCGCGCTGATCGCCTACATCGTGCTCGGCACCGTGGCCCTGAAGCGCGGCAAGACCCACCGCGTGCGCGTCGCCGCCTGGATCGCCGCCCTGGGGGTGTTCGGCTACATGGTGGCGGTCGCGGTCGCGCACGATCCCCTGCCTTTCCGGCGCTAAGGCAAACCGAAGAACCCTCAGCCGTCATTCCGGCGGTGCGTGGTTGTTACAGCTTTAGCTGTTTACCAACCACGGCCTGCCCCTTGCGGGCGGAGGCCGGAATCCAGTCAAATCATGCGCTGGACCCCGGCCTCCGCCTGGGTGACGACTGGCCGCAGATATTTCCCACCCCGCCGGAACTTTCCCGCCACCCCTCCCTCTATGCGGTACACTTGAAGCAGCAACACACAGGGACCGACCTGGCTTCGACGTGGGTCGCAAAGCAGAGTAGGGCATACCGAGGGTCAGAGCACCTCGTAAATCCAACTGAAAAACTTTAGTCGCAAACGACGAAAACTACGCCCTGGCCGCTTAAGGTCCAGGACTCACACTAGCCTGTTCATGGGCTAGGTCGGGGCAACCCGGCAGTGAGTTAATTCACATGAAATCGTGCTTGTCCGGGTCGCTTGGACAGGTGCTAAATCCAAGGCGACTCGGCGAAATCCAGCCTGTTCGGCGGGCGTGATGGAGCTTAAAGCTTGAAAACACCGGACTAAGTATGTAGAACTGCCTGTAGAGGGCTTGCGGACGCGGGTTCGATTCCCGCCGGTTCCACCAATCCCGAAAGACCAACCGAAAGGTTGGTCTTTTTTTGTCTGCTCGTTGTGTTTGCGTGCCCCCGGCTAGTCCGCAAACCGCCAGGACAGACATTCACCCGTATCAGCTCGTGCCCAGACGGACCCGCTAAGATCGATAAATCTGAGAACGGGTATGCGGTCGTACTGATGCCATTCCAGGAGCTTCGGCGGCCGCATTCGGCCCGAAAGAGTCATTCAAGAATTCAAGCCAGCGGCTGCTTGGAGGGGCATTGAGGACGTTG
>JADFDN010000010.1 GCA_018262815.1 Thiobacillus sp.
GCAAATCTGGCTGGACGCCATCGAGCAAAATGGCGGCCCCGCACCCGCGCCCTTCCGCCCCGACCTGCGCACCCGCGTCGTCGCTCGCCTCACCCGCATCTTCAGGCCGCGTGCGATGCGCGGCGTGCTGGCGGCGATGAAGGTGCGGGGCATGGTGCTGTATTCGCATACCCGGCCGCATCCCATGCCGGTCAGGCGCGACGACATCGGCAAGCGTCACCGGAACGGCGCCGCCGGCAATGCCCTGCGCGCCGGCGTGTTCGGCGTCAACGACGGCCTGGTGTCGAACGCGGCGCTGATCTACGGCGTCGCCGGCGCGACGCAGGAGCCCTCGGTCATCCTGCTGACTGGCATTGCCGGTCTGCTGGCCGGCGCCTTCTCGATGGCGGCGGGCGAATACGTGTCGGTGCGCTCGCAGCGCGAAATGTTCGAATACCAGATCGGCCTCGAACGCGACGAACTGGAAACCTATCCGGACGAGGAAGCCGCCGAACTGGCGCTGATCTACGCCGCCAAGGGCATGGACCCGGTCGAGGCGCGGCGCGTGGCCGACACCCTGATGCAGGATCCCGAGCGCGCGCTCGACACGCTGGCGCGCGAAGAGCTGGGGCTCAACCCCGACGAACTGGGATCGCCCTGGGTGGCGGCGATCTCGTCGTTTTCCGCCTTCACCGCCGGCGCCGCGCTGCCGCTGGCGCCGTTCCTGTTCGGCCATGACGAAGCGCTCGCCGCCTCGGTCGCGCTCACTGCGCTGGGCCTGTTCGCCGTCGGCGCCATCATGAGCCTGTTCACCGGCCGCCACGCCCTGCTCTCCGGCCTGCGCATGCTCAGCATCGGTGGCGCGGCGGGCCTGGCGACCTACTTCATCGGCGCCTGGCTGGGCGTGTCGCTCGGCTAGGGCCTGTTAACCGGCCTCGGATGGCCCGTATGAGACGCCCAATCAGAAGCGGCTGTGACGCCCAGTTTCCGGCTATGTCCGGGAGCAGACAGTTCGTGCGGCCGCGCCCTACTCGGTTCCCGTTATCGGAGCATTGTTGGCTGTCCGCTTCGCGACAACACCAAAGGGAGCCGCGAAAGGTTACAGACCATTGCAGTCGTCCTGATCATCCTCCGCTTGCTGGGGCGGGTTACGTCGTACATCATGGGCGGGCTTATCCACATTCTCTGGTCATCGCGGTCGTGGTGATCCGGCTGCGTCTCATCGAGGGCCAGCGCCTGTAAGCCTCCTGAAATTGTTCTACGCTGAAACATGCCGCATAGAGTCGATCAGTTTGTGTCACGCGTGCCGTTACCCGCCATCCTCGTGGCTCATGGGGAGAATCAGATGAACTCCTGCCGGAGATATTGAAATGAACGCAATCAAAATTCCGATCGAACTGTCGATCAAGGACAAAACGCCGGTCCACCTCCCCATCCGGACCGGCTTGGGCGCGGTTTTGGTCTCCGTGTGCAGCAACCGCAGCCGTTACTCCTGATCGGGACATGACTGGCTGGCATCACAGGAAACGGCCGGCCGGCATGATGGTTTATCGGTCATCAACCAGCGGCTGGCTCAACACGATTGCCTGGATCTAGCGCAATCCCTGCCAGACCCGCGGAAAACACGGTCGAACTCATTTGCAATCGATGCCGGCGTTTTCGCCGGGCGCGGCTCATCAGATCCTGCCGGTCGGATCACCTCGCGTTCGAGCAAGGAGAGGATTATCGATATCAACGCGTTCGGATTTTCTTCGCGCACCCGGAATGTGCTGCGCCACGACCGTGATACCGAATTGTTGCGTTCGGAGTTGCTCAGCATCGAGCAGCTCAAGCGACATGCGATCACGCTGGCGAGCCAGTATCGAATCAATCCGCGCCCCGGTCCGGATCGCTTGCTGCCGCGCCTCGCGGAAAACGCCCGGGTTCTGCTGGCGGCATATGACGTGGTCACCGCCGCCGCCACGCCGGGACAACGGATCGTGCCGGCCGAGGCCTGGCTGCTCGACAACTTCTATTTGATCGAGCAGCAGATCGGCCTGGCGCGTCGCCACCTGCCGCGCGGATACAGTCGCCAGCTGCCGCGACTGGCCGATGGCCTGTCCGCCGGTTTTCCTCGCATATACGACTTGGCGCTGGAGCTGATCTCCCATATGGACGGCCGCGTCGACGGCGACAACGCCACCCAGTTCATCGCCGCCTACCAGACCGTCGAGCCCTTGAAGCTGGGCGAACTGTGGGCCTTCCCGATCATGCTGCAGCTGTCGCTGCTGGAAAACCTGCGTCGCGTCGGGGTGCGCATCGCCCAGCGACGCGAGGAGCGCGATGCGGCCATTACCTGGGCAGACCGCATGCTCGCCGCCGCCGAAACCGAACCCAAACAGCTGATCCACCTGCTGGCCGAGTTTGCCCATGCCGATGTGCCGCTGACCGCACCGTTCGTGGAAGAGTTCTACGACCGGCTTCAGGCGCAGGGGCCCGCCATGGCCTTCGTGCAAACCTGGGTCGAGCAGAAACTGCTCGAACAGGGGGTGACCGCGACCGAACTGTCGGAGGCTGCCGGCCGCACGGCTGCGGCCAACCAGATCTCCATCGCCAACAGTATCGGCAGTTTGCGCTTTATCGGCGCCATGGACTGGAAGCAATTCGTCGAGTCGCTCAGCGTCGTCGAACAGGCCCTGCGCGAAGATCCGATGGAACGTTACGCCAGCCAGGATTTCGCCACTCGCGACCGTTACCGGCACGTCATCGAGGACGTGGCGCGCCGCAGCACCTGCAGCGAAATGGCGGTGGCGCGCGAAGCCATCGTGCTCGCGCAGGCGGCCGCCGCGGAACGGGGCTTGCATGACCGCAGTGCGCATGTCGGCTACTACCTGATCGACCGGGGACGCCCGCACCTGGAGCAGGCAGTCGGCTGCCGGCTGCCGTGGAAAGCCCGGATCAGCCGGGTGAGCCGGCCTCTGCGTCTGCCTCTGTATCTCGGTCCCATCCTGTTGCTGACGCTCCTTGCGACAGTAGCCGTGTTGTCCGTTGGCGGATTCGAGCCGGGTGACGGGCGGATCTGGTTTTTTGCGCTTCCACTCGTCATCGCCTCTTCGGCGCTGGTCGTCCCGCTGGTGAACCTGCTGGTCACGCTCGTCCTGCCGCCACGTGCCTTGCCCCGCATGGATTTTTCCAAAGGGATTCCGGACAGCCACCGCACCATGGTGATCGTCCCCACCCTGCTGGCGAGCCCGCAGGACGTCGACGATCTGCTCGAAGCCATGGAGATCCGCTATCTCGGCAATCGCGATCCCAATCTGTTCTTTGCCCTGCTGACGGATTTTCGCGACGCGCCCGAAGAGACGCTGCCGGACGACGCAGCCCTGCTCGCCTACGCGCGCGCCGCGGTCGAGGCGCTCAACGCGACCTATCGCGAGGACCGCCCCTGCGTCTTCTATCTGTTTCACCGCCCGCGGATATGGAATCCGTTCGAGCGGGTGTGGATGGGCTACGAGCGCAAGCGCGGCAAGCTGGAGCAGTTCAATGCCTGGCTCCGTGGCGAGGCGCAGACGGCCTTCTCGGACATCGTCGGCGACCTGTCCCTCCTCGCTTCGATCCAGTACGTCATCACCCTGGATACCGACACCCAGCTACCGCGCGACGCGGCCCGCACCCTGGTCGGCAACCTCGCCCACCCGCTCAACCGGCCGGTCTACGATGCCGCCAAAGGCCGCATCGTCGAAGGCTACGCGATCCTGCAACCGCGCGCCTCGATCAGCCTGACCAGTGCCGGCCAGTCGCGCTTTACCCGGCTGTTCGCGGGCGACTCGGGTCTCGACCCTTACACGCGCGAGGTGTCGGATGTCTACCAGGACATCTTCGGGGAGGGGTCGTTCATCGGCAAAGGCATCTACGACGTGGATGCGTTTCGTCAGGCCGTCGACGGACGCTTTCCGGAGAATCTCATCCTCAGCCACGACCTGCTGGAAAGCGGCTATGCGCGTTCGGCGCTGGTGACCGATGTCGAACTCATCGAGGAGCACCCGGCCAGCTATGCCATCGAAGCCAGCCGGCGCCACCGCTGGATACGCGGCGACTGGCAGCTGGCCGGCTGGCTGCTGCCGCGCGTGCCGGGGCCGTCCAATGGCACGACGGCGAAGCGGCAGGCGAACCCGCTCTCGGTTCTGTCGCGGTGGAAGCTGTTCGACAACCTGCGGCGCAGCCTAGTGGCGCCGGCGCTGCTTGCCCTGCTGGCCGGGGGATGGCTGCTGGGCCCGGCACCCGTGTGGCTGTGGACCCTGCTGGTCGTGGCGGTGGTATTCCTGCCCACCCTGCTGTCCACCGCAATCGAGCTCATCCGCAAGCCGGAAGAACGCGACTGGCTGGTGCACCTGAACCTGACCGGCAACTCTGCGGGGCGCCCGCTCGTGCTCGCCCTGCTGACGCTGGCCTTCCTGCCCTACGACACGCTGATCTGCCTGGGCGCGATCCTGCGCTCGGGCGTGCGCATGCTGTTCACGCGACGCGGCCTGCTGCTGTGGCAACTGCCCGCCTACGCACGTCGCAACGCACGCCGGTCGCTGACCGATTTCTTCCGGGAGATGTGGATTGCACCGGCTCTCGCGCTGATGCTGGCCGTGGCGCTGGCCATAACAGAAACGGCGTGGCTCGTCGCTGCGCCCATCCTGTTGCTGTGGCTGCTGTCGCCCGTCGTCGGCTGGTGGATCAGCCGGCCGCTGGCCGCGCCCGCTCCGGGCCTGAGCGTCGATCAGGAGGTCTTCCTGCGCACAGCGGCCCGCCTCACCTGGCGCTACTTCGCGGACTTCGTCGGCCCGGACGACAACTGGCTTCCGCCCGACAACTTCCAGGCCTATCCGGCACCGGCCATCGCCTCGCGCACCTCGCCCACCAACATCGGCATGTCGCTGCTGGCCGATCTGGCGGCGGTCGATTTCGGGTATATCACGGTCGGGGAATGCCTGCGGCGCATCGGCAACACACTGGCCTCGATGGAAAAGCTGGAACGCTATCGCGGCCACCTTTACAACTGGTACGACACCCGCACGCTGCAGCCGCTCCACCCGCAATACGTCTCGTCGGTGGACAGCGGCAACCTGGCCGGCAGCCTGCTCACCCTGCAGGCCGGCCTGGCCGAGCTGAAGCATCAGCCGGTGCTATCAGCCAACGCACTGCAGGGAATGCAGGACACCCTGCAGGTTCTGGCCGACCAGCTTCCCGCTTCGCCCGCCCCCGAGCTTGCAAAAAAAATCCGCCTGCTGCAGGACGCGCTCCACGCATTCAAGCTGGCAGGTTCGCCGCACACGCCGGCTGCCGCCGTCAGCGCGCTGAACGAGATTCACTGCATCGGTGGAGAGCTGGTGACATGGCTGCCGGCGGATGTCGACATCGAGGGCGAACTGGTTTACTGGGCGCAGGCATTCGACCAGCAATCGCGCGCCCTTCGCGATGAGCTTGGATTGCTGGTGCCCGAGCCGTGGCAGGGCAGCGCCCTGCCGACCCGGATGGAACTGGCCGCCATGGGTGCGGCGGGCGCCGTGGCGCAGCTCGACCTCATCGATGATCTGACGAATCGCTGCCGCGCGCTGGCGGCGATGGATTTCGAGTTTCTCTACGATGCCGGATGCGGTCTCTTGACCATCGGCTACGACGTCGGCGAACGGCGCCGCGATCCGTCCTGCTACGACCTGCTGGCATCGGAAGCGCGCTTGGCCAGTTTCCTGCTCATCGCGCAGGGACAGGTGCCGCAGAAGCACTGGTTCGCGCTGGGCCGCCTGCTCACCAGTCACGGCGGCGACGTCAGCCTGATTTCGTGGAGCGGCTCGATGTTCGAGTACCTGATGCCGCAGCTGATCATGCCGAGCTACCCGAACACCCTGCTTGAGCAGACCTGCAAGGCGGCGGTATCGCGCCAGATCGAATACGGCCGCCAACGCGCGGTGCCGTGGGGGATTTCCGAGTCCTGCTACAACACCACCGACATCAACCAGGTCTATCAATACCGGGCCTTTGGCGTGCCTGGACTCGGCTTCAAGCGCGGACTGGGCGACGACCTGGTCATCGCACCCTACGCCAGCGCACTGGCGCTGACGGTCATGCCGCGGGAAGCGTGCCGCAACCTGCAGACGCTGGCCGATCAGGGATTTCTCGGCGCCTATGGCTTCTACGAGGCGATCGACTACACGCCCACGCGCGTGCCGCGCGGCAAGCCGCACGCCATCGTGCGGACCTTCATGGCGCATCACCAGGGCATGAGCCTCCTGGCCTTTGCCCATGTATTGTTCGACCAGCCGATGCAGCGCCGCTTCATGTCGGACCCGCTCGCGCGGGCGACCGAATTGCTGCTGCAGGAGCGGGTACCGAAGAAGGGCGCCACCCTGCACCCGCACGCGGCCGAAGTCAGCGCCGCCGCCCGCCCCCCCAGCGCGGACGTCGGTTCGATCATGCGCGTGTTTACCGACCCCAACACGCAACTCCCCGAAGTTCACCTGCTGTCGAACGGCCGCTATCACGTCATGGCGACCCATGCCGGCGGCAGCACCAGCCGCTGGCGCGACCTCGCCGTCACCCGCTGGCGCGAGGACGCCACCTCAGACGGCTGGGGCACCTTCATCTACCTGCGTGACCGCGACAACGGAAAATACTGGTCGGCTGCTCACCAGCCGACCCTGCGCCGCGCCGATCACTACGAAGCGATCTTCGTTCAGGCGCGCGCCGAATACCGGCGGCGCGACCAGGCGATCGAAGCGCACACCGAGATCAGCGTGTCCCCCGAGGACGACGTCGAGATCCGTCGCGTCACGCTCACCAACCAGTCGTCGCGGCGCCGTCACATCGAAGTGACGAGCTACGCGGAAGTGGTGCTGGCGCCGCTGAACGCCGATCTGGCGCATCGCTCGTTCAGCAATCTGTTCGTGCAGACCGAAATCCTGCCCGGGCAGCAGGCCATCCTCTGCACCCGACGTCCCCGCACGCCGGGCGAGCAGGTGCCGTGGATGTTCCACCTGGTGGCCGCGCCAGGCGCAGTGGCCGACGAGCCATCCTTCGAGACCGACCGCGCCCGCTTCATCGGGCGTGGCCGCACCGCAGCCAACCCGCTGGTGATGGACAGCGGCGACAGCCCGTCGACCCTGTCGAGCCATGTTTTATCAAATACCGAGGGTTCGGTGCTCGATCCCATCGTGGCGATCCGTCGCACCCTGACCCTGTCGCCCGACGAATCGGCGAGCGTGCAGATCATCTCCGGGATCGCGGACACACGTGAGGCCGCCTTGGCCCTGATCGAGAAATACTGCGACAGGCATTTCGTCGAGCGCGCGTTCGAGATGGCCTGGTTCCAGAGCCAGGAGGTGCTGCGCCACCTCAACGCGACCGAAGCCGATGCCCAGATCTTCGGCCGCCTGGCCAACTCCGTCATTTACGGCAATGCCCTGCGCCGTGCGGCGCCCGGCATCATCGCCCGCAACCAGCTGGGGCAGTCCGGGCTGTGGCGCTTCGCCATCTCGGGCGATCTGCCCATCGTCCTGCTCCATATCGGCGATATCAACCGCATCGACCTGGTCAAGCAGGTGCTGCAGGCGCATGCCTATTGGCGCATGAAAGGTTTGGCCGCCGACCTGGTAATCGTGAACGAGGACTTCTCGGGTTATCGCGCGGTGCTGCAGGACCTGATCATGGGACTGATCAACTCGGGCCCCGAAGCGCAAGTGATCGACAAACCGGGCGGGGTCTTCGTGCGCCGTACCGAGGAACTGACCGAGGACGAGCGGGTGCTGCTGCAGACGGTCGCCCGCATCGTCTTCAGCGACACTGCCGAGACTCTGATCGAGCAGGTGGATCGACGCGTGTCGGCGGAGCGGGCGTCGGACCGCTTGGAACCCGCGCTGCAGGCGCTCGTCGAGCCGGTGTATCCGCTGGCGGCGCGCGAACAAATTTTCAGCAACGGCCTCGGCGGCTTCACGCCCGACGGGCACGAATACGTTGTCACCCTCGAACCCGGCCAGACCACGCCGGCGCCGTGGGTCAACGTGATCGCCAGCCCGCACATCGGCACGGTCGTCAGCGAGAGCGGCAGCGCGTACACCTGGGCGGAAAACGCGCATGAGTTCCGAATGACCACCTGGCACAACGACCCGCTCACCGATGCCAGCGGCGAGGCGCTCTACATCCGCGACGAGGAAACGGGGGCGTTCTGGTCGCCGACTCCGCTGCCTGCTCGCGGCAAATCGGGCTATGTGTGTCGGCACGGCTTCGGCTACAGCGTGTTCGAGCATTACGAGGCCGGCATCGCCTCGGAGCTTTATACCTACGTCGCCATGGATGCCCCGGTGAAGTTCGTGTTGGTCAGGCTGCACAATCAGTCGAAGCGCGCGCGCAGCCTCTCGTTGACCGGTTATTGGGAACTGGTGCTCGGCGAATGGCGGCATGCCAACCTGATGCACATCGTCACCGAATCGGATCCGCACACCGGGGCGCTGTTCGCCCGCAATGCCTACGGCCGCGAATGCGCGGGCCGGGTGGTGTTTGCGCACGTGAGCGAGCGCGAACGGTCGCTGAGCGGCAACCGGACCGAGTTCATCGGCCGCAACGGCTCGCTGGCCAGCCCGGCGGCGATGCGCCGCAAGCGCCTGTCGGGCCGAACCGGGGCCGGCATGGATCCGTGCGCGGCGATCCAGGCCCGAATCGAACTCGCCGCCGGGCAGGAACGCGAAATCGTGTTCGTTTTCGGCGCGGCCAAGCACGCCGACGAAGCGCGCCATTTCATCCAGCGCTTCGGCGGACGGGCAAGCGCACGACAGGCACTGGACGCGGTGTGGGAACACTGGAACCGCACCCTGGGCGCGGTGAATGTGGACACGCCCGACCGTGCACTCAATATTCTGGCCAACGGCTGGCTGGTCTATCAGACCCTGTCCTGCAGGCTGTGGGGGCGCAGCGGCTATTACCAGTCCGGCGGCGCCTACGGCTTCCGCGATCAATTGCAGGACACCATGGCGCTGATCCATGCCACCCCGTGGCTCGCCCGCGAGCAACTGATCCGGCATGCCGGGCGCCAGTTCCTCAAGGGGGACGTACAGCACTGGTGGCACCCGCCCAATGGCCAGGGGGTGCGTACCCATTTTTCCGACGACTACCTGTGGCTTCCCTATGCCACCTGCCGCTACGTGCGGGCGACCGGCGACACCGGCGTGCTCGACGAGTCCATCCATTTTCTGGAGGGCCGCGAGCTGTATGCGGAAGAGGAGGCCTACTACGACCAGCCGCAACGCTCGCCCGAAGCGGCCAGTCTGTACGAGCACTGCGTGCGCGCCCTCAAGCACGGCCTGCGCTTCGGCGCTCATCATTTGCCGCTGATGGGCTGCGGCGACTGGAACGACGGCATGAATCTCGTCGGCAAGGAGGGCCGTGGCGAGAGCGTGTGGCTGGCGTGGTTCCTGGTCGAAAACCTCGAGCTGTTTGCCGGCCTGGCGCGTAACCGCAATGACCAGGAGTTTGCCGAGGTGTGCAGCACTCAGGCTGCCCAGCTGCGTAGCAACATCGAGGCCCAGGCTTGGGATGGCGCGTGGTACCGACGCGCCTATTTCGACGACGGCACGCCATTGGGCTCGTCCAGTAACGACGAATGCCAAATCGATTCGATCAGCCAGAGCTGGGCGATCATTTCCAAAGGGGGCGACCCGGTGCGGGCCCGCCAGGCAATGGCGGCGGTGGACGAGCGCCTGGTGAGGCGCGACAAGCAGATCATCCAGCTGCTCGACCCGCCCTTCGACACATCGGATCTGGAGCCGGGCTACATCAAAGGCTACATCCCCGGCGTGCGCGAAAACGGCGGCCAATATACGCATGCCGCGATCTGGACCACGATGGCGTTTGCCATGATGGGCGACACCGAACGCGCGTGGGAATTCTTCGCCATGCTCAACCCCATCCATCACGGCAGCACACCGGATGCCATCGAACGCTACAAGGTCGAGCCCTACGTCATGTGCGCGGACATCTATGGCGTGTCGCCGCACACCGGCCGCGGCGGCTGGACCTGGTACACCGGGGCAGCAGGCTGGATGTACCGGCTCACCGTGGAAACCCTGCTCGGCCTGAAGCTCGAAGTGGACCATCTGCGCATTGCGCCGTGCATCCCGGCCGACTGGGAGACCTACAAAATCCATTACCGCTATCGCGAGACGGTCCACCACATCACGGTCCGCCGCACCGGCGACCCAACGGGGAAGGCGACCCGCGTGACGGTGGATGGCGTCGAACAGCACGACGCGCGCATTCCGCTGATTGACGACCGCCGGGAGCACTACGTGGAGGTAGATTTGAGCTGAAGGCGAACTTCGCGGCGAGTTCGCAGGTCTGTGAATGCCTGCGGCATTGAGTTAAAGGCTGGCGAACCCCGGCTCCGGCTGTCTGGTGCAATCGCCCGAGCAGATCGATGTTTCAACGAGGAGGACACATGCTGGTAACGTTCACAACGAAACCGTGCCGTTTGATCGCTGGACATTTATTCGTAACCACGGGGTCCTCATGCGGCAGAGTGCGGTAGCCTCGCGCACTGGTTTGGTACGCCGCAGTTGAGTACGGTAACGATGGATCTGGTGGCGGAACCCACTCCACCCGCGGCAATGCTCCGGGAGGCCGATTCGGAACCCCGTGCACTCCGAGAGCGCAGTTCATGAACGTACTCATCATTCTCGGACATCCGCGTACCGACAGTCTTTGCGGAGCACTGGCGGATGCGTACGGTGCGGGCGCCCGTGAGGCGGGAACCGCGGTGCGTCGGCTGGATCTGGCAAAGCTTGATTTCGACCCCGACGTTCACACCCCCTCCCCCAATCAACAGCCTTTTGAGAACGATATCCGCGAAGCCCGGGAGCTGATCCTCTGGGCCGAACATCTAGTATTTGTCTATCCCACCTGGTGGGGAACCCTGCCCGCCTTGCTGAAGGGATTTCTCGACCGCGTCCTGACGCCGGATTTCGCATTCAACACCTGCGAGGGGGGAACCGGATATCAGGGCTTGCTCGGCGGACGCTCCGCGCAACTGATCACGACCATGGATACGCCGCCTCTGATCCACCGTCTGATCTACCGACAACCCGGCAGAAATGCGATGGCGCGTGCGACGCTGGGTTTCTGCGGCATTCGCCCCGTGCGGTCCCTGGTGTGCGGCTCGGTCAAGGACTCCAGCCTGCAACAGCGGCAACGCTGGCTGGAACACGCCCATCGCCAGGGACGCGCCCTGGAACTCGGCCGCATCACCCCGGGGGAGAAGCTTAGATACAAGACCAGCGCCTGGCTCAAAGGCATGCGGCTGCAGTTCTATCCCATGACCTGGCTGGCGTACTCCGCAGGTGCTCTGGCGGCCGCCCCGGTCGACGGCGTGTTCGGCAATTCGGTGGCCTGGCTCGGCTACCTCTGCCTGTTCCTGCTGGAAGTGGCCACGGTGCTGGTCAACGAAACGGTGGACTTCCCAAGCGACCGCAACAACCGCTTCTTCAGCACCTTTACCGGCGGTTCCCGGGTCCTGGTGGAAGGTTTGCTGAGTCTGCGCGAACTAAGGATCGGCATCGCCGCGGCGCTCGCCGCATTTCTGGCCGCGTCGGCGTGGCTGCTGTCCGTGACGCCGGCAAACACGCCGTCCGTGCTATCGGTGCTGGGCGCGATGACGATTCTGGCGATTGGCTACACCGCGCCTCCCCTCAAACTCTGCTATCGCGGCCTGGGTGAACTGGACGTGGCCGTCACCCACAGCATCGGCGTGATCCTGTGTGCTTACGTATTCCTCGGCGGCGCCTGGAACGATGCGATGCCGTGGCTGCTGAGCCTGCCCCTGCTGCTGGCGATCATGCCATCGATCACCTTGTCCGGCATCCCGGACCTGGAAGCGGACGCAGCCGCCGGCAAACGCACCCTGGCGGTGCGGCTGGGGCAGCGAGGCGCGCTGATCGTATGCCTCATCTTCACGCTGCTGGCGGCCGCTGCCGCCCTGACAGGGCAAGCCATGCATCTGGCCGGGGGGGCCTTCGCGGGCATCGCTTATGTCGTCATCCCGCACGCGGCGTGGCTGTCGTGGTTGCTGCTCAAACGTATCGAATCCGCCAAGCCGCCCGGACGCATCGATGGGCTCATGGCCGCCTCATTGACCTTTGTGCTGTGGTTCGGGCTGTTCCCGCTGTTCAACCTGGCCGGATGATCCCATTCAGGGTCGAGGGTGCTTGAAAGCCCGGACCAGAAAATGAAATAGACAATCAACAGCACGATGCCGGGCACACCCGGAACCAGGCCAGCACGGCCAGCTGCTGAGTCACCGCGACAAAACAAGGCAACACCGTTAAGGCAAGACGAGTCCCCTGGCTCTCAATTTCTGTAAGGCGGGCTCCACCCTTCTGTAGGACATGTCCGAAAAGCAGTGTGTCCCGATCCGCGCAGGCAACCCCATGCGTGCAAGTGCGTCTGTACGATGGGGTAAACGTGAAAATGCTGAACCCGCTTACGCTGAACGGGTCGCATATCGTTCAGCCGCATTGAACGAATATTTCAGGCGCAACCGCCAAGGCGGGCGACGGCTGTCGGATCCTCCCGGGGGAATTCCGTCCTGAGCGCCAACAATACCGTCACCTCGAACTGGACACTCCGAGATCCGAACGAAACATGTCGAATGCACAATGGTTTCTGCTCGTGGGCGGCCTGTTGCTCGCCAGGGGCTTGACCGCTCCGATGCTTCAGCGTTTGCCGCTGACTCCAGCCATGATCTATCTGGCCGTGGGGCTGCTGTTCGGGCCTACGGTGCTGAATCTGTTTCACTTCAACCCGCTCAAGGAATCGGCGCTGCTGGAACTGCTGACCGAAGCGGTGGTGCTGATTTCGCTGTTTTCCGCCGGCGTCAAAATGCCGCCGCCGGTCAGCTTCGCGCGCTGGCGCACCCCGATTCTGCTGGCGTCGGTATCGATGACGGTCAGCGTCGCGATGGTCGCCGCCTTCGCCTATTTCCTGCTCGGCTTGCCCTTGGGGGCGGGTGTCTTGCTGGGTGCCATCCTGGCGCCCACCGATCCGGTGTTGGCGACCGATGTCCAGATCCGGCATCCCGGCGATCGCGACCAGCTTCGCTTCACCCTGACCTGCGAGGCGGGCATGAATGACGGCAGCGCTTTTCCGTTCGTGATGCTGGGGATGGGATTGCTGGGACTGCACGAGCTGGGTGAATTCGGGCTGCGCTGGGCGCTGGTCGATGTGCTGTGGGCCACGGTGGCGGGAATCGCGATCGGAGTGGTATCGGGCGCGGCAATGGCCCATGTGGGACAGAAACTGCGCGGCAATCCCCCCAGGCAGAAGCTCATGGACGATTTCCTCGGCCTCGGTCTGATCGGGGTGGTAGCCGGCCTGAGCGTGATGGTCGATGCGTGGGCGTTTCTGGCGGTTTTCTTCGCCGCCGTCGCGCTCCGCCAGACCGAACTCAAACTCGCCGGCCCCGCCCCGGCCAACCCGGATCGGCCGCCCATCGACCGCAGCGAACCGAAGGCCGAAAACATCGTACCGGATGACGAACCTGCACCGACCGTCAGCGGCGGATCGCTGGTCTTCAAGGAACATCTGGAAAGGCTTTCGGAATTGATGCTCATTCTGCTCATCGGCGGCACGCTGTTCATCGATTCCTGGAGCTGGCGCGCCGTGGGCTTTGCGCTGTTCCTGTTCCTGGTGGCGCGCCCGGTCAGCGTTCTCGTCGGCCTGCTGGGCACACGCACATCCTGGCCGACACGCGGCATGATCGGCTGGTTCGGGGTGCGAGGAATCGGTTCCTTGTATTACCTGATGTACGCCATCCAGCACGGCCTGCCCGAGGATCTGGCGCTGGACCTGATCCAGTTGACGCTCATTGCGGTCACGCTGTCGATTCTCGTCCACGGTACCAGCGTCAAACCGTTGATGGGCCGCTTTGTGCGTTACCGCAGACGCCAGCCGACGTCATAAGTTATAAGTTGAACCTGATACGCACGCCTCAGTCACAACCCGACAACAAGCGCAAGCCGGCCACCCGCAACAGGAACCCAATCGAAAGGCACGACCGATGCACGCATTCTGCAAAAATACACTGGCTGGGCTGACGCGACTGCTGCTGGGCTGGATCGCATTGTCCAGCGCCGGCCTGGCCTTTGCTTCCGCGCCGGGGTCGTACTCCGCCGCCGCTCTCCACGCCACATACGCGTCTCAGCTAGAACGCCTGCATGACAATCCGTTTCGGCGGCCGGTTTCCCTCGATTCGTCCGAATCGCCGAATGACGTAAAAGGCAATATCTATGCCCTGCTGGACTATCCGTTTTCCACCGTCAGATCGGCACTCCAGCGGCCGGAGCAGTGGTGCGAAGTGCTGATTCTTCATATCAACACCAAGTATTGCCGGGCCACGGCTGGCCAGGGCAACCCCGTCCTGTCGGTCAACGTCGGCAAGAAAACACCGCAACCGATCGACGAGGCCTATCCTCTCGAATTCGACTACCGTGTCGCCGCAGCGACCTCCAGACACCTCGCGATCCAGCTCAATGCGCCTGAAGGGCCGCTCAGCACCCGCAACTATCGCATCCAGCTGCAGGCGATCCCGATCGGAAATGACCGGACCTTTCTGCATCTCACCTACTCGTATGACTACGGCATGGCCGGGCGGCTTGCCATGAAAACCTACCTCGCCACCATCGGAAGCGACAAGGTGGGGTTTACCCGCATCGGCACACAAGCCGACGGTCAGCCGGAGCATGTCGGCGGCATGCGCGGCGTGGTGGAACGCAACACCATGCGCTACTACCTCGCCATCGACGCCTATCTTGGCGCGTTGTCCACGCCGCCGCATTTGCAGTTGCAGAAACGCCTGCACAACTGGTTCAACGCCACCGAGCAATATCCCCGGCAATTGCGCGAACTCGACCGGGCTGCCTATTTCGACATGAAGCGGCGTGAATACCGCCGCCAGCAAGCCATGTAACACGCCGAGGGGCCGCATCATGGCCCGTACGAAAACCCCGGCTCGTTTTGTCCGGACAGGCGCGACCGAACGATCGTATGCGTCCGGTTGCGGCCAGGTGAAGGAGGATGTTCCGATGAATCCAAACGAGGACCCCGCCATGAAACAAGGCAAGCACCTATCGATGATCCGGAGTTTCCACCTCGCGGACTGGTTTACCTTGGGGAACGCCGTCTGCGGCGTCGCGGCGCTGTTCGCCGTGATGGCTTATCTGAAAAGTACGGACGTCCAGCATCTGCTGATTGCCTGCGCCCTGATTGCGCTCGCGTTTGTGTTCGATGTTTTCGATGGCCGCGTCGCACGATGGCGCCAGCAAAGCTCGTTACTCGGACGCGAGCTGGATTCGCTGGCCGACGTGATCTCGTTTGGCGTCGCGCCGGCGATCATCGCTTATGGCGCCGGCATGGACGGGCTCTGGGATCGCGTGATTCTGCTTTACTTCGTGGCGTGCGGCGTAAGCCGTCTCGCCCGCTTCAACATCACTGCGGAGAGCCTCTCCCAGGGAGGCGACAAGGTGAAGTATTTCGAGGGCACGCCCATCCCCAGTTCACTGCTGCTGGTCATCGTCATCGCCATTGCCGCCCTGAACGGGGCGGTCGGCAAAGACCTCTGGTTCGGGGTCAGCCACGTCGGGCCAGGGGAATTCCATCCGCTGGTGCTGATGTTCGCCCTGTCCGGCTCGCTGATGATCAGCCGGACCTTGCATATCCCCAAATTCTGAGACCGGCGACGATGGCCGTTCGGTGCGTTGCGCACATAGAGACCACTCATGACGGCGAATGACCGATATGCCTGCGTGCGCTAGCGTACAGATTGAGACGCGGACTGCACGTAGTCTTGTCGCAAGCCATTACGCAAGCCCGCAGCCAACCGTGGCGCAGGCAGCTGCTACGGCACGGATGCCTTTTCCCGTGGCGACATCCAGCTCTGCGGCCCCCTCATATGCATCAACCTGACATCACCCACTGGAACCTCAACATGAAACGTTTACTCTTTGCAGCCGCCGTGGCCGCCGCCACGTTGTTCCCGGAATCTCGCGGCCGGCGTCGAGGTATCCGTCACATCGGCCATCCCGGCTTCTATGGCCGGATCGATATCGGCGGCTATCCGCCGCCATGCATCCCCTATCGGGAACCGCGCTTCAGGTATAGGGCCGCGATGAACCGCCAGCCGATCTACCTGAACGTGCCCCGGGCCACGCAAGGAAATGGCGCAAACACTGCCGCGAGTACAACGCCTGCGGCGAGCGCGTCTACTTTGTTCAGAAAACCTGGTATGAACGCAAATACATTCCGCATTACCAGAAACAACATGGCGATCGCCGGAATGACCGCCGCGCCAAACAGAGCGACCGCCACGGCAACGATCACGGCCAGAACCGTGGCCGCTGACCCAAAGCGCCCCCCGACCTCACCCTGTATGCGAGGCGGTAGCATGGGACTATCCCCATGAACGTCAGTCCGAACACGGTTCTTCTCATCGAAGACGATTCTGCCGATGCCGCGCTGATCCAGGCGGCTCTGGGAGGCGCGGAAAACAGCCTGTTTCGTGTCGAATGGGTAGCGCGGCTCGCCGATGCGCTCGAACGTCTGCGTCGGGAGACGTTCGAGGTGATTCTCCTTGATCTGTCGCTGCCCGACGGCCCGGGCCTCGATGCGTTCGACCAGGTTTTCCTGGCTGCGCCAAACGCACTCATCCTGGTCCTCAGCGGACTGACGGATGAAGAAACCGCACGCCAGGCGGTGGAGCGCGGCGCCCATGACTATTTTGCCAAAGGCCACGTCGACGCCCACTGGCTGCCACGCGCGCTGCGCTATGTCATCGAACGCAAGGCATCCCGGGGGGCGCTGCAGGGCAGCGAGGCACGCTTCCGCGCGATGAGCGATGCCTCCCCGCTGGGAATTTTTGTCTCCGATGCCGAGGGAAGTTGCGTCTATACCAACGCGGCTTATCACACGATATCGGGGCTGACCCTGGAGCAGACGCTGGGCACCAACTGGAGCATGGCGATCCACCCGGAGGATCGCGAGCGTGTCCTGGCCGAATGGCGCGTTGCAGCGCGTGGCCAGGTGCCGTTCCAGACGGAGTTTCGTTTCCTGCAGAAAGACGAGAGCATCGTCTGGACGCGCGTTAACAGCGCCGCCATACTCGACGGCAAGACATCGCTCGGGCTGGTGCAGACGGTCGAGGACATCACCGAGCGCAAGACTGCGGAGTTCACGTTGCGGGTCGCGGAAGAGAACCTGTTCATGGAGAAGGAGCGTGCCCAGGTCACGCTCAACTCCATCGGCGACGCCGTGCTGACCACCGATCCCCTTGGCCAGGTGACGTATCTGAATCAGGTGGCGGAGACGATGACCGGCTGGTCTTGCGAGGAGGCGCTGGGCCGGCCGATTGCCGAGGTATTCAATATCCTCGACGGCGCCACGCGCGAGGCGGCCGCGAATCCGATGCTGCGCGCCATCGAGGATGACAGGACGGTGGGGCTGGCCACGAACAGCGTGCTGGTCCGCCGCGACGGCTTCGAGTCGTCGATCGAGGATTCCGCCGCGCCGATCCACAACCGCGACGGCCAGGTGACCGGCGCGGTGATCGTCTTTCACGACGTCAGCGAATCGCGCGCCATGGCGTTGGAAATGGCCCATCTAGCCCAGCACGACTTTCTCACCGGCCTGCCCAACCGGATGCTGCTGACCGAGCGCTTCTCCCACGCGATGGGGTTAGCCCGGCGGCACAGGAAGCAGGTCGGGCTGTTGTTCCTCGACCTGGATCGTTTCAAGCACATCAATGACTCGCTGGGGCATGCGGTCGGCGACCGGCTGCTGCAGTCGGTTTCGAACCGACTGGTCGAGTGTGTGCGCGCCACTGACACGGTATGCCGCCAGGGCGGCGACGAATTTGTGATCCTGTTAGCCGAAATCGAACAGCCGCAGGACGCGGCTCATGTTGCGGAAACCCTGCGCACCGCGCTCTCCACGCCGCACCTGATCGATGGCCATGAGCTCCATGTCACTCCAAGCATCGGCATCAGCGTCTTTCCGGATGACGGCGACAACGTGGATATCCTGATGCAGAACGCGGACACCGCGATGTATCACGCCAAGGCAAACGGTCGCGACACCTACCGGTTTTTCAAGGCCGAGATGAACGCCCGCGCGGTGCGTCGGCTGGCCGTCGATAGCGGCCTGCGCCGCGCCCTGAAACAGGGAGAGTTTCTGCTGCATTACCAGCCAAAGATCGATCTTGTCTCAGGCGCGATCATCGGCGCCGAAGCGCTGATTCGCTGGCAGGATCCGGTTCTCGGACTCGTCAAACCGGACCAGTTCGTGCCGATCGCGGAAGAAAACGGCCTCATCGTGCCCATCGGTCAGTGGGTGCTGCGCGAGGCCTGCCGGCAGGTTCAATCCTGGATCGATGCCGGCCTGCACGCCGTGCCCGTGTCGGTCAACATTTCCGCGGCGGAGTTCAGGCACGAAGGCTTTGTGGGTGACGTTGCCATGATCCTGGCGGAGACGGGGCTGGCGCCGCGCTACCTCGAGCTGGAGCTGACCGAAAGCATCCTGATGCGGGACGCCGAGTCGGCGGTATCGATGCTTGAATCTCTCAAGACCATGGGGGTGCAGCTTGCCATCGATGATTTCGGCACGGGCTATTCGAGCCTGAGCTATCTGAAGCGCTTCCCGATCGACACCCTGAAAATCGACCAGTCCTTCGTTCGCGACATCGTCACCGATGCTGACGATGCGACCATCGTGACCGCAGTGATCGACATGGGGAGAAACCTCAAGCAGCGGGTCATCGCAGAAGGCGTGGAAACACACGCGCAGCTTGCATTCCTGCAGGCCCGGCAATGCGACGAGGGGCAAGGCTTCCATTTCAGCCAGCCGGTGCCCGCCGAGAACTTTGCCCGCTTGCTCAGCCCTGAAAATGACAAACGGCCACAATTGTGGCCGGGATGAGCAATGCAGTAAAGGTAGGAAAGCCTGCGGCGCGGCCCTGCAAATCATGGACTCGCGCCTCGGCGTTGGGGGACGTCTACCGTGGAACGATGTTGCCCTTGTCGTCGGAGAGGATGATTTCCACGCGCCGATTCATTTGGCGGCCGGCGGCATTGTTATTGCTGGCAACCGGATAGGCTTCGGCATAACCGCGTGTTTCAATGCGGTCGGCGCCAATGCCCATGCCGACCAAAGCCGACCGCACGGCATCGGCGCGTCGTTCAGAGAGCGGCTGATTGATACTGCGACTGCCGGTGCTGTCAGTGTGGCCTTCGATCAACACCTTGCGCTCCGGGTATTGATTGAGGAAATCAGCCAACTTTTGCACGTTGCGCACACCGCCCGCCGACAGCTGCGCCTTGTTGACAGCGAACAGCACGTCGCCCAGCGTGATCACCATGCCGCGCGGCGTTTGCTTGGCATCCAGTTCCTTGAGCTGCTGTTCCTGCTGCGCAATGAGCGCCTGGTCACGCTCCGCCTGGGCCCGGGCGGCTTCCAATGCCGCAGCTTGCTGATCGGCCGCTTGCTGCGCGGCCGCTGCCTGCTGCCTGGCGGTTTCTGCTTCGGCCAGTCTCGCTGCAATGAGGGCTTCGTCACGTTGAGCCTGGGCTCTCGCAGCCGCCAATGCGGCAGCCTGCTCTTCGGCGGTTTTCTGTGCGATCGCCGCCTGCTGCGTGGCGGCGTCGAGTTCAGCCTGTCTCGCTGCTATGAGCGCCCGATCGCGTTCCGCCTGCTCCTTGGCGGACTGTTGCGCGATCGCCGCCTGCCGTGTTGCGGCTTCGGCTTCCGCCGTTCTCGCTGCCAGGCGGACCTGGTCGCGTTGGGCGGTAGCGTTGGCAATCGACTGCTCTGCCGCTTTCCGCCTCGCGGTTTCCTGTGCAATCGCCACCTGCTGCTTGGCCACATAGGCCAGTTGATTGACCTCGGCATCTTCACCTTTGCCCAATGCAGCATCCGCTTTTTTCAGCGTCTCGCCCGCTCGCTGCAACTCAACCGGCGCCAGATTCACCACCTGGGGATTGGTTTGTGCACTGCTGTACAGGCCGCGCGCTTCATCGAGCGCCGTGCTTTTCGGAGGGATGGTGCTGCAGCCGGCGAGAATTCCGGCAGCGAGCAGGCTTAGGGAAACGTATCGATTGGTTTTCATGATGAGCTCCATTGATGATTATTTGGATAGACGTTCGATTTCCTGGCGCAGCACGCGAATGTCTTCCTGCAGTGCGTCTGCCGCTTTTTGCGCCTTGGCTGAACGTGCCATCTCGGCCGACAGCTTGGCGTCAACCTCTGCCTGTTCTGCCAGCCGCAAAGCGAGCTCATAATCCTTCGCTGACATCGCCCGTTCGGCAGCTTCCAGCTTCTCCGACGCAGACCTGAACTGCACGGGCGCATACTGATTGCCTCCTGCGCTCATCGCATTGCTCACTGCTGCCCTGGAAACGGCCATCTGCTCGTTTGGCGCTGAAGTGCTTGCGCAACCCGCCATCAACACGACAGCAGCAACGGCCAGGCCGGCCATTTGCATCACTTGTTTCGACTTGAGGAGATAAGTGTCTTTCATCGTTTTTCACCCAGTAAGTTGGACATCGAATATCGAAGACACGCATTGCAATGATCATTCGATGCGATTGCAACGGCGTTCCGGTCAGCAAAGAAAACAGGGGGAACCCTGGAGGGCTTTCCCGTCAGGTTGGCGTCGAGCATGCTTCCTTCAAAGCACCACGGTATGCCACGAACATGGGGCCGTCTGTGCGACATCGCACACAACCGGCTTTTGGTATAGCACATCAATTTCAGCCCCAAGCGCCGCCGCAGGTGAAGCCACCTACCGCTTCTCCTGCCGCTCCTGGCAATTCGATTCTGCTTCGGCAACCTCGCGGAAGAAGGCTTTTCATATTCTTTCCGCTACGCGGCACGATCACGCGCCCTCCATCCTTCAACGCCAACGGTCAACACCGCGCACGCGTTATGTGCGCCACCGTACCGACTGCCCACACCCGCGTCGCTAAGCTGCAACGGAAGTTCAGACACGACCGAAGAACACGGCCCCTTGGGCGCCATGCACGACGGCTAGTCGCCAGGACCCCGATTCAAGTCGTCCCTGTTTCATTTACATCTGGAGTCAACCATGAATACATTCAGCAAAACGCTTTCCGCGGCCTTGCTCGCCGTTACGCTGGCATCCGTCGTCGGATGCGCATCCACCTCGCAGCAGGAGGGAACCGGCGAGTATGTCGACGATGCGGTCATCACCACCAAAGTGAAGGCAGCGATCTTCAACGAACCGACCCTGAAATCGACCGAGATCAATGTCGAGACCTTCAAGGGCGTGGTTCAGTTGAGCGGCTTCGTCAATTCCCAGGCCGACATCGGAAAGGCCGTCAGCCTCGCACGCAGCGTGAAGGGCGTGACCGGCGTCAAGAACGACATGCGCCTGAAATAAGTGGCTGCTGATCGCAAGCCGCCTGCTGGACACCATGCCCGGCAGCGGCTTTTCAATCTGGGCGCGCCATTTGCAATGGGTTCAGGAGTGTCTAGATTTAAAGGGTGGCTGAAATTGTCATTCGAATGCGCAATTCCCGTTATCGAGAGGAAAAACATCCATGAGCACTAAAAATCCATTAGCCGAAGCCGAATCGGCTGGCGTGACAAAAGAGCAGCTGATCAACGATTTCAAGGTGGTGGTCGCCGATGCGGAAGCTCTGCTAAAAGCCACGGCTGGCCAGGGCGGTGAAACCATGGCTGCGGCACGCGCGAAGATCCTGGAGTCGCTCACAGCAGCAAAAGAGAAAATAACCGACGCCGAGCATGCCCTGGTCGCTCGGACCAAGGCGGCAGCCAAGGCAACGGATGAATATGTCCACGTTCATCCATGGCAGTCCATCGGCATCGCTGCAAGCGTCGGCGTGGTGATCGGCCTGCTGATCGGGCGTCGCTAACTAGGCGATGACTGAGGAGTCGCACGCTGCAAGCGGGGGGCTGTTCGACTCCCTGAAAACGCTGTCGGTGAGCCTGGTCGGCATCGTTCACACCCGGCTCGAGCTGTTGTCTACGGATATTGCCGAAGAGCGGGAACACCTGATCACATTGCTGGTGCTGGTTCTGCTTGCCCTGTTTTGCCTGGGCGTCGGCGTGGTGCTGCTGGCGATGCTGATTGTGGTTGCCTTCTGGGAATCCCACCGGCTTCTGGCGCTGGGCGGGGTAACCGGATTTTTTCTGCTGGCAGCCGCCGGAATGGCGTGGCTCGCTGTACACAAGACCCGAACCCGGCCGCGACTGTTCGCTGCAAGCCTGGCTGAACTCTCCAAAGACCGGCAGCACCTCACTTCCGGATCATGAACAAGAAATCAGTCCGTCTGGCCGAACGTCGCCGCCTGCTTATCGCGCAGGCCGAGGCCCAGCGCACTGCGCTGGCGCACAATCTGGCGCCGTGGCGTGCGCGCCTGGCGCTGGCCGACCGGGGGATCGCGGCGGTTCGCTATGTCAGAAGTCGCCCTGGCTTGCTGCTGGCAGGCGCGCTGCTGGTGGCGGCCTTGCGCGCGCGGCGCGTCGGCACATGGCTGCAGCGCGGCTGGCTGGCATGGCAGATCAGGCAGAGGCTGTTCAGACGCTGAACGGCCTGCTCAGGCCGCATACCCGAGCACGGCGAAGTAATGACAGGCGGTGCCTGCCATGACAAACAAATGCCAGATGAAATGACCGTATCGCAGGCGCGAATCCAGCGCAAAGAAAACCACCCCTAGCGTGTAAGCCAGACCGCCGGCGACCAGCCATAGCAGACCGGTTGCAGGCACGCGTTCAGACAGGGGCTGGGCGGCGATCACGATCAGCCAACCCATCAGCAGATACAGGCTGGTGGTGAGGACGGGATGGGTCAGCCGGTTCAACGCCTTCAGCGTCACGCCGGCCACGGCAATGCCCCATACCAGCCCGAGCAGCGTCCAGCCCCAGGTTCCGTTCAGCGCGCCCAGGGTAAAGGGGGTGTACGTTCCCGCGATGAGCAGAAAGATCGCCGAGTGTTCGATGATCCGGAACACCCGCTTGGCGTGGCCGATCGGCAGCGCGTGATACAGGGTTGAGGCCAGATATAGCAGCACCATGGTGGCGACGAAGATGCTCGCGCCGGCGATGAACCTGGCATCGCCCTGCCGCACCGCATGCAGGACGAGATACGGGGCTGCCACAAGCGACGCAATCAGTCCAAGTCCGTGACTCAGGCTGTTTGCGATTTCTTCCTGGCGCGATTGCGCGCGTCTGGATGCTGCACGTGACTGACTCACGACCTCTGCTCCCACAGCCTAGATCCGAGCCCTGTGGATCATCGACCCGCATGGGCACACGAGACTCATCCCCCCAACAGCCTAATGGCACCGTTGGAGGGCGCTCAAATCATTCCGCAAGAAATACGCGCGACACCGGCCGGACGCCGATACCGAGCCCGACTCGACCACAGCCGGTTGACTCAACGTGGCCCCAGCCAGGCTTCGCGGTTCAAGAAACCGTGACTGGCTTCCCCGTCATCTCCGCTGCTGATCCCGGTCCTGCCGTTGATCCTGACGCTGATCACCACCCCGGCCGCGCTGCTGACCCTGGTCCCGCTTCTCATAGCGCTCCTGATACTGTTTTTGCACGACAGGATCACGCGGCTGATAGCGGTAACGCTCCTGGTTGATCTCGCGCTGCTGCTCCATCTGCCGGGGATACTGATCCCTCGAATACTGCCTCTGGAAGGAGGGAAGGGGGGCAGGCGGCGGGGCCGCGTGACGGTCCCCCTTGTCCCAGCCGCTTCGGTTTTGTTCCCAGTTGTGGCCCCAGTGATCATCCCAGCGAGGTGGCGTGTTGGGTTGCCATGAGCGGAAATACGAAGGCGGCTGGCGGTAATAACGCACGGGAACCCTCAGGACATACACCGGCACGGCATACGGCTCGACAAACCACCAGGGCCCGTTGTACCAGGAGCTCGCGTACCAGTTGTCCGCATGGAAGACCCAGTACAACCCGTCGTAGAAAAAGAAGTTCGCTTGCAGCCCGGGCGCGTAGTAGACCGGGTGCCCTGGCACGCGGACGAGACGCGGATAGGACGGCACGTTGATCCCGATGCTGACGTGCGGGGTTCCGATCGCGATACTCACCTGAGCGGCAGACGCGGCCAGAGGGGACATCAGCACCCCCATCACCAGGATCAGGTTGCGAATTTTCATCATTTTGAGCTCCTATTGAAAAACAGAGTCGCAGTCGAACTTGGCCGCACAAACCGGGCGGGACCGGCTCGATTACCTGTCTGACGGCAGCCGGATACCAGGCGCCACCGCTCAGCGGCGAATGAAACGGAGCAGGATCACCACGACCGCGATGACCAGAAGAAGGTGAATGAATCCGCCCATGGTGTAGGAGGTCACCAAACCCAGCAACCACAGGATGATGAGGATGACTGCAATGGTCTCAAGCATGTTTGCCACTCCCGCTGAAATTGGTTGGCGGCCGACCCACGGCACCCGACAAGGGATGCCGTGAGCCGGCTTGCGTTGGGCGATTTACCGTCACTTGATCTGCATGTCGTTCTTGACGGAAGTGACGCCTTTGACGCTGCGCGCCAGCTCGATTGCCCGGTTCGCTGCAGCCTGCGAGCTCACGAAGCCACTCAGCTGAACCTCGCCCTTGAAGGTCTTGACCTTGATCTCCAGCACCTTCGTCAGGGGATCCTCGATGATGAGCGCCTTCACCTTGGTGGTAATGACAGTGTCGTCGACATACTCGCCGGTTCCCTGTTGTGTGGATGTCGATGCGCATCCGGTGACGGTCCCCAGCGAAACGGCCAGGAAAACGCCGGTAATAAGCGTGTTGAATGATTTCATGGTGACACCTTTAAGGTTGGGTTGGATAAGGTTGGGTTGGAAAAACCGCTGCGCCATTCGAAGATGCAGCGGATTGCATGAGTGAGGCGCGGTGATGTTCTCTACCGCACATCTCTAAAGCTAGTAAAAGCAAGGAAATAAGCGAGATGAAAGTCAGGCAAGCCTGCCCGCTCATTGATAGACGGGCTTCCCCGGCCCGAATCACCTGGCTACCCCCAAGGCCCCCTTTTTGACTCGGTTCGGGGCGCAGGCCGATTCATCCGCTAACCCATCACCCGGGCATAAATCGCATTGTCGGCCTCGTAGCACCCACAGGAAGCGGCTTCCAGTCCCTTGCGATCCAACACCGTGATGTCACCGCGGCGATAGCTGATCAGTTTGCGGTCGTGCAGCGAGCAGGCGGCCTTGGTGACGCCGACGCGGCGCACGCCGAGCATGAAGGCGAGGAACTCGTGCGTGACATGAAACGCGTCCGAGTGCGCCCGGTCCTCCGTCATCAGGAGCCAGCGGGCGAGTCGCGCCTCGACCACATGGAAACGGGTGCAGGCCGCAGTTTGCGCAATCTGCCCCATCACCACATAGAGGTAGCGCTTCAGTTCCCGCTGCAATGCAGGGCTCAATCCGAGTTCGCGGCGAAACGTCACGGCCTTCATCCGCAGCGCCGGCCCGGCACCCTGCACCACGGCATGCAGCGGCGACACATCCACTCCGAGGATGAGAGTGACCCCGAGCATGCCTTCGTTGCCGACCAGGCCCACCTCCAGGCTGGAGCAGCCATCGACCGGGGTGGTCAGGGAGACGAAACTTTCTGTTGGAAAGTAGACATGACGAATACGCTCGCCCGGTTCGGCCAGGACGTCGGCAAACCCCAGCTCGACGGGCTCGCACGCTGCCAGAAAACGCTGGTGATCCTTGCGCGGCAAGGAATCGAGCAGCCGATTGGTGGCGAGGTCAGACTGGGCACGCGGCACATGGCACTCCTGAAGTGAAGAAATCCGGCAGGCAGGCTGCAATGCCATACCGAGGCCGCACCCAGGACGAGGGTTTTCCCAAGAGAGGCATTTCACAGCATGGAGTGAAACGCAAGGCTTGTCTGGGCGGTAGCGCACAGAACGAATCTGCCCGCCAGAATGATGCGCGCCATGACGTCGAGTGAAACCGGCCCCGGGCAGCCGCTCTACCGATCGATGACGTAAGGGAGCAGGCGGTCGAATTCCTTCTTGACCACCGCGTAGCATTCGCAGGCCCGCGCCTCAAGCCCCGTCCGGTCGAGCACGGTGATGCGGCCACGGTTGTATGAAATCAGGCCGGCCCGCTGCACGTTGCCGGCGGCCTCGGTGACGCCCTCGCGACGCACCCCGAGCATGTTGGCAATCAGTTCCTGGGTCATGACCAGTTCGTTGGAGGACAAACGGTCGAGGCTCAACAGCAGCCAGCGGCAGAACTGCTGGTCGAGCGAATGGTGGCGGTTGCACACCGCCGTCTGCGCCATCTGCGTCAGCAGCGCCTGGGTGTAGCGCAGCAACAGCCGCTGCATCGGCCCGGCGCGAAAGAACTCGTCCTTCAGCAGCTGCGCTTTCAGCCGGTAGGCGTAGCCGTCGCTCTGCACGACCGCCCGGCTGGTGGTGGACTCGCCGCCCATGAAGAGCGAGACGCCGACGACGCCCTCGTTGCCGACCACGGCGATTTCGGCCGATGCGCCGTCCTCCATGACGTAGAGCAGGGACACGATCGAGGTGGTGGGAAAATAGACATGGCGCATCGGCACGCCCGGCTCGTAGAGCACATGGCCGAGCGGCATCGGCGCCTCTTCCAGATCGGGAAGCAGGCGCGCAAGGTCTTCCGCCGGCAGGGCGGCAAGGAGGTGGTTCTGGCGCGGGTCATGCGGGTCGTTCAAGTGCAGTCTCCCTTGTACCTACGTTAGCCATGAGCGAACCGTCTCACCGGGGTGGCCGGATCGGATGCTCAGGGCATCGCCAGTATAGAGGCTTCGCCTGGGCAATAGGCGTCGGTGTACGAACAGGCTGCGGCCGGCGTGGCGCCCGATTGCCCTCTGTGTGCGTCAGCAGACAGACGCTGCAGGAGGTTCTCCATAAGCTTCAAGCATCGAAGTCAACATGCGTGCAATGTCTGCATCGTGGCAAAGCGCGCTGCCTGAAACAACGCGCTCTTGGCAAAGAGAAGTAAAGGAACATCAGTGAACACACCCAACATCCATGCGATCGCACTGGCGGTTAGCCTCACGTTCAGCGCCGGCGCCATGGCGCAGAACGTGTCGAAAGACGACTACCTGTCCGTCAAGGACAAGATCGCAGCTGATTACAAGCTGGCCAAGGTAAGTTGCGATTCGCTGTCCGGCAATCCGAACGATATCTGCATGGCCGGCGCCAAAGGCAACGAGAAGGTCGCGCTGGCCGAACTCGAAGCCGGCTACAAGCCCACCGCCGAGAGCCGCTACCAGGCGCGCGTCGCCAGGGCGGATGCCGAGTACGAGCTGGCGAAGGAACGCTGCGACGACAGGGCCGGCAACACAAAGGATGTCTGCATGAAGGAAGCGAAATCCGTGGAGACTGCCGCCAAGGCCGACGCCACGGCCCAGATGAAGACCGCGGACGCGAACACCACGGCGAGCGAGAAGTCGGCCGATGCCCGCAAGGACGCAACGGAAGACAAGCTTGGCGCTCAGTACAAGGTGGCAAAGGAAAAGTGCGACACCTATGCAGGCAATGCGAAGGATATCTGCGTGAACGAAGCGAAAGTGAAGTTTGGCCGGTAATTCGCAATCGACCGGCACACGATGCGCCAGGGACCCCCTGTTGAAGAAAGAGGCAATCCAATGAAAAACCTACGTGAATATGCAATCGGGACGGTGGCCGCGGCCCTGTTTTTCGGCCTGGGTGGCTGTGCCGGCATGTCGACACAGGACAAGAGCACCGCGGTCGGTGCGGGCGTCGGTGCCGTCGGCGGAGCCGTCCTGACGGGCGGTAGTGCGATCGGGACCGTTGGCGGTGCTGCCGTCGGCGGCATCATCGGCCACGAAGTCGGCGATTGACGAACATCCGGCCACACGGAAATAAACCCGATCGGCAATTTCGCCAGTCGGGTTGCGAACTGAAGGAGTGGACATGAACTGGAATATCGTTGAAGGCAACTGGAAACAATTCAAGGGCGAAGTGAAGGCGCAGTGGGGCAGGCTCACCGACGACCATCTCGACGTGATCGCCGGCAAGCGTACCGAACTGGCGGGCAAGATCCAGGAGACCTACGGCATCACGCAGGACGAGGCCGAAGCGCAGATCAAGCACTTTGAACTGCGCGACAAGGACAAACGTCCGGCGGATTCCGCATGACTCTGGATTCCGCACCGACTTCATGTGGCATCGGTCGGCCTGAGTACGCCGGCTATTCGGCGCCCGGATGTGCGTGCCCTCGCTGCAACGGCGCCACCACCCGCGTGCCGCGGCGGCTTGTCGATTTGCTCGCAAGCATGTTCATCAGCGTCAGCCGCTATCGCTGCAGTTCAATACGTGTGGCTGGGAAGGGAATCTGCGCGTGAAGCGACGGGCCCTGCTGATCCAGGACCCATGGTAAGTCTCCATCCGGACACCGTAACGCATCGAATCCGCACGGATAAGTGCGCCATCCCGCCAGGCTGGCAGTCACTACAGCCAGTATTCGGCGAGCCGCGCCGCCCCTTCTTTCAAACGCAATTGCAGCGACCGCTGTTCCCAGCGTTCAAGGTCGATGGCATCGGACTCCGCCAGATCCCGCGCAAACATCGCGTCCATTTGCCGGGCAAAATCGCGCCCCAGAATCGCCGCATTGATTTCATCGTTGTGCAGGAAGCTGCGCCAATCCAGATTGGTCGACCCGATGGTCGACCAGACGCCGTCGATGGAGGCGGTCTTGGAATGCATCACCGCGCCGCGCCGCTCGTAAATCTTCACGCCGGCGCGCAACAACTTCGAATAATGCGAGCGCCCGGCGTGGAACACCGCCCAGGAATCGGTATGGCTCGGCAAAACCATCTTCACGTCCACGCCGCGCTGCGCTGCGTCGGTCAGGGCCTTGAGAAATTGCGGATCGGGCGCGAAATAGGCATTGGTGATATGCACCTGCCGCTCCGCATGCTCGATCGCCGAAAGCAGCGTGAGATAGATCGGGCTTCCGGGATCGTCGGAGACGCTGCCGATGGCGCGCACGATCTCGTCGCCCTGCTTGTCGAGTACGGGGAAGTCATTCTTCCCCGACAGCGTCGGGCCCTTCTGCTTGCTCCAGGTGTCCAGAAACAGCTTCTGGAATTCGGCCACCACCGGCCCTTCGATCTGCAAGTGGGTGTCTCGCCATCCTGGAACATCGGCCGCCGGTTTACGGGCTGACCGCCTTGAGGAACCGCTGGAATAGGTTTCGCTGATATTGATGCCGCCGATAAAGGCGCTGCGACCGTCGACCACCAGCAACTTGCGGTGGTCGCGGTTATTCAGCACCCATTCCTTTTTTTTCCCGGCCAAGGGGTTGACCGGATTGTATTCGAGCACCTGGATGCCGCCGGCGCGCAGGTGCTCAAAGAATCCCTCGGGCGTATTCAGGCAGCCGACGCTGTCGTAGATCAAGGCGACCTGGACGCCTGTGGCCTGTTTTGCGAGCATTAGGTCGGCGAACTGCTGGCCGATGTCGTCGGCTTCAAAAATGTAGGTTTCCAGGTGAATGTGGTCTTTGGCAGCCCGCATGGCTGCGAACATGGCCCGGTAGGTTGCGGGGCCATCCTCCAGCAGGGTCAGCTTGTTACCCAGCACCAGCGGACTGCCTATGTTGATCGCCTGCTCCATGGCCAAGTGCTTCTGCAGGATGTCGATATCACCGGATGTGCGCTGGAGTTTCTCGATGATGGCGTCGCTTCTGCCTTCGGGGACAGGACCGCGCGCGCCCTCGAACGCCACCACCTGGGTGTGGGGCGTTTGCATTTCCCGCGCAGCGTCGGGGAGGCTTGCGCAACCGGCCCCGGCAAGCACCATGTATGCCGCCGCCATGCGCCAGGCCCGAGGTATCGCCGGACGACAATACCCGGTCAAGTCTGCTCCCACGGCAAGCCATCGAACCGCCAGCCATTTTTCGTGCTGCGATGGCGCGTTTCGTCCATGTCCCCTTCGAACCCATGCTCGATGTTGTACACCTCGGGGAAACCGTATTTCTCGAGATAGCGTCCCGCATCCGCCGAACGCCTTCCGGAACGGCAGATCAGCACCACCGGGCGGTTGACCGACGCCGCCTTGCGCGCATGGCCGAGGAAATCGGGATTCACGTCCCAGTCCGGCCCGTCCTGCCAGGCGATGTGGATCGCCCCCACGGGATGGCCGACGAACAGGTATTCGATTTCCGAGCGGCAGTCGATGAAGACGGCTTCGGGATGCTGCTGCAAAAAGACATGGGCCTCGGTCGGGTTGAGTACTTTCATGAGCAAACTCCGCAGTGACATGCTTCACCCTAGCAGCAGGCGACGCTGTCACCAACGTTTCGCGCAAGACGCGCCATAAAAAAAACCCCGCCGGGGCGGGGTTTTTTCAAGCAGCGTTCCGATCAGTTCGGAGAGCGGCGCAGCGTGCGTGTAAGTCCCAAAAGTCCGGCGCCGAGCAGCAGCAGGGTGCCGGGTTCGGGAACCTGGCCGCCGCCGCCGCAGCCCGTGCCGTTCGGATTGTCGGCGCAGGTGGTGCCGGCGACCTTCAGCAGCTTGAAGGCGTCCTTCTTGGAGTCGTTGGTACCGTTGTTCGCACCGATCAGCCAGTAGCTGGAGTAGATGTCGGTGTCATTGATGGTTTTCCAGCCCGTGCTGCTGCCTCCGCCATGGTGCCCGACCAGGGTCCAGCCCGCGGTCGCCATGGATGCATCGGTGTAAGTCAAACCGGCAAGCGTGCCCACACCGGCCCCGGTGTAGGCATACACCGAAAAGTCGGAGTCGCCGTAGCCGGTGTTGCCGCTCACCCAGCCGAAATAGGTGTAGTCGAGGTTGACCTTGTCCCCGCTGAAGGAAAACAGGATCGAATCCTTGCGCTGGTCGTTGTCGACTGCGTGTTCGGGACTGTAGCCTTCGCTGGTGTCGCCGCTGCCGCTGCAGGGCGAGGAACCGCAGTCGTTGTTCTTGACGCCGAGGCCGCTGCTGCCGTTGTAGGTCAGAAACCCGCCCTGCAGCACGGTGTTCGTGCCGGACGATCCGTTTGCCGTATTGCCCCAGGCAGATGCCGTCGCGGTGACGCCACCCTGAGTATTGGAACTGGTGTTGTTGAAGACCCAGGTGGCCGCAGAAGCCGAGCCTGCCGCACCCATGATCGCCAGGCCGGTCAGCATGGCCATGGTTTTATTGTCGATTTTCATTATGTACTCCGCAGTGTTGTTGTCAGTCCGGTCTCAGCAAATTTGATGCCCGAATCGTATAGTCTTTTGTTTTCAATTAGATAACAAATCAGAACCGGGTTCGTTTGCAAGCGATGTAAAGAAATCCGACGTGAGTCCTAGCGACGCTGCCTGCCCAGCGCCTGTTCCAGATGCGCACGGATTTCAGGATCGTCAGGGGCGCGCAATGCCGCCTCGCGCAGATAGCGCAACCCCTTGTCGACCTGGCCCTGCCGCACCAGCACCCACCCCAGCGTGTCGTTGACCTGGGGCTGGTTCGGCGCCAAGGCGCGCGCGCGTTCGGCGTGTTTCAGCGCAGCGGAATGATCCCCCTGGCGCAGCAGCACGTTGGCGAGGTTGTTGTGGGCACGCGCATCCCGGTCGTCGCCGCGCACAAGCTCCGCGTAGACGGCGCCTGCCCGTGGCAGGTCGGTCAGCGCCAGCCAGGCTTCGCCCAGCGCGTGTGCCGCCGCGCGATCGGCGGGATGACGGCTTTTCCAGTCCGCCATCAGTCGGGCGGCGTCCCGGGCCTGACCGGACGCCATCAGGGCGCCGTATAGACCGAACAGGCTGTCACTTCCGGAATCGCTTGCATAAGCCTTGCGGTAGGCCTCGACCGCTTCGGGCCGGCGCTGCTGGCTCAATCTGAGTTCGCCCATCAGGCGCCAGGCATCGGCCTGATTGCCGTCCTCGCCGAACAGGGCCTGAACCTGTTTCTCGGCCTCGTCCAGCCTGCCTTGCCTGGCATCGAGACGAGCCTTGAGCACGCGCGCGGGGCGGTGCCGCGGATCGGCCAGCAGCACTTTGCTGAGGCTGTACTCCGCCCCGCCGAGGTCGCCGATGCGCATCTGCTCGGCCGCGCCGCGCATCAGCCAGCCGGTATTGAAGGAGGCAGCCTGGGTCAGGCGGCGCAAGGTCGCGTTGGCAAGCTCGTTGTTGCCGAGCGCGATCTGGCTTTCCGCCAGCGCAAACAGGGTGCCGGGATGATTGGGCGCCACCGCCTGCGCGGCCTTGGCGGCATCGAGTGCCTGATTCGCCTGGCCGCGCCGCAGATGGACCGCGTTCAGGGCCAGCTTCGGCCGCACATCCTTGCCGTGCATGCTGCCTGCCTTGTCGAGCCAGCGCACGGCTTCAGCGAAGCGCCCGGCGCTTTCCTCCAGCCGCGCCAGCTCGAGCATGGCGTCGAGATGGCTGGGCACGACTTTCAGGATGCCGAGATAGCGCTGCCGCGCCTTGTCGATCTGGCCATCGGCTTCGTCCAGGCGAGCGAGATTGAGATGCGCGGTGTAGAAGCTCGGTGCAGCCTTGATGGCTGCCACATAGGCCGCACGTGCGCCCGCGCGGTCGCCGGCCGCCAGCTTGGCGACGCCGAGCAGATTGCGGGTGGAGATGTTGCCGGGTTCGCGCTTGAGAATGGCCCCGGCGATGTCCGCTGCGCGCGCCGGTTCGCCGCGCTTGAGGTAGGCGATCGCAAGCGGGACGCCGGTCTGCGAACTGGCGGGTGCCAGCCGGTAGGCGCGCTGCAGGGCGTCGAAGCCTGCGTCCTTCTGACCCGTGCTGAGCAGGCTGATCCCGAGCGTGGTCTGGATATCGGGGCTGTCGCCGCTCGCCTGTGCGGCGTCCTGTAGCAGCAGCGCCGCCTTGCCGTGATTGCCCTGCCCCATGTAGGCGGCGCCCAGCATGGAAAGAACACGCGCATCGTCAGGGTAGGCACGCAACGCCGGCTGCAGCATGGCGATGGCGCGCTCGTACTGGCGTTCGGCCAGGTAGATGCTGCCGAGGAGCTTGCGCGCGCCCGCCTCGCTCGGCCGCTTGTCGAGATAGGCCAGCAGATAGCTCTTGGCACGCTCGAATTCGCCCAGCGCATGATGGGCCAGGCCGCCCAGCAACTGCAGCTGGTCGCTGGCGGCGAGGAATTCCGGCGACAGTGCGCCGAGCGTGCGCGTCGCATCCTGCAAGGCGGTGCGTGCATTGGCGGTGTCGCCCCGGCGGCTGAAATAGAGCGCGCGCAGGTAGGCGCCGCGCGGATCGGCGCCGAAATGCGTACGCAGATAGTCGATGTCGGCCCTGGCCTCGCTGTCGCGCTTGAGGTCGAGCAGGATCGCGGCGCGCGCCAGACGCGCATCGACATTGAGCGGCTGGATTTCCAGCGCGCGGCTGTAGTCGCGTGCGGCGGTCTGCAGATCGCCCTGCGCGTGGGCGATCGACGCCAGCACATTGAGCGCGTCGCCGTTGCGCGGGGACTGCTGCAAGGCACGCTGGACGGTCGTCCGCGCATCCTGCGGACGTCCTGCGTTGAGGTGGATCTGCGCCTGCAGGGCCAGTGCGCGCGCCTCGCCGCCCTTGATCTGCTCGGCCAGCCTTGCGCTCGTCATGGCGCCGTCGTACTGGCTGAGCGCAATCTGGGCGCGAGCGCGCAGCAGCAGCATGTCGAGACGCGCCTGAGGCGGCAGGCCGTCGGCGCCGAACTTCTCGACCAGCGCGCGGGTTTTCCCCTGATCCAGATAAGCCTGCGCCTGATAGACGGCGATCTGGGCCCGCGCCGCCCCCAGTCTTTCGGCATCCGCCAATGCGCGTTCCGCTGCAGCCGGTTCGCCGCGACGCAAGTGCGCCTGCCCCATCAGTACCAGCGCCGGCAGCATGCGCGCATCCTCCTTGAGCGCGTTCTTCAACTGGATGAGCGCGCCGGCATCGTCGCGGCGCTCGTAGCGCTTCAGCGCATCCTCGTAGTAACGCGATGCCTTTTCGGCGGAATCGGCATGGACGAGCGGCGCGAACAACGCTGCGCTCAGCAGGAATACCAGCGTACGAGACAAAGACATTTTGGCTCCAGGAGCAGTGATCCCGTAGCTCAGGCAAATTCCGTACCCGGCGGCCAAACAGCACGCATGCGCCCGTGCAGGTTGCGCGCCCCGCCCGGGCGTCGAAAACTCGGCCCGACTGTCGGCACGCCAACCCACGGGGAACGGCGCAGCACACCTTTATAATGGGCGTTTTGCCCGCCTCTCCCTGCCCATGTCCCGCGCCGAATTGCTCCGCTCCCTGCTCGCCCAACGCATCCTGGTCCTCGACGGCGCGATGGGGACGATGATCCAGTCCTACAAACTCGACGAGGCGGATTATCGCGGCGAGCGCTTCGCCGACTTTGCGCATGACCTCAAGGGCAACAACGATCTGCTGTGTCTGACGCAGCCTGCGATCATCAAGGAAATCCACGCCAAGTATCTGGCCGCCGGCGCCGACATCCTGGAGACCAACAGCTTCAACGCCACCTCGATTTCCATGGCGGACTACCACATGGAGGCTCTGGTGCCGGAGCTCAACTTCGCCGCCGCCAAACTCGCGCGCGAGGCCGCCGACGAGGCGACCTCGGCCGATCCCGCCAAGCCGCGCTTCGTCGCCGGCGTGCTGGGCCCGACTTCGCGCACCGCGACGATTTCGCCCGACGTCAACGACCCGGGCTTCCGCAACGTGAGCTTCGACCAGTTGCGCGTCGCCTACCTGGAAGCGATCGACGGGCTGGTGAAGGGCGGCGCCGACATCCTGATGGTCGAGACGATCTTCGACACCTTGAACGCCAAGGCCGCGCTGTTCGCGATCGAGGAATATTTCGAGCAGAACAACATGCGCTTGCCGGTGATGATCTCCGGCACCATCACCGACGCCTCCGGCCGCACCTTGTCGGGCCAGACCGGCGAGGCATTCTGGAATTCGGTGCGCCACGCTCGGCCGCTGTCGATCGGCCTGAACTGCGCGCTCGGCCCGGATCTCTTGCGCCAGTATGTCGACGAACTCTCCAGCAAGGCCGACGTGTTCATCTCGGCCCACCCCAACGCGGGCCTGCCGAACGCCTTCGGCGAATACGACATGGGCGGCGACGAAATGGCGACGCACATCGGCGAGTGGGCGCGTTCGGGCCTGCTGAACATCGTCGGCGGCTGCTGCGGTACCACGCCGGCGCACATCGCCGCCATCGCGAAAGCCGTCGAAGGCGTCGCCCCGCGCGTGCCGCCTGTGCTCGAACCGGCGATGCGTCTCTCGGGCCTCGAACCCTTCAATGTCGGCAAGGACAGTCTTTTCGTCAACGTCGGCGAACGCACCAACGTCACCGGTTCCAAGGCCTTCGCCCGCATGATCCTCGAAGGCCGCTACGACGACGCGCTGTCGGTCGCCCGTCAGCAGGTCGAAAACGGCGCGCAGGTCATCGACATCAACATGGACGAGGGCATGCTCGACGCCGAGGCGGCGATGGTGCGCTTCCTCCACCTGATCGCGTCCGAACCCGACATCGCGCGGGTGCCGATCATGATCGACTCGTCGAAATGGAGCGTGATCGAAGCGGGCTTGAAGTGCATCCAGGGCAAGGGCATCGTCAACTCCATCTCGATGAAGGAAGGCGAGGCCGAGTTCATCGAGCGGGCGAAGCTGTGCCTGCGCTACGGCGCCGCGGTGATCGTGATGGCTTTCGACGAGACCGGACAGGCCGACACCTACGCGCGCAAGACTGAAATCTGCGAACGCGCCTACAAGCTGCTCACGGAACAGGTCGGCTTTCCGCCTGAGGACATCATCTTCGACCCCAACATCTTCGCGGTCGCCACCGGCATCGAGGAGCACGCCAACTACGCCGTTGATTTCATCGAGGCCACCCGCTGGATCCGCCAGAACCTGCCGCACGCGCACATTTCGGGCGGCGTGTCGAACGTGAGTTTCTCGTTCCGCGGCAACGACGCCGTGCGCGAAGCGATCCACACTGCCTTCCTCTATCACGCGATCCAGGCCGGGATGGACATGGGCATCGTCAATGCCGGCCAGCTGGGCGTGTACGAAAACCTCGACCCCGAACTGAAGGAGCGCGTCGAGGACGTGCTGCTGAACCGTCGCGAGGAGTCGACCGAGCGGCTGGTGAGCTTTGCCGAGAATGTGAAAGGCGGCGCCAAGGAACGCGTCGAGGATCTGTCCTGGCGACAGCTACCGGTGAACGAGCGGCTCAGCCATGCATTAGTCCAGGGCATCACCCAGTACATCGTCGAGGACACCGAAGCCGCGCGCCTCGAATGCGAGCGCCCACTGCACGTGATCGAAGGCCCGCTGATGGCCGGCATGAACGTGGTCGGCGATCTCTTCGGCGCCGGCAAGATGTTCCTGCCGCAGGTGGTGAAGTCGGCCCGCGTGATGAAGCAGGCGGTGGCGCACCTGCTGCCCTACATCGAGGCCGACAAGCAGGTCGGCGATGCGCAGAGTGCGGGCAAGATCATCATGGCCACGGTCAAGGGCGACGTCCACGACATCGGCAAGAACATCGTCGGCGTGGTGCTGGGCTGCAACGGCTACGACATCGTGGACTTGGGCGTGATGGTGCCGGCTCAAAAGATCCTCGATGCCGCGAAAGAGCACAAGGCCGACATCATCGGCCTGTCGGGCCTGATCACGCCCTCGCTTGAGGAAATGGCGCACGTCGCGCGAGAAATGCAGCGCCAGGGCTTCACGATTCCGCTGCTGATCGGCGGCGCAACCACCTCGATGGCGCACACTGCGGTGAAGATCGAGCCGAACTACGAACACCCGGTGGTGTACGTGAAGGACGCCTCGCGCGCGGTCGGCGTCTGCACGCAACTGCTGTCGAACGATCTGCGCGACGCTTTCGCCGCCGAAATCCGCGCAGACTATGCGATCACGCGCGAACGGCACCTGAAGCACAAGTCGGACACCGTGCGGCTCCCGCTGGCCGAGGCGCGCGCCAACAAGGTCAAGATCGACTGGGCCAGCTACGCGCCGCCGGTGCCGAAGCAGCCCGGCGTCCATGTGCTGAAAGCCTACGATCTGGCGAAACTGGTCGAGGCCATCGACTGGACGCCGTTCTTCGCGTCGTGGGAACTGCACGGCAAGTTCCCGAAGATCCTCGACGACGAAATCGTCGGCGCCGAGGCGACGAAGCTCTACCACGACGCCCAGGCGATGCTGAAGCAGATGATCGCGGAGAACTGGGTAGAGGCGCGCGCCGTGTTCGGCCTGTTCCCGGCCAACACGGTCAACGACGACGACATCGAGGTCTATACGGATGAATCACGCTCAAACGTCCTGATGACCTGGCACAACCTTCGCCAGCAGATGAAGAAGCCGGAAGGCCGCGCCAACCTCTGCATCGCCGATTTCGTCGCACCCAAGTCCAGCGGACTCAAGGACTATCTCGGTGCCTTCGTGGTGACCGCCGGCATCGGCGAGGACGAGCGCGCCCGCGCGTTCGAAACCGCGCACGACGACTACTCGGCCATCCTGTTCAAATCCCTGTGCGACCGCCTCGCCGAGGCTTTCGCCGAGCATCTGCACCTGCAAGTGCGCAAGGAATACTGGGGTTATGCCAGCGAGGAAGCGCTCGCAAACGACGAGCTGATCGCGGAAAAATACCAGGGCATCCGCCCCGCGCCCGGCTACCCGGCCTGCCCCGAGCACAGCGAAAAAGCCCCGCTGTTCGAGGTGCTCGACGCGACGAACCAGATCGGAGTGAAGCTGACCGAGAACTTCGCCATGTGGCCGGGCGCCGCGGTGTCGGGCTTTTACCTGTCGCACCCCGACAGCCAATACTTCGCCGTGGCCAAGATCGAGCGTGACCAAGTCGAGGACTATGCCCGCCGCAAAGGCTGGACGCTGACGGAAACCGAACGCTGGCTGGCGCCGAACCTGGCTTACCAGCCGGAGTGATTCGAAGCGGCGCGACCTACCAACCCGCCGACGTTTCGGCTCAGGTGCGCACAAAGCGACGCACCAACCCAAGCGTGAGAGGGAAAGGCCGGCCCTCGTGTGCGTCGCCTAGGGCCGATTGTTATGCTGGCTCACAGCTCGATCACCTCGACAGATTCAGAATGCAAAAGCGCTTCATCCACTAAGCGCCTGAATGCCAGAGATGAAGTATTGATATTCGCTAGCGTATCCAAGAAATAGAAACCATCCGGTTCTAACGCATAGCTGTAGCTCTCCGCCTTGACCTTCTCATCAAAAGACGGAGGTAATTTCTTTCGCACATTTGCATCACTGTAGGTGGCTGGCACCGAAAACCTGATCTTGTACTCGATACCCATGCAAATATTCCTCACTATGGCGCGGGCTTATTCGACATAACTTTGATAGTCAGTGCCTACCAGCCCTGATTAAGCATCTTTTCCAGCCAGAACAGCCCGATCACGGTCTTGGTCTCACAAATGCGGCCGTCCTTCACCCATTGCATCGCTTCGGCGAACGGCAGACGGAAGACTTCGAGGAATTCGTCGTGGTCGCGGCCGTGATTGCCTTCCGTGAGCCCGCGCGCCAGATAGAACGCCAGCCGCTCGTCCGAATAGCCGATGCAGGGATAGATGGTCGTGACCTCGCGCCATTCGGCGGCGGTGTAGCCGGTTTCCTCTTCCAGTTCCCGCCTGGCGCAGCTGAGGTCGTCCTCACCGGGGTCGATCTTGCCGGCCGGCAGCTCGATGAAATCGCGGTGCAGCGGGTAGCGGTGCTGACGCTCGAGCAGCAGGTCGCCATTATCGAATACCGGGATGACGACGACGGCGCCGGGGTGGACGATGTATTCGCGCGTCGATTCGCGGCCGTCGGGCAGGCGCACGCGGTCGCGCTTGACGTGCATCAGCCGCCCCTGGAAGACGGTTTCGCTCTCAAGCTCGGTTTCGGTGAGCGTGGTTGTTGACGCTTCAGCGTCTTTACAGCCACGGCCCACCCCTTGCGGGTGGAGATCAGGGATATCTTTTTTCATGTCCGCGATGATACCGAGCGCGGACAAAAAAATGCCGGGTTCTTGCGAACCCGGCAGAACAGAGGAGACACCCCCTCGTTGCGGAGAACTTCCAGCTTGCGGTCAAACCAACAAGCCCGCTCATCCTACGAAGGGGCATACGTCTTGGCTATACAACTTTAGTTGTAGTCCCAACATAACAATTTGATTGCATTGAACAATTTTTTTCCGATTACCCTGAAAACCGGGCATTTGACCCCGTTCAGGTCCAATATTTGCGCAGCGGCGCTCCCAGGGCGCCGGAACATGCGAACCCGGCTTTAGCCGGATTTGAGCCTGTCGCGCAGGGCGGAATACTGGCGCCGGCTCACCATCAGGCGCTCGTCCAGCCCGTCCAGACGCAGGAAATGGCCGTCGTCCTCGCCCGGCAGCTTGCCGATTTCGCGGATGCGCACGCTGGCAACCAGACAATTGCGGTGGATGCGCAGGAAAGCGTCGCCGAATTCGCTTTCGAGCCGGGTGAGTGATTCCTCGATGAGAAATTCGCGCACGGGGGTGCGCACGGTGACGTACTTGAGCTCTGCCTTGAGATAGAGAATGTCCGCCACCGGGATCAGCACGATGCGGCCTTTTTCGTTGACCGACAGATGGGTGCGCGCCTTCGGATGCGCCTCGCGAAGATGATCGAGCGCCGCCGCATTCAGCCGGTGCGCCCGCGACAGGGCGCGTACCAGACGGTCCGCGCGTACCGGCTTCAGCAGATAGTCGACGGCGTTCAGGTCGAAGGCCTGGCAGGCATAGGCATCGTAGGCCGTGCTGAAGATGATGGCGGGCGGCGCGTTCAGCCGGTTGAGATGGGCGGCGCATTCCAGGCCATCCATGCCGGGCATGCGGATGTCGAGCAGCACCACGTCGACCGGCTCCTGCTGCACCCGGTCCAGCGCATCCAGCCCGTTGTCGGCTTCGCCGACGATATCGGTCGGCAACTGGGCGGCGCAATCCGCCAGCACGTCGCGCAACCGGCGACGCGCTGGCGCCTCGTCATCGACGATGAGGACGCGCAGGGGCGGGTTGGGTGCGTTCACGGGTATAGGGAATGACGATGTGCACCTGATAAACGGCCCCCAGCGGTTCCAACTTGAGCTGGGCGTCGAGGTCGAAGTGCAACAGCAGACGTTCCCGGATATTGGCCAGTGCGATGCGATTGCCCTTGTGGTGGCTGACGTCTGTGGCGATGGGATTGCGCACCACGATATGAACCTTGTCGGCGCTGCGGTAGAGGTTGAGGCTGATTTCGCCGCCTTCCGGTTGCGGCTCGATGCCGTGGTAGACCGCATTCTCCACCAGCGGCTGGATCACCAATGGCGGAATCAGCGCATCGCCCGGCATTTTTTTGATATGCCAGACCACCTGCAGGCGGTCGCCCAGACGCAACTGCTCCAGTTCCAGGTAGGCGCGGGTGAGCGCCACTTCGTCTTCCAGCGATGCCAGCTGGCTGGCATTGCCCATCAGTGCGCGAAACAGGTCGGCCATGTTTTCCAGCGCGCGCTCGGCCCGGCGCGGATCGCTGCGCACCAGCGACAGCACGGCGTTGAGGCTGTTGAACAGGAAATGCGGACGGATGCGCGCCTGCAGGGCCTGCAGGCGCGCCTCGGTAATGGCGGGCGAGAGCGCGCGGGCACGCAGGTTGAAATAGGCCAGCAGACCCGCTCCGACCAGCAGCGCAAAGAATGCGACTCCAGCAGGCGGCACCGGCAGCGAACTGGCGAGCAGCGGATTCAGCCACAGCGTGGCCAGCAGCGGCACCGTCACGCCCAGCACCAGCGTCAACCCAACACCCAGCCGATAAGGCTGGCTGCGCAGCCAGCGCCCCGCTGCGCACAGCGCCAGCAGGGTCAACAGCAGCGCCGGCTGCGCCAGCGCCGACAGCGCGATGAATTCCGCCCAGAACGACGGCACGTCAGGCGCGCGCGCCACCACCCCGGCCACCAGGGCTGCCTCGACCGTCAGCGCGATGCGCAGGTTCACCCCCAGGTGACAGAAGTTCGGCAATTCGACCTGCCGGTTGTTATGATTCTTTCTTTTCATTCCCCGTTTGCCCCATGAGCACGTCATCGACGCCGTCGGGCGGCGCACCCGCCGCCTGGTCCGGCCGCTTTTCCGAGCCGGTTTCCGAAATCGTCAAACGCTACACCGCGTCGATTCCCTTCGATTATCGGCTGGCCGAGTTCGATATTCAGGGTTCGCTGGCGCACGCTGCCATGTTGCACCACGTCGGCGTCCTGTCCAAGGACGACCTGGAAGCGATCCGTCGCGGCATGGCCGAGCTGCTGGACGAGATCCGCGCCGGCGGATTCAGCTGGTCGCTCGACAGGGAAGACGTCCATCTCAACATCGAGGCCGCACTGACCGCGAAAATCGGCGACGCCGGCAAGCGCCTGCACACCGGCCGTTCACGCAACGACCAGGTGGCGACCGATATCCGTCTCTACCTGCGCGACGCGATCGACCGCATTGTGGCCGGACTCAAGGCGTGCCAGACCTCGCTGGTCGATCTGGCCGAGGCGCACGCCGACACCGTGATGCCGGGCTTCACCCATCTGCAGGTCGCGCAGCCGGTGACCTTCGGCCACCACCTGCTGGCCTATTTCGAAATGCTGGCGCGCGACGTCGAACGCATGGCCGACTGCCGCCGCCGCGTCAACCGGCTGCCGCTGGGCGCCGCCGCGCTGGCCGGCACCAGCTATCCGATCGACCGCCAGTTCGTCGCCGACCAGCTCGGCTTCGATGCGGTCTGTGAGAATTCCCTGGACGCCGTGTCCGACCGCGACTTCGCCATCGAATTTGCCGCCGCAGCCGCGCTGGTGATGACGCATTTGTCGCGTCTGTCGGAAGAACTGATCCTGTGGATGAGCCCGCGCTTCGGCTTCATCGACCTCGCCGACCGCTTCTGCACCGGTTCTTCCATCATGCCGCAGAAGAAGAATCCCGACGTGCCCGAACTGGTGCGCGGCAAGACCGGCCGGGTCAACGGCCATCTGGTCGCGCTATTGACCCTGATGAAGGGCCAGCCGCTGGCCTACAACAAGGACAACCAGGAAGACAAGGAACCGCTGTTCGACACCGTCGACACGCTGACCGACACGCTGGCGATCTACGCCGACATGCTGCGCGGGGTGACGGTCAAACCGGAGGCGATGCGCGCCGCGGTGATGCAGGGATTCGCCACCGCGACCGACCTGGCCGATTATCTGGTCAAGAAGGGTGTGCCTTTCCGCGATGCGCATGAAGTCGTGGCGCGCGCGGTGCGGGCGGCCGACACCAGCGGACGCGACCTGGCCGACCTGCCGCTCGCCGAACTGCAGGTCTTCAGCCCAATCATTGCGGACGACGTCTACGCCGTCCTGACGCTGGAAGGCTCGCTCGCCGCCCGCGGCCATCTGGGCGGCACCGCGCCGGCACAGGTGCGTGCGGCCATCGCTCGCGCGCGACAGCGCATTTAGGCCGCCGGCTCGAGCCGCACCGGCGGCGGTGCGTGCTCGCGGCAGATCCGCCGCACTTCGGGGCTGGACAGCTTTTCTTGCATCAGGCCGCAAAAATAGCTGCGCGGTCCCACTCG
>JADFDN010000110.1 GCA_018262815.1 Thiobacillus sp.
AACAAGGTACTGGAAGGCAAGGGCAACTTCGGCTACAACGCCGGCACCAGCGAATACGGCGACATGGTGGCGATGGGCGTGCTCGACCCCACCAAGGTCACCCGCACCGCGCTGCAGAACGCCGCGTCGATCGCCGGCCTGATGCTGACCACCGACTGCATGGTCGCCGACCTGCCGGAAGACAAGCCGGCCATGCCGATGGGCGGCGGCGACATGGGCGGCATGGGCGGTATGGGCATGATGTAAGCCTATGGCTCCCACGTCTTGAGCCGTACGGCCTCCGCCATGCGGCTCAAGACAGCTACGCAAAAAGCCCCGTCTCGTGCGGGGCTTTTTCATTCAATTCGGCTATTATTTTTGCAATTGGGAGAGCCTCCATGCAACGTGCCGCACGCGAATACGCCCGCAGCCTCCGCCAGCACCGGCGCTGGCTGGAACGTGCGCGCGCGCGCGGCTGGCCGGTCGACGCGCCGGCGCCCAACCGTTTTCGCAAGCAGGTGCGCGCCGGCGGCTGCGGCCACGCGCGCTGCTGGCTGTGTCACGGCGACAAGCTGGCCAAACGTCCGTCGCCGCGCCAGTTGCGCGCCCTCGCCGCCGGCCGCGACGGACTGGCGCAGCTCGAGGGCGAATTGCCGGCATGAGCGCCGGCGCGAACGATCTGCAGATCGTCGATCTCGGCGAACGCTTCGACGCCGCGCTGCTGGCGCAGACCTACCGCGACGTCTATCTGCCCGCCTTCCCGCTTCCCGACGAACAGGAACACCCCGACATCTGGACCCCGCGGCTGGTCGACCCGGATGCGCGTCCGCGCCTCGCCTTCCTGGTGGCCGGCCATGCGCTCGACGACCCGCAGGCGCGCCAGCCGCAGGCTTTACTGGTCGCGGAATACTACGCAGCGAGCCGCTGCGTGCTGGTGAGCTATCTCGCCGTGGTGCCCGAGGCGCGCGGGCAGGGGCTGGCGCACCGGCTGTTCGACGCATTGACGGCGCAGCTCCACGCCGGCCGCTTTGGCGAACCGGGGCAGATCGCCGCCGTGCTCGCCGAAATCCATGATCCGCAGCGCATCCACGCGAACGACGACGTGATCGACCCGGCCGCCCGCGTCGAAGTGATGGCGCGACTCGGCGCGCGCCGTTTGCCGATCAATTATGTGCAGCCGGCGCTGGAACCCGGCAAAGCAGCCAGTCACGATCTGTGGCTGGTGGCGTTTCCGGCGCGCGCGGGCGGGCGCGCCCGGTTCGGACCCGAGGATCTGCAAACCTTTCTGGTCGAGTTTTACCAGACGCTGGGCTGCGCCGACCCCGCGCACGACCCGGCATTTGCCGCCACCTTCGCCAGCGTGCGGCGGCTGGCGGCACGCGTCGCGGCGGGGCTGCCGTTTCACGAACCGCTCGAGCGCCGGGTGCGTTCCTGTCTGCGCGTGCAGCAGGCTGCGGTGGCGTTCCAGTACCTGGCGGCCGATCCGCTCGACGCCGCGGTGGCGAACTGCCCACCGGAAGCCGTGCTGTGCCGGCATTTTCACTCCTGCGAGAAGGACCTGCTTTCGCACGCGTTCCGCCGGCCGCCGCCGATGCGCACCCACTGCATACCCAACGCGCACGCTGTCGATGAATCTCCTTACACCCTGCACTGCGAAGTCGTGTTCCCGGACAGCCTACGCTTTGAAAGCGAGGGCGAGCGCTTCACGCTGCGACGCCAGGGCCCGGCGCGCGTCGAAGCCAGCGTGTCGTTCAGCCGCGGCGACTTTCTGCAATCCGGGCGCGGCATTCTCAACCTGGTGGTGCACTTCGACCTCAAGGGCGACGTCACGCTCGGCGAATACGAACTGCTGTCGCTGACCAAGCTCTGGTGCCCGCCCGACGACAGCGAACAACTGCTGCTCGGCGCCGCTCGCTTCGAATGCGGCGGCATCGCCTATTCGCTGGATGAGCTGGCGCGTACACATCTGTTTGCATCAGCGCCGGTTCCACGGCCGGAGCCGCTCGGCGGCTGCCTGCAGATCGTCTTCAACGAAACTGCCGGGCGCGATGCCACCCGACTCGTGGTCAGTGAGACGCGATGGGGCGCCGTCAGCGCGCGCGAACTGTTCGATGCGCTGCAAGCGCAGGCCACGTTGTGGCCGGCGCAGCAGGTGCCGGCGCTGCGCGCGCTAGCCTGTCTTCTGCAGAACATTCTCGATATCGAGAATGTAGACCGCAACGAACTGGCCGACATGCTCGATGGCATCGACGCCGGCGACAGCGCGGTGACCGCCATCCATCGTGGCATGCTGTTCTCGGTTTCGCTGAACGACCGTCTGTTCGAGGACAAGGGCGCGACCATCGGCATCAGCCCCTACCTGCTGCTGCCGCAGGCCGCGTTGCTGCACAATGAAAGCGTGCTGCTGGATGCGCACGCGTTGCTGCGCCAGACCGATCGTGTCAACGACCTGATCACGCAGGCGACGGAAAACCCCGGCGACGCGGCCGCACAAGCCACCGCCGACGCATTGCGCGGCGCGCTGGTCAAGGCCGTGTGCAGCGGATCGCTGGCCGACCTGCCCGGCAGCCCGGACTGGCTGATCCGCGGGGTGGTCGGTTGGCTGTGGCGGCGCTACGAGAAGGCGCGCGCCGCATCCATCGAACCATCGCGGCTGGTGTCCGCCTTTGTCGCGGAAATCGACCAGGCGCTGCGCGAAGGCACCGCGAACCATGCCCGCGAAAACCTCGGCCAGTGGCTCGACCGCGACATGCTCGGCAACGTGTTCCAGTATGTGTCGGAACGCTGGATATTCGACGAGGGCGGCAAGGACCGCGGCCTCAACAGCCTGCGCAAGGTGCTGCGCAACAACCTCGACAACCTCGACGCCCGCATCGCCGACGCCAAGAACCGGCACGGCGAATGGTTCAACAGCAACATCGCCGTCATCGGTCTGGTGTTCACGCTGTTCCAGCTCATTCCTCTCGAACGCAGCGTTGGCCTGTTCGAAACGCAGATCGGCGTCACCTCTGGCGTGCCCGGCCTGATCGTGTGGATCGGCACCGGGACCGCCCTGATGCTGACGCTGCTGTGGCGACGCATGCTGGCGCTGGTGTACATGCGCGCGCTCGGCCACGTGGCGCGCGCCAGTGCGGCAACCTGGCTCAGCGCCGGAACGGTGCGGCGCACATGAGCGCCACCCTGCCCCTCGCCAACAGCCTGCATCGCGCCACCCTCGACGCACTGCGGCGGCAGGCACCGTTCGCAACGATGTCCGAAGACGAGGTGCTGTGGCTGGTGCAGCATGTGTCGGTCGCCTATTACGCCCGCGACGCAGTGCTTCTGGAGCCGTCCGACACACCGCCCGAGACACTGTTCATCATCAAGCAGGGTACCGTCAGCGGCGTCACCGCCGACGACCAGACGGTATTCCAGCTGGCCACCGGCGAGATGTTTCCGCTCGGCGCACTGCTGGCCGGACGCGGCGCGGCCAACCGCTATGTCGCAGCGAGCGACACCTTCTGCTACCTGCTGCCCGCGGCCGATTTCCATACGCTGCTGTCCAGAAGCGCGGAGTTTCATGATTTCTGCACCCGCCGCATCGCCAGCCTGCTGGAGGAATCGCAGCGCGCGGTGCAGGCCGAATACGCGCTGGCGCTCGACGACGACAGCCGCTTTGCGCGTCCCCTGGCGAGCCTGGTGCAGCGCGCGCCGCTTTCCACCCTGGCCGGCACGCCGCTGGCTGAAGCCCTGGGTGCCATGGAAGCCGCACAGGTAGGGTCGATGATCGTCATCAACGAAGCCGCACAGCCCGTCGGCATTCTCACTTTGAAGGACGTGCTCGCGCGCGTGACGCTGGCCGGCGTTCCGCTCGCCACGCCGATAGCCGACGTGATGACGCCGGACCCGGCGACGCTCCCGGCCGATGCGCCGGTGGCCGATGCGCTGGTCCTGATGGCGCGCCAGGGCATCCATCACATTCCGCTGGTGCGCAATGGAAGACTGATCGGCGTGGTGTCGGAAAAGGACGTGTTTGCGCTGCGCCGCCTGTCGGTGGAGGGCATCACCGCGGCGATCGCGCGCAGCGACGATCCCGCCCGTCTGCCCGCGCTGGCGCACGACATCGGCGATCTGGCGCACAGCCTGCTGGCGCAGGGGATGGATGCGGAAAACCTGACTGCGATCATCTCCAGCCTGAACGATCGCCTCACCGAACGCATCATCACGCTGGAAAGCGAAACCGATCCTGCGCTCGCCGGACTGCGCTGGTGCTGGCTGGCGCTGGGATCGGAAGGCCGCATGGAGCAGACGCTCGCCACCGACCAGGACAATGCGCTGATCTTTTCCGCCGCGGACGACGCGCAGCGCGGGGCGCTGCAGGCCTTCGCCCTCAGGGTGAATCATCTGCTCGACGCGTGCGGATTTCCCCTGTGCAGGGGCGGCATCATGGCGAGCAATCCGAAATGGTGCCTCTCGCTTGCGGAGTGGCAGCAGCAGTTCACGCAGTGGATCGATCATGGCAGCCCCGACGCGCTGCTGCACGCGAGCATCTTTTTCGACTTTCGCGCGTTGACGGGCGATGCCGCGCTCGCGCTCGACCTGCGCGCGTGGCTCAACCGCGCTGCGCAAAAAAATCCGCGCTTCCTGCACCAGATGGCCGGCAACGCCCTGCGCAACCGTCCGCCGCTGGGGGTGGTACGCGACTTCGTGCTGTCGGACGACAACGCGCATCCGAACACGATCGACCTCAAGCTGAACGGCGCCACGCCCTTCGTCGATGCGGCGCGCATTTTTGCGCTGGCGGCCGGCAGTCCGCAGACCAATACCGCCAAACGGCTGCGTGAAGCTGCACATGCACTGCATATCCCCGATACCGAACTGGCCGACTGGAACCGCGCGTTCCACTTCCTGCAACTGTTGCGGCTGCGTCACCAGCATGGGCAGCAACGCACCGGCGTCCCGCCCGACAACCATCTCAATCCCGACACGCTGAATCCGCTCGACCGCCGCATCCTGAAGGAGGCGCTGCGTCAGGCGCGCAAGGTACAGGCACGGCTGGCGATGGATTACAAGCTGTGATCTGGCCGTTCGCCAAACGCCTGCCGGCGCTGGATGCGACGAGCAGCGCGCGACGCGAAGCACTGACCCGGCAGAAGGCCGATCTCAGACAGCCGCTAGCCGAGATGCGCTGGTGCGTGGTCGACGTGGAAACCGGCGGGCTCGACGCGCAGCGCGATCCGCTGCTGGCGATCGGCGCGGTGGCGATCGAACATGGGCGCATCGCACTCGACGCCAGCCTTGAAGTCGGCCTGCTGCAGGCGCAGTCGACCGCTGCCGACAACATCCTGATCCACGGCATCAGCGGCAGCGAGCAGCGCGCCGGCGAAGCGCCGCACCGGGCCGTGCTCAGCTGGCTGGAGTTTGCCCAGGAGGCGCCGCGAGTCGCCTTTCACGCTGGATTCGACCAGACGGTGCTGCAGCGCGCCGAACGCGAGCATCTCGGCATATCCGTCTCCGCCCCCTGGTTCGACGCCGCGGTCGTCGCGCCCCTGCTGTTTCCCGACGCCGCCGCGCACTGTCGTCACCTCGACGAATGGCTGGAACATTTCGGTCTTGCCGTCTATGCGCGCCACGGCGCGTTGGCCGATGCCTATGCCACGGCCGAACTGTGGCTGATTCTGCTGCTGGCCGCGCAGCAGGAAAAAATCACGACTGCGCATCAGTTGCGCGGTTTGCTGCGAAGCAGGCGCTGGCTATCAGAAAATTAGCGTCTACTAATCTGTTTGTGAGCTGCATCACAAATACTTAAACTCCGCGCACGCGCGACTTCTATTAATAAAGCGCGTTCCCCACTCACGCTCACGGAGGAATTGCCATGCAGTTGTCGGAGAGACATCAGGAGTACTGGCGCAAGAACCTGCGGATCACGGCAGTGTTGCTTGCGATCTGGTTCGTGGTGACGTTCGTCGTCATCTATTTCGCCCCCCAGCTCAATGAAATCGTCATCATGGGTTTCCCCTTCGCCTTCTATATGGGCGCGCAGGGTTCCCTGATCATCTATGTCCTGATCATCTGGTTCTACGCCCGCCGCATGAACCAGCTGGACAATGAATACGGCGTACAAGAGGGAGAAGAAGAATGAGCACACAAACTCAAAGCCAGTTCTTCCAGCAGCTCAAGAAGTACTACACCTTCTATACCGGCGGCTTCATCGCCTTCGTCATCGTCCTGGCGATCCTGGAACAGATGGGCCTGCCCCCCCGGTGGATCGGCTACATCTTCCTCGCCGCCACCATCGCGCTGTATGCCGGCATCGGCATCATGTCGAAGACCGCCGACGTCTCGGAATACTACGTCGCCGGCCGTCGCGTGCCTGCCATCTTCAACGGCATGGCGACCGGCGCCGACTGGATGTCGGCAGCGTCTTTCATCGGTATGGCGGGCACCTTGTATCTGTCCGGCTATGACGGCCTCGCCTTCGTGATGGGCTGGACCGGCGGCTACGTGCTGGTAGCGCTGTTCCTCGCGCCCTACCTGCGCAAGTTCGGCCAGTTCACGATTCCGGACTTCCTCGGCACCCGCTACGGCGGCAACCTTCCGCGCACCATCGGCGTGATTGCTGCCATCATCTGCTCGTTCACCTACGTGGTCGCGCAGATCTACGGCGTCGGCATCATCACCGCCCGCCTCACCGGCATCGAATTCCAGTACGGCGTATTCGTCGGTCTGGCCGG
>JADFDN010000111.1 GCA_018262815.1 Thiobacillus sp.
CGCCGTGGGCGCGGTGCACCACGCGCTGATCGACGCCGGCCTCAGATGCGACGCCAACATCGTGTGCGAAACCGGCAGTGTGCGCGACCCGCACCACTACGCCTGCCTGATCGGCTACGGCGCCACCGCGGTTTATCCCTATCTCGCCTACCAGGTCATCGCCGACCAGGTGAACGGCGGCGAGTGCAAGACCCCGCTCGACAAGGCGCTGTCCAATTACCGCAAGGGCATGGACAAGGGCATTTATAAAGTCCTGTCAAAGATGGGCATTTCGCTGGTGGCGAGCTACCGCGGCGCCCAGCTGTTCGAGGCCGTGGGCCTCAACGAGGAAGTCATCGACCTTTCCCTGAAAGGCACGGTATCGCGCGTGTCCGGCGCCGACTTCAACGATTTCGAGTCCGACCAGAAGCTGCTGCACAAGAACGCCTACAACCCCTTGAAGCGCCTGCCTGCAGGCGGTTTGCTCAAGTTCATGTTCGGCGAGGAATTCCACGCCTACAACCCCGACGTGGTGCAGCAGCTGCAGAAGGCCGTGCAGACCGGCGACTACGCCGAATTCAAGAAGTATTCCGCGATCGTCGACAGCCGCCCGGTGGCGATGCTGCGCGACCTGATGAAACTCAAATCAGACGCCACCCCGATCCCGCTGGAGGAAGTCGAGCCGCTGGAAAGCATCCTGAAGCGCTTCGACTCCGCCGGCATGTCCTTGGGCGCGCTGTCGCCGGAAGCGCACGAGGCGCTGGCCGAGGGCATGAACCGCATCGGCGGCCGCTCCAACTCGGGCGAAGGCGGCGAGGACCCGAAGCGCTACGGCACCGTCAAGACCTCCAAGATCAAGCAGATCGCCTCCGGCCGCTTCGGCGTCACCGCGACCTACCTGGTCAACGCCGAAGTGCTGCAGATCAAGATCGCGCAGGGCGCCAAGCCCGGCGAGGGCGGCCAGCTGCCGGGCGACAAGGTATCGCCGATGATCGCGTCCTTGCGCCACTGCAAGCCGGGCACGCCGCTGATCTCGCCGCCGCCGCACCACGACATCTACTCGATCGAGGACCTGGCTCAGCTGATCTATGACTTGAAGCAGGTCAACCCCGACGCGCTGGTGTCGGTGAAGCTGGTCGCCGAGCCCGGCGTCGGCACCATTGCCGCCGGCGTGGCCAAGGCCTATGCGGATCTGATCACCATTTCCGGCTACGACGGCGGCACCGGCGCGAGCCCGCTGGCCTCGGTCAAGTACGCCGGCTCGCCGTGGGAGCTCGGCCTGTCCGAAGCCCAGCAGGTGCTGCGCGCCAACGGCCTGCGCGGACGCGTTCGCGTGCAGACCGACGGCGGCCTGAAGACCGGCCTCGACGTCGTCAAGGCCGCGATCCTCGGCGCGGAATCCTTCGGCTTCGGCACCGGCCCGATGGTCGCTCTGGGCTGCAAGTACCTGCGTATCTGCCATTTGAACAACTGCGCCACCGGCGTGGCGACGCAGAACGAGAAACTGCGGAAGGACCACTTCATCGGCCTGCCCGACATGGTCGTGAACTACTTCAAGTTCGTCGCCGAGGAAACGCGCGAGCTGATGGCCGCGTTGGGCATCCGGAAGCTGACCGACCTGATCGGCCGCACCGACCTGCTGGATCTGTCGGCCGGCGATACGCCGCGCCAGGGCCGGCTGAAGCTCGACGTGCTGCTCTCGCAGGGCGACATTCCGGCCGACGCGCCGCGCTTCTCGCAGCAGGAACGCAACCCGTCGTTCGACAAGGGCGAGCTGGCCGAGCAGATGGTGGCCGACGCGATCGGCGCGATCAAGGCCGGCACCCGGATCCAGCTCGCCTATCAAGTGCGCAACGTCAACCGCTCGATCGGCGCGCGGTTGTCGGGCGAGATCGCCAAGGCGCACGGCGGCAAGGGGCTGCCTGACGACACCGTTCGCATCAATCTGACCGGCTCGGCCGGCCAGAGCCTCGGCGTGTGGAACCACAAGGGCCTGACGATCACGCTGGAAGGCGACGCCAACGACTACGTCGGCAAGGGCATGGGCGGCGGCCGCCTGGTGATCTACCCGCCGCGCGTCGCCACCTTCGACGCCCATCGCAACACGCTGATCGGCAACACCTGCCTGTACGGCGCGACCGGCGGCGAACTCTATGCCGCAGGCATGGGCGGCGAACGTTTCGGCGTGCGCAACTCCGGCGCGCTGGCGGTGGTGGAAGGCATCGGCGACCATGGCTGCGAATACATGACCGGCGGCACCGTGGTCGTGCTGGGCGACACCGGGCTGAACTTCGGCGCCGGCATGTCGGGCGGCATGGCCTTCGTGGTCGACGACGCGGGCGACTTCGTCTCCAAGACCAACAAGGAAATGGTGGAGCTGACCCGCATCACCAGCGTCGAGACCGAGCCGTTCCGCGTCTTCCTCAAGGCGCAGATCGAGCGTCACCTGGCGCTCACCGGCAGCGCGCGCGCCAAGGCGCTGCTGGCCGACTTCGACGCCACGCTGGCACGCGTCTGGCTGGTCAAGCCGAAGCGGATTTCGATAGAAGACCTGGTCGAGGACATTCCCGGCCAGACCAAAGAAGCATTGGAAGCATAACGATGGGTGACGTATTCCAGTTTTTGAAGCAGCCCCGGCGCGACGGCGACAAGACCGAAGCGGCGGTGCGCAAGCACGAGTTCCGCGAAATCTACGCGCTGATGGACACCGCGCACGCGCAGGAACAGGCCGACCGCTGCCTCGGCTGCGGCAATCCGTATTGCGAGTGGAAGTGCCCCGTGCACAACTACATTCCGAACTGGCTCAAGCTGGTGACCGAAGGCCGCCTGTTCGAAGCCGCGGAACTGTCGCACCAGACCAACTCGCTGCCCGAAGTGTGCGGCCGCGTCTGTCCGCAGGACCGACTGTGCGAAGGCGCCTGCACGCTCAATACCGACGGCTTCGGTGAAGCCGTGGGCGGCGGCCCGAACACGGGCGGCTTCGGCGCGGTGACCATCGGCCAGATCGAGAAATACATTTCCGAGGAAGCCTTCAAGGCGGGCTGGCGTCCCGACATGTCGAACGTCGTTCCGACCGGCAAGAAAGTTGCCATCATCGGCGCCGGTCCCGCCGGCCTCGGCTGCGCCGACGTGCTGGCGAGGAACGGCGTGAAGCCGGTGGTGTACGACCGCTACGACGAGATCGGCGGCCTGCTCACCTTTGGCATCCCCGAGTTCAAGATGGAAAAATGGGTGATGACGCGCCGCCGCGAAGTGCTGGAAGGCATGGGCGTCGAGTTCCGCCTCAACACCGACATCGGCAAGGACGTCAGCATGCAGGATCTGCTCGACGAATACGACGCCGTGTTCATGGGCATGGGCACCTACACCTACATGAAGGGCGGCTTCCCCGGCGAAGACCTGCCCGGCGTGCTGGAAGCGCTGCCCTTCTTGATCTCCAACGTGCGCAAATGCCTCGACCTGTCCAAGGAAGACGAAGTCTTTCATGACATGAAAGGCCTGCGCGTGGTGATCCTCGGCGGCGGCGACACCGCGATGGACTGCAACCGCACCAGCATCCGCCAGGGTGCAGCCAGCGTCATCTGCGCCTATCGCCGCGACGAGAAGAACATGCCCGGCTCCAAGCGCGAAGTCGGCAACGCCAAGGAAGAAGGCGTGCAGTTCCTGTGGAACCGCCAGCCGGTCGAGATCGTCGGCAACGGCCGCGTCGAGGGCGTCAAGCTCGTCACCACCGAACTCGGTCCGCCCGATGCGCGCGGTCGCCGCACGCCGGTAGTGGTGCCCGGCTCGGAAGAAATCGTGCCGGCCGACCGCGTCATCGTCGCGTTCGGTTTCCGTCCCAATCCGCAGCCATGGTTTGCCGACCACAAGATTGCGATCGACCAGGGCGGCCGCGTGATCGCCAACGGCCAGCAGCATCCTTTCCAGACCGCCAACCCGAAAGTCTTCGCCGGCGGCGACATGGTGCGCGGCTCCGACCTGGTGGTGACCGCGGTGTGGGAAGGCCGCGAGGCCGCCAAGGGCATCCTCGCCTACCTCGATCTGCTGTAAACCCGCTGCATGCGCGATGGCGGCGACCGCCGTCGCGCCCGCCCGGCGGGGTATGCTGCGACATTGCCAACGACCTTCATCCGGATGCTTGCTGGCCCCTACTATCCCCGTTCGTTCACCATCCTCGTCATCGTCGCGATGGGCGTCCTGATCGTGCCGCTGGCGAGCGGCCTGATCAACGCAGTGCACGTGCTGCAGGGCGTGGCCGACACCCAGCGACAGTTCACCCGCACCAGCCTCGCCATCACGCGCGACGTGCGGCTGATCGTCGAATCGGTCAGCCAGCTGCAGCGCGCCGCCGGGCAATACCATCTGCTGCAGGACGCCGAGTTCGGCCCCGCCCTGCGTACCCGCTTCAGCGAGCTGCAAACCCAGCTGACGCGCCTCGACACGCAGCTCGTCGATGCAGCGTCGCACACCACCGTGGCCTCGCTTCAGGCCAGCAGCCGCACGCTCTATCGCCAGATGCGGCCCGGGAGCTTTCTCGACAGCGACCGCTTCCATGCGCTCGCTCCCGCTTTCGATGCGCTGGATGCAAACGCGCGCACCCTGCTTGCCCAGGCCGATGCGGCGGTGCAGCGGGAACTGCAGGCGCTCGAGGCGACCGTGCAGGCCACCCGGCAACGCCTGATCGTGCTGGCCCTGGCGCTGATTCCATTGACGCTGCTGCTGGCGGCGGTGTTTTCCTGGATGATCAACCGCCCGATCAAGCAGCTCAAGGCATCGATCCAGCAGCTTGGGCAGGCCGATCTCTCACCGTTGCCGGCGATCAGCGGGCCGCAGGACATCGTCGAGCTGGGCCGCGAAATCGACTGGCTGCGCCAGCGCCTGCAGGCGCTGGAAGACCAGAAGCTGCGCTTTCTGCGCCACGTGTCGCACGAACTGAAAACCCCGCTGGCCTCGCTGCGCGAAGGCGTGGCGCTGCTGAACGACGAACTGGCGGGCAGCCTCAACGCGCGCCAGCGCAGCATCGTCGCCATCATGGACAGCGGCAGCCGCGACCTCCAGAAGCGTATCGAAGACCTGATCCGCTACGGCGGCATGGTGCGCAACCCCACGCTGCCGACGGCCACGCCGCAGGCGCTGGCCGGGGTGCTCGCCGGCGTACTGACGCGCCAGCGGCTGGCGCTCGAAGCGCACGCCATCCGGATCGAAACGCAGTTCGACGCGCCCACGCTGCATGCCGACCGCAGCCAGCTGGAAACCGTACTCGACAATCTGCTGTCCAATGCGATCAAATTCAGCCCCGAGGGCGGCCGCATCCTGGTCAGGAGCGAGGCTGTCGACGGCGCGGTGGCGCTGTGGGTATGTGATCAGGGCAGCGGCATCGTGCAGGCCGACCGCAGCCGCGTGTTCGAACCGTTTTTCCAGGGCGCGCGGCAACCCGCCAGCACGGTCAAGGGCAGCGGTCTGGGCTTGTCGATCGTGCGCGAGTCGATGCTGACCGCAGGCGGCACGGTCGACGTGGTCGACGTCCCGCCCTGGTCGACCTGTTTCCGTTTAACCTGGCCCATGCCGCAATGACGCTGAAATCTCTTTTTATCGCTGGCCTGTTTCTGACGCTCGGTGGGTGTGCCACACCGATCGAATACCCGGCTGTCCTCAGCCCGGGCGAGGCGGGTGCGCCCGCGCTGCTGGCCCAACTGTCACGGGTGGACGGGTTGACGGCCGAACAGCGGCGCCGCGAGCTGGCCGGTCTGGAGAACCTGCGACGCCTCGACGCCGCCAAGCGCTTCCAGATGGCCGCACTGCTCGAACGCGAGGACAACGTGGACGCATGGGAGCGCAGTCTCAAGATCCTGAATACGCTGACCGAACCGGATGCCCGCACGCAGGCGCTGCTCGATCTGATGAAAAAGTCGCTCAAGGCACGCATCGACCTCAAGCAGCAGACTGCACGCGCGCAGGAGTTGCAGGACAAGCTCGACCAGATCAAGGCGCTGGAAAAATCGCTGCAGCAGCGCAACGGAGCTTCGAAGACGCCATGAAAAAACCCTGCATTCTGGTGGTGGACGACGACGCGGCCCTTCGCGAGCTGATCACGCTGCGGCTGGAGGCCAATGGATTCAGAGTGGAGACGGTCGACAGCGGCGAGGCGGCGCTGGCGCAGCTGGCGCTGGCCCGCCCCGACGCCGTGCTGACCGACATGCAGATGGACGGCATGGACGGCATGGCGCTGTTCCGCGCGATCCATGCACGCGACCCGGCGCTGCCGGTGATCGTGCTGACGGCTCACGGCACCATCCCGGACGCGGTGGCCGCCACCCAGGATGGGCTGTTCGGCTATCTGACCAAGCCCTACGATGCCCCCACGCTGATCGACCTCCTGAAGCGTGCCACCCGGCTCGCCGGCAGCAGTTCCGATGCGGGCGACGACAGCTGGCGCAGCGAAATCGTCACCGCCAGCCCGGCGATGGAAGCGCTGCTGGCCGAAGTCCGGCTGGCCGCGCAAAGCGAGGCCTCCCTGCTGATCCAGGGCGAATCGGGCACCGGCAAGGAGCTGCTGGCGCGCGCAATCCACCGCGCCAGTCCGCGCCATGCCAAGCCCTTCATCGCAATCAACTGCGGCGCGATTCCGGCCGAACTGCTCGAATCGGAACTGTTCGGCCACGTCAAGGGCGCCTTCACCGGCGCGGGGCGCGACCATG
>JADFDN010000112.1 GCA_018262815.1 Thiobacillus sp.
GATTTCCCAGCCCAGCGTGATCAAGCGGCCCGTGCTGGAGCACGACGGCCGCTACCACCTCGGCTTTGCCGAAGAACAATACCAAGCCCTATTCGGAGCCTGACCTGCATGGCCAATGAGACCCTAGAGGATGCAATCCTCGCCAACGAGACCGTGGCCCTGGCGGTCGACCTGCTCAAGCGCCGTTCGCTGACGCCCGACGACGCCGGCTGCCACGATCTCATCGCCGCCCGCCTGGCGCCGCTCGGCTTCCACATCGAGCGCCACTGCCACAACGGCGTCGACAACCTGTGGGCACGCAAGGGCACCGCGTCCCCGGTGGTCTGTTTCGCCGGACACACCGACGTGGTGCCGACCGGCCCGCTCGATCAGTGGCTGTCCGATCCCTTCGTCCCGACGCTGCGCGACGGCAAGCTGTACGCGCGCGGCGCCGCCGACATGAAAACCTCGGACGCCGCCTTCGTCACCGCCACCGAACGCTTCCTCGCCGCGCATCCCGGCCACACGGGCTCGATTGCCTTCCTGCTCACCTCGGACGAGGAAGGCCCGGCCACCGACGGCACGGTGAAAGTCGTCGAAGCGCTGAAGGCACGCAATGAACTGCTCGACTACTGCATCGTCGGCGAGCCCACCAGCGCCGCCGAATTCGGCGACACCATCAAAAACGGGCGCCGCGGCTCGCTCTCGGGCACGCTGCGGGTGAAGGGCGTGCAGGGCCACATTGCCTACCCGCATCTCGCCAAGAATCCGATCCATCTGGCCGCGCCGGCGATCGCCGAACTCGCCGACACCATGTGGGACGAAGGCAATGCGTACTTCCCGCCGACGACCTGGCAGATCTCCAACATCCACGGCGGCACCGGCGCCACCAACGTCATTCCCGGCGTGGTCGAGATCCAGTTCAATTTCCGCTACTCGACGGCCAGCACCGCCGAAGGGCTGATGGATGCGACGAATGAAATCCTCGACAGCCACGGTCTCGATTACGAGATCGACTGGAATCTTTCGGGCAAGCCTTTCCTCACCCCGCGCGGTCCCCTGTGCGACCGCCTGTCCGAGGCGATCCGCGAAGTCACCGGACTCACGCCCGAACTGTCCACCACCGGCGGCACCTCGGACGGCCGTTTCATCGCCGACATCTGCCGCGAAGTGGTCGAATTCGGCCCGCTCAACAGCAGCATCCACAAGCTGAACGAACACGTCGTGGTGGACAACATCGAGCAACTGGCCGCGGTTTATCAAAAGACGCTGGAAAAGCTGCTGACCTGAAAATCGATATCATCCGCGAAGGGCGCGAAGAAACGCGAAGTCGAATCCTGATCAGCATCCAGGCGGATACCGAGTGATATCAAATGCCTTGCCTTTCTTCGCATTCCTTTGCGGATATAGCCTATTTGGACTGAGATGAAACATTTCGACGACACCGAATCCCTCATCACCGTGCGTGACTGGCTGCGCTTCGCGGTATCGCGCTTCAGCGAAGCCGGGCTGTTTTTCGGCCACGGCTCCGACAACGCGTTCGACGAAGCGGCCTATCTCATCCTGCACACGCTGCATCTGCCGCTCGACCGGCTCGAACCCTTCCTCGACGCCAGCCTGACCCATGGCGAATCGGAAGAGGTGCAGGCGGTGATCGAGCGCAGGGTCCGCGAACGCATCCCCGCCGCCTATCTGACGCACGAAGCCTGGCTGGGCGAACACCGGTTCTATGTCGACGAGCGGGTGATCGTGCCGCGCTCCTTCATCGCCGAACTGCTGCACGAGCAGCTGGCGCCGTGGGTGGATACGCCGGATGAGGTGACGCGCGCACTCGACCTTTGTACCGGATCGGGCTGTCTCGCCATCCTGGCGGCGCTGGCCTTTCCCCATGCCGAGGTCGATGCGGCGGATCTGTCGAAGGATGCGCTCGACGTCGCGGCGAAGAATGTCGCCGGCTACGGCCTCGCGGACCGCATCGAACTGCTCCAGTCGGATATCTTCGCGGCGCTGGACGGCCGCGCCTACGATGTCATTCTCAGCAATCCGCCTTACGTGAATGCCGAATCGGTCGCCGCGCTGCCGCCGGAATATCAGGCGGAGCCGGCGCTGGCGCTCGGTTCGGGCGAGGATGGCCTGGACGCCACGCGGCAGATCCTGGCGCAAGCCAAGGCCCACCTCAACCCGGGCGGCCTGCTGGTGGTGGAGATCGGCCACAACCGCGACGCCCTCGAGGCCGCCTATCCCACCCTGCCCTTCACCTGGCTCGATACCGAAAGCGGCGACCAGTTCGTCTTCATGCTGCGGCGCGAAGACCTGCCGTAATCGTCTAGGCGGTGCTGGCCAGAAGCGGCTTGCCGAGCATGACGGCCAGCGCATCGGCCGGTTGCGGCCGGCTCATCAGATAGCCCTGGCCGAATTCGCAGCCATGCTCGCGCAGAAAATCGTATTGCGCCTGGGTTTCGATCCCCTCCGCCACCACCTCAAGCTCCAGACCTTTTGCCAGCGCCAGTATCGTGGTGACGATCTGGGTGTCGCCCGCCTGCCCCGGGATTTTGCTGACGAACGACTGATCGATCTTGAGCGTATGAAACGGCAGCTGCTTGAGATAGCTCAGGCTGGAATAGCCGGTTCCGAAGTCGTCGAGCGAGAGCCGAACGCCCAGCTCGCGCAAACTGTCTAGGCTGCCGCGAACGTCCTCGTTCATGATCAGCATCACGTTCTCGGTGATCTCGAGTTCCAGACATTCCGGCGCCAGGCCGGTACGTGACAGCGCCTGTTCGACCGATTTCACCAGGCGGCGTCCTTCGAACTGGCGGGTGGACACGTTCACCGCCAGCGTCATGCCCTCTGCCTTGCCCTGCCTCTGCCAGTCGCGTAACTGGGCGCATCCGGCTTCCAGCACCCATTCGCCGAACGGAACGATCAGCCCGGTGTCCTCGGCAGCGGAGATGAAGGCTCCCGGCATCACCAGACCGCGATCGGGGTCGTCCCAGCGCAGCAGCGCCTCGACTCCGACGATGCGCCGGCTGCCCAGCTCCACAACCGGCTGGTAATGCAACAGCAGTTCCTCGCGTTCCAGTGCCTGGCGCAAGCGGGTATCGAGCGTCAGCCGTTCGACCACGCGCGCGGTCTGCTGGGCATGGTAGAACAGGTAACGGTTGCCGCCCTGTTCCTTGGCCTGGTACATGGCGGTGTCGGCATGCTTGAGCAGCGTGTCGATCGAATTCGCATCGTCGGGATACAGCGCGATGCCGATGCTGGCGCCACTGTAGATCTGGGTGGAACCGATGTGGATCGGCGCGGCCAGGCTGTGCAGCAGACGGGTTGCCACCAGCTCGGCGTCCGACGAGGCGCTGATCTCGGACACGATCACGACGAATTCGTCGCCGCCGAAACGGCTCAGATGATCATGCGCGCGCAGCACCGATTGCAGACGCGTCGCAATCTGCTGCAGCAAGAGATCGCCGGCACCGTGGCCCAGTCCGTCGTTGATGTTTTTCAGCCGGTCGATATCGATGAACAGCAAGGCCAGGCGTTCATCGGTGTCCTGCATGCCGGTCAAGGTTTGGCTCAGTGCGATGCGAAAGCCCTCGCGATTCGGCAGCCGGGTCAGGCCGTCGAAATAGGCCAGCTGGTTCAGATGCGCCTGGGCCTGCTCGCGCTGCTCGATCTCGGACTGCAGCTGGTCGGCCCGACGCTGCAGTTCGCTGGTTTGACGCTGCACCTGATGGCGCAGCAGGCCCGTGATCGCCAACGCCAGCAGGAGCACGCTGCCGGCACCGGCCGCCACCCAGGGCAGCCAGCCGGGAACCTGCCTCGCCGGCGCAGCTTCGAGCCAGCGGCGCAGGGAATCATAGTAGGCCGATCCGGGGTCCGCCTTGAGGGCCGCCAGGTGCCGGTCGAGCGCCTCGATCAGCAGCGGGCTGGCGTGCCTGGGCGCCGCATAGTGCACGAAGATGGGGTTGTACACGATGCCGGTCACCACGACTTCCGACTGATGCGAGTGCAGCGCGGCAAACACCCGGTTGACCGCGCCGGCATCGGCCCGCCGTTCGGCAATCGCGTCCAGCACCTGCTGGTAGGTGTCGACATAGACCGGGGTGAACGGTGCATCGAACTGCCTCGCCAGTTCGAGCAGCGCCTGGCTGTGCGTACTGCTGCGCATCAGCGCGACGCGCTTGCCCTTGAGATCGGGCAGCGAATCGATGCGGGCGTCCGCCTGCCGGAAGACCATGCCCCAGTTGCCGATCAGGCTCTGCCGGCTGAACCGGAACCGCCTGGCGCGCTCGTCGTTGTAAGCGATGCCCACGAGCAGATCGATCTCGCCCTGCTCCAGGCGCTCCAACAGCTTGTCGAAACTATCGGGGACGTAGGTGACCTGCCAGCCTTCCCGTTCGGCCACCCAGCGGATCATGTCGATCGCGATGCCTTCCGGAGGCTTGCCTGGCACTGCCGTGACAATAGGCGAATTGTCGAATACGCCCACCCGGACCGCTACGTTGTCCTGCGCGGCCCACGCCGGTGAAAGTGACGCCAGCCAAAGCAGGCAGGCCTGTAGAAAGATACGAAACACCACGCGATTGTCTGTCCCTGGTTTGCGCCAGTCGTGCGTCACGACGGCAGCGGAGTGAGCTTGTTCTGATCGCAAGTATAGGTGCTGATTTCACGGCCAACCATCGTATATACGTGCAGGGTGAGAACGTATGACCATGCGCATCAAGGGGTGAAAGGCCCGCGAGTCCAGGGTCGGCCCGTCCCGGATGAGGGCTGGACAGAGCGTCGTGACCGGTCGCATTTCACGTCGATATCTTTTACATATCGACAAATGGTGAATTACTGATTTTGCATAAACAATCAGGTAAATCATATGTTTTTGCACAATGGTTTATTTCTTGCATGGCGTAAGTCCCTCAGTCGGAGGAGTGCGCCATGAAATCGACTTCGCAGTACGTCCTGATCGTCGTCTCGAGTTTGGCACTGAACGCCCTGACCAGCACGAACGTGGGCGCCCTTCCCCTCACCGCCTCCAACAGCCTGACGTTCGTCACCGAAGACCAGAGCCTGTGGGAACCCGGATCGGGGGCGGTCGTGCATGAGGAATTCACAGCCAGGATCATCGACGTGGATACCGGACCGCAGTCGATCGGCGCAATCGAAACCTTGTCGACTACCATCCCCAACCCGAAATATCTGGGCTGGCAGGTTGCCTACAACAGTTGCCGCACGGTCTATTCGCACAGCACCTGCATCAATGGGGGATCCATCAACCTGGGGTTCACCCGGATCACCATCCCCGGTGTCGGCACGTCCCCTCCACCCACGCTGAGTGTGGAACTGGGCAAGAACGGCCTGGTGCTGAATTCGGATATCGATGTGGAAGCGGGCTTCAAGGGATCGTTCACGCTGGACGGCGGCAAGGTCGATGTGAGCTACCCGACCATGGCCACGCTGCAGACCAGCCAGGACAGCTATGCCAAGGGCGAGCTTGTGACGCTGAAGAGCTTCGAGACCTTGAGCGAAACCCCCACCCTGAGCACGGAATTCAGCGACATCGACACCAGCCTGAAGGCGTTTGCCAGCCTCGACGTCAAAGCGGATGTCGAGGCCTATGTCGCCAACAATGGCGGCAAACTCGACATCGTGGACATCAACACGGGCTTGCTCGAACAGGAACTGCTCGGTGTTTCCATCGGCAACAGCGAAATCGGGCTGCGGCTGTTCGGCCAGGCCCCGATTGTCCTCGACACCACCGGAGGGATCGGGGCCCATGTCTATTCGATCAAATATCCCCCCGAATCGATCGTCGGGTTTTCCCTGGGAGACGTCCAGCTTCAGGTTCCCGCCCTGGACACCCCGCCCGACAGCAACTGGGATGGCACCAAGCTGACCAACACCCAGTTGCCCATAGACCGGACAGCTGGCGCAGACGACGACCTGACATTGATCGGTGGGGGCTCCGGCTTTCACCGCACCGATATCGCCAAGGCTGATATCGACGTCGACGGGGTCATCAGCGCGGCATCCATCTCGGCGGGAACCCCGGTCATCTTCGGTCTGAACGGCGGGATCACCGGCGTCCTGACACTGGAAGGCAACCTGATCGACTTCGATCTCGGCGCCTTCTTCGGCTTGGGCCAAACGCTGACCTTCGAGCCCACCCTGATGTCGGAGCTGAATTTCAGCGTCCCCCTCCTGGTCGAGAGCAAAATCACGCCGGGCGTGTTCGAGGAATTGTCCAGCATGGTGCTTGCCGTGGGAGACGAATTCAATTTCATCCATCCCGGCGTGGATTTCCTGATCGATCCAACCTATTACCTCGAGAACAGCTTTACCAATCAGACGGAATTTCTTATTTCGCCAGTCGCTTCGCTGGCCATCCTGCAGCTGAAGCTTACGGGACTTGTCGCATCGCTTCTCGGTGTGAATTTCGATGCTGCGCTATTTCAGCAGATTTTTCCGCTGGTTGAGCCGATCGCCGTGGCCACGATCGGCAACGCCGATCCATTCGCGCTGCAGGGGTTCGAGAGCTTTCGTGGAAATTCCCTGTTCCTGAAAA
>JADFDN010000113.1 GCA_018262815.1 Thiobacillus sp.
CCATGTGCAACAGGCCGAGGAAGCCGCAGCGGAAGCCGAAGCCCAGCGCCTGCGAGACTTCGGGCTCGAACTGCAGCGCCGCGTCGTTCAGCTGCAGTTTGGTCAGCGCGTCGCGCAGCGCCTCGAAGTCGTGCGACTCGACCGGATAGAGGCCGGCGAACACCTGCGACTGCACCTTCTTGAAACCCGGCAGCGGCTCGCTGGCAGGACGGTCGACCAGGGTGATGGTGTCGCCCACCTGCGCCGATTTCAGTTCCTTGATGCCGGCGATGACGAAGCCCACCTCGCCCGCCGACAGTTGCGGCCGGTCGACCGATTTCGGCGTGAACACGCCGACATGCTCGGTCAGGTGCTGCGCCCCGGTGGCCATGAAACGAATCTTGTCCTTGGGGCGCAGGACGCCGTCGACCACCCGTACCAGCATCACTACGCCGACATAGTTGTCGAACCACGAATCGATGATCAGCGCCTTCAGGGGTGCGTCTTCCTTGCCGCGCGGCGGCGGCACCTGCTTCACCACCACCTCGAGGATTTCCGGAATGCCGATGCCTGACTTCGCAGAGGCACGCACCGCTTCGGAGGCGTCCAGCCCGACGATGTCCTCGATTTCTTCCGCCACGCGGTCGGGATCGGCCGCCGGCAGGTCGATCTTGTTCAGCACCGGGATCACCTCGACGCCGAGGTCGATCGCGGTGTAGCAGTTGGCCACGGTCTGCGCCTCCACGCCCTGCGAGGCGTCGACTACCAGCAGCGCGCCTTCGCAGGCCGACAGCGAGCGACTGACTTCATACGAGAAGTCGACGTGGCCCGGCGTGTCGATCAGGTTGAGGCGATAGATCTGGCCGTCCTGCGCCTTGTAGGTCAGCGCAGCGGTCTGCGCCTTGATGGTGATGCCGCGTTCCTTTTCCAGATCCATCGAATCGAGCACCTGCGCTTCCATCTCGCGCTCGGACAGACCGCCGCAGAACTGGATCAGGCGGTCGGCCAGCGTAGACTTGCCGTGGTCGATATGGGCGATGATGGAAAAATTGCGGATCAGGTTCTGGGACACAGCAAAACGGGCACGTTTCCGTGCCCGGGTAGGGATGAGATAACTTGCCGAATTTTAACGGATTTTGGTGTGATCAGGGCCCCGAGTTCAGGCCCAGCCATTCCTGAAGGGCGGGCAGATCGAGCTGATGGCGGCAAATCTCGGTGTCACCGTCGAACAGCAGCGGCACGTCCCAGCCGAAGCGTGCCTTCAGCGCAGGGTCGGCATCCACATCCACGGACTGCAGGCCATGCCCGGATTCCGCAATAAGTTCATGGAGGTGCGCCGCCATGTCCTCGCACAGCGGGCAGCCCGCCCGCGTATACAAGGTGAGCGTCTTACTCACCCGAAATCTTCAGCGGGATGTAGAGCGAGCCCTCGCCGCGCCGCACCAGGATGGCGGCGCTCTTGCCCTTGGGAACCGCGGCGATCGCCTTGCGGAAGGCGTCGACCGTGGCCACCTTGCCGTTGTTCACCGCGAGGATCACGTCGCCGACGCGGATGCCGGCGCGCACGGCATCGCCGGCAACCTCTTCCACCAGCAGGCCGTGGTCGATCTTCAACTCGCGCCGCTGGTCCGGGGTCAGCTCGGACAAGGCCAGGCCGCCCCGTGAATAGGTCTTGCCGGCCTTGCCGGCAAGCTGCTCCTCGCCCGGCAGTTCGCCCAGCACCACCTGCAGTTCCTGCATCTTGCCGCGACGCCACACCTGAAGTGGAATCCTGGCCCCGGGCTTGGCCATACCGACCATGCGCGGCAGATCGCCCGAATTTTCAACCGGTTTGCCGTTGAACATGAGAATCACATCGGATGCCCGCAGGCCGCCGCGGGCTGCCGGGCTCTCTTCCTGAACCTGCGACACCAGCGCACCGCGCGGGCGATCCAGTCCGAACGACTCGGCCAGATCGGCGGTCACCTCCTGGATCACCACGCCGAGCCAGCCGCGCGACACGGTGCCGCCGCTTTTCAGCTGCGTCGCCACCTCCATCGCCACATCGATCGGGATGGCGAACGACACCCCCTGATAACCGCCGCTGCGGCTGTATATCTGCGAGTTGATGCCGATCACTTCACCCTTCATGTTGAACAGCGGCCCGCCGGAGTTGCCGGGATTGATCGGCACGTCGGTCTGGATGTAAGGCACATAGCTCTCGGACGGCAGCGAGCGGCCCTTGGCCGAGACGATGCCGGCGGTCACCGAGTTCTCGAAGCCGAACGGCGAACCGATCGCGGCCACCGCTTCGCCGACCCGCAGCCTGGCCGGGTCGCCCAGCCTGACCGCAGGGAGGCTGCTGGCGGTGATCTTGATCACCGCGACATCGGTGCGGCTGTCGGCGCCGACCACTTTCGCGTTGAACGTACGCTTGTCGATCAGCTTGACGACGACTTCGTCGGCCCCTTTGACCACATGGGCGTTGGTCAGAATGTAGCCGTCGCTGCTGACGATGAAGCCGGAGCCGGCCCCGCGCGCGGGAATTTCCTGCATGGGACCGCCCGGTCCGCCCGGAAAGAAGCGGCGGAAAAATTCCTGCATGTCCTCTTCCTGGGGGATCGGGAAAGGAAAGCCTTCCGCGCCGCGCTTGACCAGCTTGGTGGTGCTGATATTGACCACCGCCGGGCCATGCGTTTCGACCAGGTCGGCCACATCCACCACTTCCTTTGCCGCCGCCGGTCCCGACAGGGCAAATACCAGTGCTGTTGCAGCCAAAGCCTTTCTCATCATGATCATCCTTTCTTCATGTGAAACAGGGTGTCGCTTTCGCGTCGGAGCACCACCGGACGCGCCGTCCGGCCGCCGCGCGCAACCAGCCAGCCGACCGCGCCGCCGAGCAGCATGCCTGCAAGCGCCGGGCCGTCGCCCGGCCACACGGCCTGCGCCAGCAAGGCGCCCGCCAGCATCAGCGCCAGGGGCAGACCATAGGCCCGCCACGCACTCCTGAGCACACTGCCGCGGACGATGCCGACGACGACGCGGTCGCCCGGCGACAGCGACAAATCGCAGTCGACCAGAAAATGACGGGGGGTACGCTGGAACAGTTCGGCGATGCGGCGCGACGAGCAGCCCTGGCCGCCGCAGGTTCCGCAGCCCGCGGGCTCGACCGCCTTGACCCAGATGCCGTCTGCTGCGGCTTTGACGACTTCGGCCGTTTGTTCCAGCATCGCAGGCCCTACTTCATCCTCACCGAATTGCCGGTCTCGATCAGCGTAATGCTCGGCACTTCGCCCAGCGTCGTCACGGTATAGCCGTTGGTCTCGCGCGCATACACGCCGATCGCACCTTCGGCCGACAGGCCCTGCAGGCGTTGCACCTGCGCATCGACCGGCTCGACGAACATCGACATCGCGCTCAGACCATCCGAAAACACCAGATGGGTGACGGGCGCCTCCTTGCCCGGCAGCGAACGGACCGCCTCCTGCACCTGCACGAAGCCCGGCGGCGGCGTCACGCTCCAGGCCACGCCAGCGGGCTTGTCGAGGCTGGCTTTCTGGATCTGCTTGCCGGCCAGATCGTTGCGGAACATCTGGGGAGCGAGCGCCTTGCCAATCTGGATTTCGGAAAACACGAACATCGACACCACACTGCCGTGGCCGTTGACGCTGCGGGATTTGAGCGGCAGTCCGGTCTGCTTGTCCAGCCACAGACTGAATGCATGACGATAGCCGTCGCGCGGCTCCAGCGTCACCACCTGGCAGAGTCGTCCTGCCACGCGCTCGGTTCCACCGAGTTTCGCCTCGTAATAATCAAGCAGGCTGGCCGGCTGCGCGGGAAGCAAGGCCGGGAAGAAACGGCGCATGGTATTGCGCTCCAGCCGCACATGTTTGCCATCCGGCAAATGGCAGTAGACGTCGTTGTTGATGCGCAGGAACTGGCGCGGCGTGCCGTCCAGCACCTCGACCTTCTCCAGTTCGCCGTTCGCATCGGTGCGATGCATCACGCGCAACACTTCGACGTGTTCGCCGTGGTGATACACATAGACACCGCTGTAATTCTGTTGTTTGGCGGCGGCAGCGGCACGGTTGAGCCAATCGAGCGCGGCGTCTGCGTGCGCCATGCCCGACAGCAGCACCAGGCCGGCCATGCCGAAAATCCATCGGCTTTGCAGCCAGACAGCCCGCGCCCGCATCAACGGGGCTCCACCGCAACCGCCATGGCACGCTGGTAGGGCGACGCCACGGCCATCGGCGCGAATTCCTGGTGCGCCACCATATAAGGTACGTAGCGGTTGTCGTCACGCTCGGGTTCCGTTTCCAGCGCGGCCTGCTGGAAGCCCGGGGCTACCGCCAGCGGGACCGGGGCCTGCGTATCGGAGAACAATCCGGTCAGCGAGACCACGCCCCATACTGCAAGCGAGGCAAACGAGGCCACGGCGACCCGTTGCGGCCACACGCTGCGGCGCGGCGCGAGTACCGTCGGCTCGTTGGCCAGCTGGGCAGAGAAGCGCGCCATGAAGTCGTCCGGTGCCGGCGCCACCCCGCGTAGCAGGTCGCCGATCAAATGGTATTCCGACCAGGTTTTCCGCAGGGCCTCATCCCGCTTCAACGCGGTAAGGCAGGCCTCGGTGTCGTCGCGCGGCGATTCGCCGTCCAGCGCGGCAGATAGCCTCTGCTGCCAGCTGTCGGCCGGTTGAACCAGGGAATGGGGGTCGGATTTGCGAAGAGCTGACATGATTACCACCTTTTATCCTGACTGGTGCCCAGCATCGGGCGTATCTTTTCTGCAATGGCCTCGCGCGCGCGGAAAATCCGCGAACGCACGGTGCCGATCGGACAGTCCATCATCTGCGCGATCTCCTCGTAGCTCATGCCTTCGATTTCGCGCAGCGTGATAGCCGTCCGCAATTCCTCGGGCAGCGCGTCGACCGCCTCGTTGACTGCTTTGGCGATCTGCTTGGTCTGGAGTTCCGCGTCCGGCGTCGCGATATCGCGCAACAGGTCGCCGTCCTCGTAATTCTCCGCATCTTCCGCCTGCACGTCGCTCGACACCGGCATGCGCTTGTGCGCCACCAGATAGTTCTTGGCGGTGTTGACGGCGATGCGATACAGCCAGGTGTAGAACGCGCTTTCGCCGCGAAATCCCGGCAAAGCCCGATACGCCTTGATGAAGGCTTCCTGCGTAATATCTTCCACCTCTGCCGCATCACGCACCATGCGCGACAAGAGCCGCCCGAGCTTGCGGTGATATTTCATCACCAGAAGCTCGAACGCACGCTTGTCGCCCTGCTGGGCGCGTTCGACCAATACCTGATCCAGTTCGCGGTCCGACATATCTCCCTGCTGCTTTTTGTTTGTAAGGAAAGTATACGTGACCGCATCTTCCTGTGCGTGGGAGCGGCTCGCGGGAGAAAAGTTCACCTCGAACAGGGTTATTCGGACAAGGCCCAAGCCTGCTATCATCCTCCGGCCACCATGCACAGATACGACGTCCTCATCCTCGGCAGCGGCCTCGCCGCGCTAACCACCGCGCTCAAGCTCGCCGACCAGCGCCGCGTCGCCATTGTCACCAAGCGCCAGATGACCGACGGGGCCAGCGACTGGGCGCAGGGCGGGATTGCGGCCGCCGTCGACAACGGCGACTCGATCGAGGCGCATGTTCACGACACCCTGGTGGCTGGCGCCGGGCTGTGCGACGAGGCGGTCACCCGGCTGGTGGCGAGCCAGGCGCGCGACATGATCGCCTGGCTGACCGCCAACGGCGTTGCGTTCACCCCCGACCCGCAGACGCCGGGCGGCCTGCATCTGGCACGCGAAGGCGGGCACTCGAGGCGCCGCGTGGTGCACGCGGCCGACGCCACCGGCCACGCGGTGCAGACCAGCCTGCTCGACCGCGTCCGCGCGCATCCCAACATCGATACCTTCGAGAAGCATGTCGCCATCGACCTCATTTCCGGCAAGCGCGCCGGCGGCCAGGAGCGGCAGATCCACGGCGCCTATGCGCTGAACAAGGATACCGGCGAGGTCGAGACCTTCGCCGCCGGTCATACCGTGCTGGCCACCGGCGGCGCGGGCAAGGTCTACCTCTACACGACCAACCCCGACACCTCGACCGGCGACGGCATCGCGATGGCGTGGCGTGCCGGCTGCCGGGTGGCCAACCTGGAATTCGTGCAGTTCCACCCGACCTGCCTGTACCACCCGCATGCCAAGTCCTTCCTGATCACCGAAGCGGTGCGCGGCGAAGGCGGCCATCTGTTGCTGCCCGACGGCAGCCGCTTCATGCAATACCACGACGAGCGCGCCGAACTGGCGCCGCGCGACGTGGTGGCACGTGCGATCGACTTCGAGATGAAGAAGCGCGGCATCGACTGCGTCTACCTCGATATCAGCCACAAGCCGGCCGACTTCGTGAAGGAACACTTCCCGACGATCTACCGCCGCTGCCTCGAACTCGGCATCGACATCACGAAACAGCCGATTCCGGTGGTGCCGGCCGCGCACTATACCTGCGGCGGTGTCGTCACCGACATCAATGCCCGCACCGACCTGTGCAACCTG
>JADFDN010000114.1 GCA_018262815.1 Thiobacillus sp.
CGACAGGATGTGGACAACAGGCAGGATTTGCGACATCTGACGTTTATTCAGCGGAGCACGGCACGATCCATGTCATGGGGGGCTAGAAGAACCCGAAACCGACCTGGAACAGTTTCTCGACCTTGGGAATGATGCGCTTGTTGAGCGCGAACACGATGAGGTGGTCTTCCGCTTCGATCAGGGTGTCGTTATGGGCGATGAGCGCCTCGTCGCCGCGAATGACAGCGGCGATCGCAGAACCCTCGGGCAAGGCGACGTCGCCGATGCGTCGGCCCACCACCTTGGAGGTTTTCAGGTCGCCGTGGACGACGATTTCGAGCACTTCGGCGGCGCCGCGGCGCAGGCTGTGCACCGCCGCCATGTCGCCGCGGCGGATCTTGGACAGCAGCGGACCGACGGTGGCCTGCGCCGGCGAGATGGCGATGTCGATCTCGCCGCCCTGCACCAGATTGACGTAGGCCGAGCGGTTGATCAGCGCGATCACCCGCTGTGCGCCCATGCGCTTGGCCAGCAGCGCCGACATGATGTTGTCTTCGTCGTCGTTGGTGAGCGCGCAGAACACGTCGATCGACTCGACATTTTCCTGCTCCAGCAATTCCTCGTCGGTCGCATCGCCCTGCAGCACCAGCGTGCGGTGCAGTTTCTCGGCCAGCAGCGCACAGGTGGCCTTGTTATGGTCGATCAGCTTGACCTCGTAGTTGCGTTCGAGTGCGGCAGCCAGACGCCGCCCGATGTTGCCGCCGCCGGCGATCATCACGCGCTTGACCGGCCGTTCCATGCGGCGCAACTCGCGCATGACGACGGGGATATCCTGTTTGCGGGTGAGAAAGAACACTTCGTCGCCCGGCTCGACCACCGTGATTCCCTTCGGCACGATGCCGCGGTCGCGCCGGTAGATCGCCGCCACCCGAGCGTCGATGTTCGGCATGTGGCGGCGCAGATCCTGCAGTTCGTGACCCACCAGCGGACCGCCATGATAGGCACGCACTGCCACCAGCCGCAGCTTGCCGTTGGCGAAATCCAGCACCTGCAGCGCCTCCGGGTGCTCGATCAGGCGCCGCAGCGTGTCGGTGACTTCCTGTTCGGGGCTGATGATGTGGTCGACGCCGAAATGCTCGGACAGGAAATCGCTCTCGGTTTCCAGGAAATCGTTCGAGCGGATCCGCGCGATGCGGGTGGGAATATTGAAAAGCGTGGCCGACAGGCGGCAGGCCACCAGATTGGTTTCGTCGCTCTGGGTGACTGCAACCAGCATGTCGGCGTCGTCTGCACCGGCCATTTTCAGAATCGAGGGGTGGGCGGCATGGCCGCGCACGGTGCGCAGGTCGAAGCGGTCCTGCAGCATCGACAGCCGCTCGGTATCCAGGTCGACCACGGTGATGTCGTTGTTTTCGGCCACCAGGCTGGCGGCGAGATTGGAGCCGACCTGGCCGGCGCCGAGAATGATGATTTTCACGTGAGCGGTCTGTGCTTAGAGATCTTCGTCGAGACGGCGGCCATGCCGGATATTCAGCTGCTTGAGCTTGCGGTAGAGGTGGGTACGCTCCAGCCCGGACTTGTCGGCGACCCGCGTCATGCTGCCGCCTTCCTTCTGGATCAGGTGCTCGAAATACATGCGCTCGAAGGCGTCGCGCGCCTCGCGCAGCGGGATGTCGAGCGGGATGCCGTGCGCCACGGCGGGCGCCGCCTGCTTCATCGGGGCGAGCACACGGTTGACGTCGGCAGCGTCGATTTCGCTTGCCAGCGCGGTGACCGCCAGCGTGCGCACCACGTTGTTGAGTTGCGGCAGGTTGCCCGGCCAGTCGAAGTTGCGCAACTGGTTCAGCGCGGGCGTGGTCAGCCGCCGCACCGGACAGACGCCGGCCTCGATCAGCTGCGCCAGCATGAAGTTGGCGATCTCGGGCACGTCCTCGCGGTGTTCGCGCAGCGGCGGGACCTGGATCGCCAGGCTGGATAGCCGGTAATACAGGCGACTGTCGAATTCGCCTGCCGCAACCATCGCATCGAGGCTGCGGCTGGCTGCGCAGACCAGGCGCGCGCCGCTGCCCTCGATGCGATCGAGCAGCAGCCCCAGACCTTTCTGTTCCAGGCGGGCAAGCTCGCAGGCATCCGGCAGATAGAGCGTGCCGTTGCCGAGCGCTTCGACATAGCTCAGCGGATCGGACACCAGGCGCGCACGGTCCTTGATCTCGATCCACGGACTGCCGGGCTGGTGCAGGAAATGGGCGCAGATTTCAAACCCGCTGCCGGGCTCGCCGAGCAGCATGACGGGCGCGGTGTTGCCGGCGATCTGGGTGAGGCGTTTTTTCAGCTCGAGGATCAGCGGGCTGCGACCGAGCGCCGACAGGTCCATGCTGGGGGCGCGGCGCGGCAACGCCACGCCGCGCTTGATCGCCTTGCTGACCGTGTCGATCAGTTTGGCTAGCGCCACCGGTTTTTCCAGGAAATCGGCCGCGCCGAGCTTGGTGGCCTCGACCGCGGTATCGATCGTGCCATGGCCGGACATCATTACCACCGGCATGGTGAGCTGGCCGCCGCCCGCCCATTCCTTCAGCAGCGTGACACCGTCCGTGTCGGGCATCCAGATGTCGAGCAGCACGAGGTCCGGACGCCGCAACGCGCGAAACGCACGCGCCGCCTCGGCGTTTTCCGCCAGATGCACGTCATAGCCTTCGTCGGTCAGAATTTCCGACAACAACTCACGAATGCCCACTTCGTCGTCGACGACGAGAATATGCCCGCTCACGTGTGCTCCCCGACTGCTGCGAAAACGGGCAGCGCGATGCGGATGGCAGCACCGCCCGATTTGAGGTTTTCGATCTGGATCTTACCGTGGTGCTCTTCGATGATTTTTTTCACGATGGCCAGGCCCAGGCCTGTTCCCTTGGCCTTGGTGGTTGCGTATGGCTCGAACAGCCGCGTCATCAGATGCTCCGGAAACCCGGCTCCATTGTCCGTTACGGTCAAACACACTGTGTGGTTGTTGAGGCGCGTGCTGACTTCGACACACGGTGCGGGGTGGCCGGTCAGCGCATCCTGCGCATTTTGCAACAGATTATGTATCACCTGACGCAATAATGTGGAGTCGCCCGCAATGCGCGGCAAATCGGGGTCGAGTTGCAGCTTCAATCCCAGTGCCCGGGTGTCGTACAACGCCAGCACCTCGCCCACCAGCGCATTGAGATCGAGCGCTTCGAGCTTGGCGCGCGGCATGCGGGCGTAGCCGGCGAACGCATCGACCATGCTTTTCATGGCGGCGACCTGGTTGACGATGGTCTGAGTGGCGCGGGTGAGGAATTCCGCGTCGGCCGTCTGCAGCCGGCCGTCGAGCTTGCGCGCGATGCGCTCGGCAGACAGCTGGATCGGGGTAAGCGGATTCTTGATTTCGTGCGCCAGCCGCCGCGCCACTTCGCTCCATGCGGCGTTGCGCTCGGCGTCGATCAGCTTGGTCACATCGTCGAACACCAGCACATAGCCACGCTCCACGCCCGGCGGCAGCCGGGTGCCGCGCAGCAGTAGAGACTGGCTGCCGCCGGGGCCCGCGTAATCGATCTGCTCCTGCCATTCACCTTCATGCTCGGCAAAGCGCGCCGCAACCATCACGCCAAATTCATGCACGACCTCGCCCGGCTGCCCCAGGCCGGCAAGCAGCTGCGTGTCCAGCGCCGCCGCATCCACGCCCAGGATATGTGCCGCTGCACTGTTCATGGTGCGCACACGCAGGGCCTCGTCGAGCACCACCACGCCCGACGAGAGGTTGGCCAGCACGCGCTCGAGAAAGGCCTTGGCCTGCTCGGTCTGCTGATGGTTCTGCGCGACCTGTTCGCGCGCATCGGAGAGCTGGCGGGTCATGCGGTTGAAAGACTGGATTAGCACGCCCAGTTCGTCGCGGCTTTTGAGCGAGGGCATCTGCGAAAAATCGCCCTTGGCCACCGCACGGGTGCCACGTGCCAGTGAGCGCAACGGCGCGCCGAGGCGCTCCGACAGCAGATAGGCGATGACCAGGGTCATCAGCAGGGCCAGCATCAGCGTCAGCGTCAAAGCGACACCGTAAATGCGCTTCAGGCCCAGCCGCGACACCGCGATCTGCTGGTATTCCTGATAGGCCAGCTGCACCGCCTGCGCGTCGCGCGCAAGGCTGGCCGGTACCGGCTGCACCAGTTGCAGCACGCGCGTATCGCTGGTCAGTGCGCTGGTATACACCGGCACGATGACGTGCATGACGAGCCCGCGCTCGGCCACTTCCTCGATGCGGCTGTAGGGCTGCTGCTGCCGCACCTGCCACAGCACGGTGCGTTCGGGCAGCACCGGCAGCAGCGTGCCGCTATCGCCGCTGACGTGGGCGATGACGCCGCCACGCTCGTCGAACAGGGTCAGCTCCTGCACTGCGCTTTGCTCGCGCAGGGTGGAAAGGCTGGTGATGACCGATCCCATGCCCTCGTCCGACAGCGTCAACGCCATGCGCTGCGCTTTCTTGTCCAGCTCGCGCAGCAGATCGTCGAGCGCCGCCTGGCCCAGATTGACGCCGGAAGCAAGCGCATTGTCGACCCGGACGTCGAACCAGGTCTCGATCGAGCGATTGAGGAAGAACACCGAGGCGCCATATACGACCAGACCGGGCAGCAGGGCGACGACGCCGAACATCGCCAGCAGCTTGAGCGTGAGCTTGGCGCCGAAGACGCCGCGGCGGATTCGCTTTTGCAGCCACCACAGGCGCCACCCCAGCAGCACCAGCAACGCCACCCCGAGTATGCCGCCGCCGACAAACAGGGTCGGCAGGGTATCGGAGAACACGGCGCTGTCGCCGCTGGCATAGAACAGCAGCGCCAGCAGCGCGATGCCCATGATGAGGGCGGCGGCGATCAGGCTGCGCATCAGGGCAAGGGTGGGGGGGAGGGAGAGGGCGCGGGGGGAGCCTCGAACGACCAGTCGTACCACGCGGTGGCCAGCTCCCATTTGTCGCTGGTGACCGCGCCGATGGACAGCGGCTTGGGCAGTTGTGCGGTGTCGAGGCGCAGGCGCAGGCGGGCGTCGTAGCGCTGTCCGGCCTTGAGCGCGCCGCGCTCCAGCATCTGCCAGGTTTCGACCCGTCCCAGCATCGCCAACGCCTCCTCAAGGGTGGCGGCCGTGCGCGTGACATAGCCCGATTCGACGACATAGCGCCGCAGCAGCAGATGGTAATACATCCGCATCTTGCGCACCGGTTCGGCAATGTCTTCGGCAAACCACCAGCTGCGTGGCCGGGTCAGCTCCAGTTCGAGCAGGAAATGCAGATTGATTCCCTTGGCCAGGGCGTCCTGGAGCGTGGCATTGAGCACGATGTCGATGTCGGCGTCGAGGGCATAGCCTTGCGGCACGGCCCGGATTTCGGCCTGCGTGATTGCGCTTTTGTCACTGGCCAACGCGTTGCCCGCCATGCCCAGCCAGCAGCCCAGCAGCAGCGCCGCCAGCCAGCGCAGTGCCGGGTCAAGTCTTGCGCAACAGGGCGTAATAAAAACCATCATGCTCGGCATCGGGCAGCAGCGGCCTATCGGACAAAGGTTCAGGAAGCGCACAGCGCTCGGCATCGCGTGCATGGCGAGCCAGGAACGCCAGCACCTGCCCCTCGTTTTCTTCATGGAATATGGAGCAGGTGGCGTAAAGCAATGTACCACCCGGGGCCAGCAGTCGCCAGAGCGCTTCCAGCATAACGGCCTGTTGCGCGGCAAATTGAGCGATATCTTCGGGGCGGCGCAACCATTTGATGTCGGGATTGCGGCGCACCACGCCGGAGGCACTGCACGGCACGTCGGCGAGGATGCGGTCGTATGGCTTGCCGTCCCACCACCCATCAGGCTGCGCGGCGTCGCCTTCGATCAGGGTGGCGGTGAGGTGCAGGCGGTCGAGGTTGTCCTGCACCCGAGCCAGCCGTGCCGCATCGACGTCGAGCGCCGTGAGATTCACATCGGCGCGCTCGAGAACATGACCCGTCTTGCCGCCAGGCGCGGCGCAGGCATCGAGCACCCGCAAGGGGTACGCCGCCAGACGCTCGCCCTGCGGGCGGTCTTGGCGCAGCTCGCGCTCGCCCGGCTCGGGAATGAGCAGGCGCGCCGCCCACTGGGCACCGGCGTCCTGCACCGACGCATGGCCTTCGTCGAAGCCGGGCAGGCTGTGCACCGGCACCGCCTTATCG
>JADFDN010000115.1 GCA_018262815.1 Thiobacillus sp.
CATGTCGCGGGCGGACTGCTGGTCCGCTTTCACTTTCCGATACTGGCGGTACAGTGCCACCACCGGCGTGAGGTCGGCATGCTCGCGGGTCAGCTTGCGGTAGCGGTCCATGTCGCCCGCGATGTCGGGCTGCGACAACAGGGCGTCGAGTTCTTCCAGCCGTTCGTCGGCGCGAGCGAGCTTGTCAGCCAGGGAGGGCTTCATTCCTGGTGCAGCCCGTAAAGCCGGCTGATCAGGCGGGCAATCTGGTCGCGCTCGTCGCGGGTGGCGTGGCTGAGCGCGTGGGTCGGCGCATGCAGCAGCTTGTTGGCGAGCGCGTGGCTCATGGCGTCGAGCACGGCGCGCGGGTCGTCGCCACGCGCCAGCGCCTTCTCGGCTTTCTCGATTTCGTGGCGGCGGTGGCGTTCGGCGCTGTCGCGCAGCGAACGGATCACCGGCACCAGTTCGCGGCCTTCCATCCAGTGGACGAAATTCTCGACGCTGGTTTCGATGATCGCCTCGGCCTGCGCCACCTGCGCCACGCGGTTATCCATGCCTTCGCGCACCACCTGGCCCAGGTCGTCAACGCTGTAAAGGAAGACGTCGTCCATGTCGGCGACTTCCGCCTCGACGTCGCGCGGCACTGCCAGGTCGACGATGAAGATCGGGCGGTGGCGGCGCTGCTTGATCGCGCGCTCCAGCATGCCCTTGCCGAGAATGGGCAGGGGGCTCGCGGTCGAGGTGATGATGATGTCGTAGTCGGGTAGCTCCTCGGGCAATGCAGTGAGCGGGATCACCCCGGCGTTGAAGCGCTCGGCCAGCGGACGCGCGCGTTCGGCGGTGCGGTTGGCCACCGTCATGCGGCGCGGGTGCTGCGCGGCAAAGTGGGTGATGCACAGTTCGATCATCTCGCCGGCGCCGATGAAAAGGCAGGCCTGGTCCGTGATGCTGGGAAAAATGCGTTCGGCCAGCCGCACGGCGGCGGCGGCCATCGACACCGAGTTGGCGCCGATCTCGGTGCTGCTGCGCACCTCCTTGGCGACCGAGAAGGTGCGCTGAAACAGCTTGTGCAGCAAAAGGCCCAAGGTGCCGGCTTCCTCGGCGGCGGCAACCGCCTGCTTCATCTGCCCGAGGATCTGGGTTTCGCCCAACACCATCGAATCGAGGCCGGCGGCGACGCGGAAGGCATGCTGGGCGGCCTTCTCGCGCGGCAGCGCATACAGATACGGTGCAAGCTCGCGGCGGTCGATGTGGTGGAAATCGGCCAGCCATTGCGCCACGTCGTCGGGCGAAGGGGTGTTGACGTACAGCTCGGTGCGGTTGCAGGTCGACAGGATGGCGACTTCGGACGCGCGCCGGCTCTGCGTCAGTTCGTGCAGCGCCTGCACCAGTTTTTCAGGGCCGAACGCCACCTGCTCGCGGATCGCGAGCGGTGCGGTGTGGTGGTTGACCCCGAGGGTGAGAAGCTGCATGGCGGCAGATGGCCGAAAAACGAAGACCGCTATTTTACTTTACCCGCCGCCTAAGCTGCGTGCGCGGGGGCTTTATTCAAGTCGAAGCGCAGGCGGTCGTAATAGCGCCCGCGATAGAGCAGGCGGCGGTGTTCCGGTGAATCGGCGAACCCGCTGCGGGTGTGCAGCACGTTGTTGCAGATGAGGCCCATGCCGGGGCTCAGGCGGGCGGTGAGGATGTATTCGGAACTCGCCAGAATGTCGGCCAGGGCCTTGACCGCAGCTTGCGTGAGCGCGTCGTCCTTCCACACGATCGAGCGGGTGCGTGCGGTGTAGCGCATATAAAGAAAGCCTTGCCCGGGGTCGACCGCGAACACGGGGCCGCTTTGCTCCGGGCGGGCAATGTCGTCCGCGTCCATGCGTGCCGGGATGGTCATCGCGTCGGGTTGCATCAGCGCCGCGACATAATCCGGATTGGCGTCGCGCAGCTGGATGTAGGCGATCTCGTGATCGAGCAGCGCGTTCTCGCCGCCAGTGTCGGCGTCCCGAGCGCAGTGCAGCGTCATGCCGAGAATGCGGTGGTCGAGCGCATTGTAGTAGCCGTCGGTATGCCAGTTGATCGGCTTGTGGGTGTAGGGGATGAACTCGCCGCGCACGCCGCCGCCTTCGTCAACGGCCGGAGTGATGCTGGAGAGCCCGTCCTCGTCGGCGAGGTAGTTGCCCTCAAGCCGGTTGAGGCCGAGCTGCTGCGCGAGTTGTTTGGGGATGGACTTGTCGGCGGGCGGCAGGTGCGGCGCGCTGTAGAGTGCCATGTTGGCGCGGCCGCAGCGGTCCGCGAGTGCAGCGAGTTCGGCCGGCGTGAGATGGCGCGGATCGGTCAGGGACACGAGCAGTTCGTCGACGCTGCGCGGATATGCAGCGAGCTTGGCGTCGCGCCACGCACGATAGGTACTCTCGTTCTCCAGATCAAAAGGCGAGTTCGCCATGCCGTGCCTTATTCCGGAGGTAGCATGTCGGGGGAACCGAATCCACGCTTCACCGGCGCGTCGGACAAAAGCCCCTTGAAGCTCTTGCGCACCGTTCCCATCATCTCGGGCATTTCGATGTCCATGATCTGATCCATGATCCAGGTCTTGTCGCTGTCGCCCATTTCATCGCGGATCTGCAGGCCGAGAAAGCGCAGCGCCGGGAAGCTGGCCTTCTCGTCGTCGGGAAACTCGAACTCGGCATAGTCGGCGAAACGGCGGTTCAGGAAATCGATGAACTCCGCCTTGAAATTACGGCTGGGATCGGGGCCGACCACGCTGATGATGTTTTCTTCCATCACTTCGCCCAGCCGGTTGGCCACCGCCTGCAGCACCGCGACGCGGCGCTCGGGCGTCAGTGTCGCGTAGGCCATGCGGTCGCAGTAGTGCACCAGGAAGGCGACGAATTCGGCGATCAGCTTGAAACCGCGCGCCGGGGTGATGATGTCGTAGTTCTCGCGGCCGAGGTTGTCGACCGCCTTGTCGGCGACACGCCAAGTGGTCGAGGCAACCGCGGTGGCGATTTCCTCGGGGCTGCGCTCGCCATCTTTCTTGAACCAGATGGTGCGGACTCGAACGGGTTTGACCATGGGTGTTCTCCTGTATTCGGCTGCGCTTTATTCGCCGGTGGCGACGGGGCGGGCGGGATCGGTGATCCATTCGCTCCATGAGCCGGGGTAAAGCCGCGATCCGGGAAGGCCGGCGATTTCCATCGCCAGAATGTTATGGCAGGCTGTGACGCCGGAGCCGCACATGTGGATGACCTGCCAGGCCGGCTTGCCTTTCAGCAGCGCCTGGTAGTTTTCGCGCAGCGCCTCGGGCGGCAGGAAGGTGCCGTCGACGTCGAGGTTCTCGTCGAAGGGGTAATTGACGGCACCCGGAACGTGACCGGCCACCGGGTCGAGCGGTTCGAATTCGCCGCTGAAGCGGCGGTCGGGGCGCGCATCGAGGATGAGCTGCGCGCCGGTCTTCGACGCCTGCAGCACGTCGTCGGCTACCACGATCTGGGTGGGTTCCGGCAGGCACGCGCAGGCACCCCGGTGCGGCGCGGGAATGTCGGCATCGACCGGGCGCTTTTCGCGCGTCCATTTCGGGTAGCCGCCGTCCAGCAGGGCCACGCCCGGATGACCGAGCCAGCGCAGCATCCACCACAGCCTGCCGGCCATGGCGCCATAGCTGTCGTCGTACACCACGACCTGCTTGTTGACCCCGACTCCCCACTCGCAGAGTTTTTCGGTCAGTACGCGCGGATCGGGCAGGGGGTGCCGTCCGGTTTTCTCGCCGACCGGGGCGGACAGGTCGTCGTCCAGGTGCACGTAGCGTGCACCCGGGATATGTGCTTTCTCGTAAGCCTGGCGACCTGCGCCGGTGTCGGTGAGGGTGAAGCGGCAATCCAGAATGATCCAGTTCGGATCGTCCAGATGCGCGGCCAGGTCTTCAGTGGTAACGAGTGTGTTGGAAAACATGAGCGAAGCCGTGAAAGGTGAGCTGCAAAGGGGAGCGGGCAGCGTGGCATTCGCCACGCTGCCCGCTCAATGGAGGCTCACTGAATGAATCAGTAGCCGCCCTTGCCGTAGGGCTTGGTCAGGCCGGCGACGCGGCAGCCCTGACGCGCAGGCTGGTTGGGGAACAGCTCGTACAGTTTCTTCTTCCAGTCCACGCCTTCGTGCAGTTCTTCCAGTTCGGCAACCATGTTGCGGAAGTTGGGGGTCTGGCCGTCTTCACGGTACTTGTCGCGCAGGTAGTTGATGACCTGCCAGTGCTCGTCGGTCAGCGTGATCTTTTCGTTGGCGGCAATGACCGGAGGTACGTCGTCGCTGAAGTTGGCTTCCAGCAGAAAGTCCTCTTCACCGGTTTCGAGCTCTTCACCGTTTACAACATAAGACATGTTTTCTCCTTTCGGGTTGGTCTAGTTTAAAGATTCGCCGGAACGTCCGGCGGTGGGTTTAATGGTTCGCCGGCATCACCGGCGCAATGGATTTGTGCGGGATGAAAATCCCGCAGCCCAGCAGGCGGTTGCGCCCCATGCCTTCGTCCTGCAGTTGCAGGGACTTGTGCGGCGGCACGTCGTGCAGCATCAGGCTATAGCCATGGATCGGGCCGGATGCGCTTTGCAGGGTTTGCCGCTTGCCGCAGATGAACCCGCAGCGCAGCTGGAAATGGCCGTCCAGCTCGCGCATCACATCCTGCACGAATTGTTCTTCAGTGGCGCTGCCGGTGTCAACGAAATGCGCATAGATATTGGCGAACGCCGTGAAAGCGCGGGTTTTGAAGCCGCCGAGCTGCAGGGAATGTCCGTCCAGGTCGAGCGTCTGCCCGACCAGCTTCTGCATGTCGTCCACCCGGGCCTTGGGAGCGCGCAGATACAGTTTGGTGCGCCGATTGATGTTGAGCGTCGCGTCGCCCTTGTTGGTTTCGGCGCCTTTCAGATGCTGGATGCCGGTGCCGCCATCTTCGCCCAGCCAGGGCAGCAGTCGCAACAAGGCATCGGACAGCAGTTGGGCATTGTCGGCCGGGATGGTCGTGCCGACCAGATCGAACTGCAGATCGATCATGTGAGGCGTGTATTCCTCTGGCTTGTTTTCAGGCCAGCTCCAGCTCATGGCGCGTCCCCGGCATGCTCCTTGGCCCACGTTTGCATCAGATCCGCCCACTTCTGCGCGCTCACGGGATCGACGTCGAAAATGGTGAAACGCTTGTTTTCGCGGATGCGGATGCGCAGAAACGGGACCCCGCCCGATTCATGGGTCAGGTGCTGGAATTCGACTTCCTGGCCGCCGAATGGCAGCCGCATTTTTTCAAGTGGCGTAATGTCGGGCATGGAATCTCGGTCCGTGTTGCATCAAGTGTAGATGGCAGTGCCTTGCCCGCAGGACAGCACAGCCGGCTTGCATGTAATGAGGTTAATGCGCGGCATTTCAACCCTGCTGGTTCCAGGGGCTTGCGTTTGCAACAATATTTTAATACTCTTATTGGTTCCTGTGGCGGACACGTAATGTCTCACCCTTTGTCTGGCTGGGGCATTACCGCGTTGGGGCACTCCATCTACTCCTTTCGGGTAGGTATGGACCTACCGCAATGGAGTAGTCGATTTACCCATGAGAATGATGGTGGTGAAACTGACTAGCCAATACGATGCTGGAATACCGTTGAGCTGTCGGCTAAGCGGGCATTTCGAAATTTTCTAGGAGAGAAGAATGGCAAAGCAAATGATTGATACGCCCAATCTGGACGAGCTCGAGAAAGGCCCGTGGCCCAGCTTCGTGACCGGCCTGAAGCGTCTGGCTAAAGAAAACGACATGATGGTTGACCTGATGGGTCAGCTGGAAACCTCCTACAAAACCAAGTTCGGTTACTGGAAGGGCGGTACGGTTGGTGTGTTCGGCTACGGCGGCGGCGTGATCCCCCGTTTCACCGAACTGAAGGACGAGAACCACCAGCCGCTGTTCCCCGAGGCTGCCGAATTCCACACCCTGCGTGTGCAGCCGCCCGCCGGCATGCATTACACCTCTGACCTGCTGCGCAAGATGTGCGACGTCTGGTCGGCCACCGGTGGTTCGGGTCTGATCGCCTTCCATGGCCAGTCCGGCGACATCATGTTCCAGGGCATCAAGACTGCCGACGTTCAGCGTGCCTTCGACGAATTCAACGA
>JADFDN010000116.1 GCA_018262815.1 Thiobacillus sp.
TCGGCCAGGCGACCCTGGGCCGCATCATGAACGTGCTGGGCACGCCGATCGACGAGCAGGGCCCGGTCAACACCGAGACCCACATGCCCATCCACCGCAAGCCGCCGGCGTATGCCGACCAGGCCGCGACCGTGGAAATCCTCGAAACCGGCATCAAGGTCATCGACCTGATCATGCCGATCGCCAAGGGCGGCAAGGTCGGCCTGTTCGGCGGCGCCGGCGTGGGCAAGACCGTGACGCTGATGGAGCTGATCCGCAACATCGCCGTGGCGCACTCGGGTTTCTCGGTGTTCGCCGGCGTCGGTGAGCGGACCCGCGAAGGCAACGACTTCTATCACGAGATGAAGGAAGGCGGCGTGCTGGACAAGGTCGCACTGGTGTACGGCCAGATGAACGAGCCGCCCGGCAACCGTCTGCGCGTCGCGCTGACCGGCCTGACCATGGCCGAATACTTCCGTGACGAAGGCCGCGACGTGCTGCTGTTCGTCGACAACATCTACCGCTACACCCTGGCCGGTACCGAAGTGTCCGCGCTGCTGGGCCGGATGCCGTCCGCCGTGGGTTACCAGCCCACACTGGCCGACGAGATGGGCCGCCTGCAGGAGCGCATCACCTCGACCCGTACCGGCTCGATCACGTCCTTCCAGGCCGTGTACGTGCCGGCGGACGACTTGACCGACCCGTCGCCCGCCACCACCTTCGCCCACCTCGACGCAACCCTGGTGCTCTCCCGTCAGATCGCCGAACTGGGCATCTACCCTGCGGTGGACCCGCTCGATTCGACCTCGCGTATCCTGGATCCGCAGGTTGTCGGCGAAGAGCACTACAACGTCGCCCGCGCGGTGCAGGGCACGCTGCAGAAGTACAAGGAACTGCGCGACATCATCGCGATTCTCGGCATGGACGAACTGTCGCCCGAAGACAAACTGGCCGTGGCTCGTGCGCGTAAGATCCAGCGCTTCCTGTCGCAGCCCTTCTTCGTCGCCGAAGTGTTCACCGGCGCGCCGGGCAAGTACGTCACGCTGAAAGAGACCATCGCCGGCTTCAAGGCGATCGTCGACGGCGAGTACGACCATCTGCCCGAGCAGGCCTTCTACATGGTTGGCCCGATCGAAGAAGCCGTCGAAAAGGCGAAGACGATTCAGTAAATAGGGATCAGGAATCAGGGGCCAGGGATCAGGGGAATAGGAGGCGCGGCGAAGCCGCACCACCCCTGAATCCTGAATCCTGAATCCTGGCCCCTGAAAGGAAGAAAATGGCCATGACAATCCACGTCGACATCGTCAGCGCTGAAAAATCACTCTACTCCGGCACCGCCGAAGTGGTGATCGCCCCCGGCCAGCGCGGCGAGCTTGGCATCTACCCGCGCCACACGCCGCTGTTGACCACGCTGAAGCCCGGCTCGGTCCGCATCAAGGTGCCGAACCAGGCTGAAGAAGAGTTGATCTACGTCTCGGGCGGCATTCTCGAAGTGCAACCGAACGTCGTCACCATTCTGTCCGACTCCGCGATTCGCGGTGCCGACCTCGACGAAGCCAAGGCTCTCGAAGCCATGCGAGCCGCCGAGGAAGCGATGAAGGACAAGGCAGCCAGCATCGACTACGCGCAGGCGCAGGCCGAACTGGCGCAGGCGGTGGCACAGCTCGCCGCAATCAAGAAACTGCGCAAGCTGACCTGACCGGGCAGGCTGGATGCAAAACGAAAAAGCAACCTTCGGGTTGCTTTTTTCATGGGGAAAGGGCGCGTCGCACACGAACCCCCCCGCCGCGTCTTTGCTTAATGCTTAAATCGTGTAAGCTGCAAATTACATGGGAGGTCCTGTTTACAACAATTGCCAGCACAGGCACTGTTTGCTCGGGCGCCATGGCCACGGCTGCACTTAATCACTAACAATTCGTATAGCCAAAAAATAGCATTTCAACAGAATGTCTTTGCTGCATTTCCAACAGGAGGTTGTAACTATGCGTGCTCATTCCTTTCTTTTTTCCGTTCTTGGCGCGAGCCTGATTTCTGCTGGCGTCATGACGGCTCATGCCGCCGAAGGCAGTTTCTATGACCCGACAAACAAGGCCAGCCCGACCGGCAAGACCGTCGGCCATGAATTGTATGGAACCATCGGTTGTCCCGGCCGCGGGCTGCTTGATAAGCCGTGCCCGATACCCAAAGACCCCGACAGCGATGGCGACGGCGTGGTCGACAGCAAGGACAAATGCCCCGGTACGCCGGCTGGCCGCAAGGTGAACGCCGATGGCTGCGAACTCGACAGCGATGGCGATGGCATCGTGGATGGCGTCGATAAGTGCCCGACCGTGTACGCCAAGACGGCGGACGGTTGCCCGCCGCCCGCGGCGGCAGCCGAGCCTGCGCCGGCCCCCGCGCCCGCGCCCGCGCCGGCCCCTCAGAAGCTGTCGCTGGAAGGCGTGAATTTCGATTACGACCAGGCAAGCCTGCGTCCGGAAAGCCAGAGCAAACTCGATGAGGCTGCCGCGACCCTGAACAAGTGGGGCAACGTCAATGTGGAAGTGGCCGGCCACACCGACAGCATGGGCGGTGACGACTACAACATGGACCTGTCGCAACAGCGGGCCGAGGCGGTTCGCACCTATCTGATCGGCAAGGGCGTCGCAGCGGAACGCCTGACCGCCAAGGGCTACGGCGAATCCCAGCCGGTCGCCGGCAACGATACGGATGAAGGTCGTTTCAAGAACCGCCGTGTCGAGTTGGTGCCGCAGCAGTAATCACTCTGCAGGCTGACGACAACGATGGGAGGCAATCCCTCTGGTGGCGGCAGCAGGCGAGTTGAACAAAAAGGCAGCCGAAGGGCTGCCTTTTTCATGGGCCAAGCGCGGTAAATTGTTGCATGGAGGTGCAGCCAGGCAGCATGCAAGCATGCAGTGGTTACCTTGGCCGACCCGATGAAGAAACATGGCTTGCCACAAGCCCCGACTGACTTTATCGGCATCCCCACGACTCCTTCAGACAGAGGGGCGACAGTTTTTTCATTGGGGCGCCTGCATGCAGGCTTTATACTTGGCGCGCGTTTTGCTCCCCTTTTTGCCGATGCGATTCACTTTCCCTGATACGAATGCATTCAAAACTTGAGATCCTGATACTGGCCGCGGGCAAGGGCACCCGTATGCGCTCCGGTCTGCCCAAGGTGCTGCATCGCCTGGCAGGCAAGCCTCTGCTCAGGCACGTGGTGGACACCGCCCATGACCTCGGCGCAGCACAGGTCTGTGTCGTGTATGGCTTCGGGGGCGAGGCGGTGCCGCAGGCGATGGCTGACGACAAGCTGACGTTTGTGCTTCAGGCCGAACAGCACGGCACGGGGCATGCAGTGAAACAGGCATTGCCGCAGCTGGCCGACGATAGCGTGGCGCTGGTGCTGTATGGCGATGTGCCGCTGACCCACGTCTCCACGCTGCAGCCGCTGGTTGGCGCGGCGCAGGCCGGCAAGCTGGGGCTGCTGACGGTGAACCTGGGGCATCCCGACGGCTATGGCCGCATCGTGCGCGAGAGCGGCCGGGTCACTCGCATTGTCGAACACAAGGACGCGACGCCGGCGGAGCGCGCGATCCAGGAGGTCAACACCGGCGTCCTCGCGGTGGCGTCGCGCCAACTGAAACGGTGGATCGCCGAATTGAAGAACGACAACGCGCAGGGCGAGTACTACCTGACCGACATCATCGCGATGGCAGTACGCGATGGCGTGGAAGTGGACACTCATCAGCCTGCCCATGAATGGGAAGTGCTGGGAGTCAACAGCAAGGCGCAGCTGGCCCAGCTCGAACGCATCCATCAGAACGAGATCGCGCTGGCCCTCCTCGATGCCGGCGTTACCCTGATGGACCCGGCACGGATCGACGTGCGCGGCACGCTGACCTGCGGGTGCAATGTCACGATCGATGTCAACTGCGTGTTCGAGGGACGCGTTGAACTGGGCGATGGCGTGCAAGTGGGCGCCAACTGCGTGCTTCGCAACGTGACGATTGCCGCTGACACGCGCATCGATGCCTTCACCCTGATCGACGACGCCGAGATCGGCGAAGCCAACCGGCTCGGCCCGTTCTCGCGGATCCGTCCGGGCACGACGCTGGCGCGCGATGTGCACGTGGGCAACTTCGTCGAGATCAAGAACAGCCAGATCGACGATGGCTCCAAGATCAACCACCTGTCCTACGTGGGCGACACCACCATGGGCAAAAAGGTCAACATCGGCGCCGGCACCATCACCTGCAACTACGACGGCGCCAACAAGCATCGCACGGTGATCGAGGACGAGGTCTTCGTCGGCTCCGACACCCAGCTGGTGGCGCCGATCACGGTCGGTCGTGGGGCGACCCTGGGCGCCGGCACCACGCTGACGAAGGACGCACCCGCCGGCGAACTCACCCTGTCGCGGGCGAAGCAGCTCACCGTCAGCGGCTGGAAACGGCCTGTCAAACAGAAAAAGGAAGGCTAAGCATGTGCGGCATTGTCGGCGCGGTTGCGCAACGTAACGTCGTCCCCATCCTGCTCGAGGGCCTGCGACGGCTGGAATACCGCGGCTACGACTCGGCCGGCCTGGTCACCATCGACGGCGGCATGAAGCGGGTGCGCAGCGTCGGCCGTGTCGCCTCCCTCGCGGCGGATTGCGCGGCGCAGCAGGTGCACGGCAACCTGGGCATCGCGCACACCCGTTGGGCCACCCACGGCGCACCGTCGGAGGCCAATGCCCATCCGCACGTGAGCGGCAGTCTCGCCGTGGTGCACAACGGCATCATCGAGAACCATGAAGCCCTGCGCGCCCGGCTCAAGGCAGCGGGCTATGCCTTCACCTCGGAAACCGATACCGAAGTCATCGCGCATCTGGTCGATCTGTATTACCGCCAGTCCAAAGACCTGCTCGCCGCCACCCGCGCCGCGGTGGCCGAACTGGAGGGCGCATATGCAATCGGCGTGGTGAGTGAAGACTCACCCAATCGGCTGGTCTGCGCGCGCAAGGGCAGCCCCTTACTGATCGGCCTTGGCATCGAGGAAAACTTCATTGCCTCCGACGTCTCGGCGCTGCTGCCGGTGACGCAGCGCGTGATGTATCTGGAAGAGGGCGACGTCGCCGACATCGGACTGCTGGCGGTGACCGTGTATGACGCGACGGGTAACAAGGCCGACCGCAGCGTGCATATTTCCGAACTGTCGGCCGACATGGCCGAGCTCGGCAATTTCCGCCACTTCATGCAGAAGGAGATACACGAACAGCCGCGTGCGCTCACCGATACCCTGCTGATCGCGGTGGCGCAGGATCGCGTGCAGCCCGAATGGTTCGGCTTCGATGCCATCGATGTGCTGAGCAAGGTGAACGCGGTGACCTTCCTCGCCTGCGGCACCAGCTACCATGCGGCGAAAGTGGCCACCTACTGGCTGGAAGAGATCGCCGGCATTCCGGCCTATGCCGAAATCGCCAGCGAATACCGCTACCGCACTTCCGTGCCGAATCCCGATGCGCTCATTGTCACCATTTCGCAGTCGGGCGAAACCGCCGACACACTGGCGGCGTTGAACCACGCCAAGACCCTGGGCCAGGACAAGACGCTGACCATCTGCAACGTGCCGGAGTCGGCGCTCACCCGCGCGTCACGCCTCAAATTCCTGACCCGCGCCGGGCCGGAAATCGGGGTCGCCTCGACCAAGGCCTTCACCACCCAGCTGGCCGGGCTGTTCCTGCTGACGCTGGTGCTGGCCAAGCTGCGCGGGCGCCTCACCGCAGAACAGGAAGCCGCCTACCTGGCCGAGTTGCGCAGCCTGCCCAACAAAACGCAGAAAGTGCTGGAGCTCGAGCCGCAGGTCGAGGCCTGGTCGCAGCGCTTCGCGAACAAGCATCACGCGCTGTTCCTCGGTCGCGGCGTGCATTACCCGATCGCGCTCGAGGGCGCGCTGAAGCTGAAGGAGATCTCCTATATCCACGCCGAGGCGTATCCGGCCGGCGAACTCAAGCACGGTCCGCTGGCATTGGTCGACGAGGACATGCCGGTGG
>JADFDN010000117.1 GCA_018262815.1 Thiobacillus sp.
AAAATGGCCAGGCGGCGGCGCTGCTGGACAAGTTGAAGCATGAAAAACTGCAATGCGTGATGGCGGCGCATGTATCGAAGAAGAACAATACGTCCGAGCTTGCGCAGCGTGCGCTGGCCCGGGTGCTGAACTGCGTGGACGACGACGTGCGCGTGGCCTGTCAGGTGACGGGATTTGACTGGATAAGACTTTGACGACTTTTGCTGAACTCGGGCTGGCGCCCGACATCCTGCGTGCCCTCGACGAGATGGGCTACGCGACACCGACGCCGATCCAGGAGCAGGTGATTCCGCTGGCGCTCAAGGGCGGCGACATCCTCGGTGCGGCACAGACCGGCACCGGCAAGACGGCGGCGTTCGCGCTGCCGCTGATCCAGCGCCTGCTGCCGTTCGCCAACACCGGCACCTCGCCGGCCAAGCACCCGATCCGCGCGCTGATCCTCACCCCCACCCGCGAACTCGCGATCCAGGTCGAGGAAAGCGTCAAGGCCTACACCCGGCACGTTCCGCTGCGTTCGCTGGTGGTGTACGGCGGGGTCAACATCAACACCCAGATCCCGATCCTGAAAACCGGCATCGAGATCCTGGTGGCGACGCCCGGACGACTGCTCGACCACGTGCAGAACAAGACGCTGATGCTGAACCAGGTCAACACCCTGGTGCTGGACGAAGCCGACCGCATGCTCGACATGGGCTTCATGCCCGATCTCAAGCGCATCGTCGCGCTGCTGCCGGCGCAGCGGGTGAACATGATGTTCTCGGCCACCTTTCCGGAGGAAATCCGCAAGCTCGCCGACAGCATCCTCAACAACCCGACCTTCATCGAAGTCGCACGCAACGAAACCGCGGTGACAGTGACCCAGGTGATGCATCCGGTGCACCACGAGCGCAAGCGGCAGCTGCTGGCGCACCTGATCAAGAGCCGCGACCTGCGGCAGGTGCTTGTGTTCACCGGGACGAAACTGGGCTGCAACCGGCTCGCCAACGAACTCAACAAGGCCGGCATCCACGCCGACGCGATCCACGGCGATAAGACGCAGCAGGAGCGCATCAAGGCACTCGACGCGTTCAAGGCCGGCACCATCCGCGTGCTGGTCGCCACCGACGTCGCCGCGCGCGGCATCGACATCGAGGCGCTGCCCTTCGTCGTCAACTACGACCTGCCGCACAATGCCGAGGACTATGTCCACCGCATCGGCCGCACCGGCCGCGCCGGCGCGCTGGGCGAGGCGATCTCGCTGGTGAGCGAATCGGAAACACGCTATCTGAAGGATATCGAGAAGCTCATCGGCAGTCCGCTCGAACCGGTGATCGTTCCCGGCTTCGAGCCGGGCGCAGCCGACGTGCCTGCGTATCAGTCGCGTCCGTCCAGGCCTGACCGCCATGCCGAGCGTTCGTCCGAGCGTTCGTCCGAACGTCGCGAACCGCGCGCCAGACCCGCCGCCTCGCGCGATGCGCTGTTCGATGCGCCCTATGTGCCGAGCGAGACGCCGCGTGTCGACGGCGCGGCGGCACCGGTGCGCAGGAATCCCAAGAAGCAGGTGGCCGCGTTGTTCCGCAGCCCCGTCAAAGTCGATTCCGCCGGGCAGTGAGCTGGGAAATCCTGCTGCTGGGACTGTTCGGCGCGATCGCCTGGTACTGGTACGCCGGCATGCAGGTGCGTGAGCAGGCCGTCGCCGTCGGCCGTCGTGCGTGCAACGATGCCGGCCTGCAGTTCCTCGACGACAGCGTGGCGCTCGCCCGCACCCGCTTCGCGCGCAACGGCCAGGGCCAGTTGCAGTTCCTGCGCGATTACCGCTTCGAGTTTTCCGACACCGGCGACAACCGCCGCCCCGGCGTCGTGCGCATGCTGGGCGACCGTGTCGAATGGGTGAGCCTCGACGGAGAATGGCAGCCGGGCAGGGCGGCAAGCGTCGTCCGTCTGCACGACTGAATGCGTATTTCACGCCAAACCAGCCACCCACTCTGCCTGAAAGCCTTTCAGGGGCTTCTTTAAACTACTGTCTTGGTTTAACCCGAAAGGGACGTTGAGGGGGGTAGTGACGTCTCTTGATCGGCCAGAGCCGCCGTTGGCGTACTGCGCCACCTAGAACAGCTATTCGAGAGGGTCTAGTAAAGTCGGGGCGATTCATTCCGTGATAGGTGCCGAGCGGGCCTCGCAGTTCGAACTGTAGCAATAAGGCGACAGGGAATATCCGGATAACGCGCTGAGATTCGGAGCGCGATGTACGATGCGATTAATCGTCCACGGATCAACAGCCCTGCTTTCATCCAACAATAATGACCATGCAATCAATCCAGACCCTGATAGACAACGTCGAAAAAGTCATCATCGGCAAACACCAAGTAATCGAACTAGCCGTGATCGCCCTGCTTTGCAGGGGACATGTGCTGCTGGAAGATGTACCCGGCACAGGAAAAACCATGCTGGCGCGTGCGCTCGCACGGTCGGTGGCTGTAGACATGAAGCGGCTGCAATGTACGCCCGACCTCCTGCCCTCGGACATCACTGGGGTGCCCATCTATAACCAGAAAACCGGCGACTTCGAGTTCCGTGCCGGGCCGGTGTTTACCCATCTCCTGCTGGCCGACGAAATCAACCGGGCTACGCCGCGCGCGCAGTCCGCCTTGCTGGAATGCATGGAGGAGTTCCGGGTCAGCGTGGACGGCAATACCTACGACCTGCCGCCCCTGTTCATGGTGTTAGCCACCCAAAATCCAATCGACATGGCTGGTACTCATGTGCTGCCCGAAGCACAGCTCGACCGTTTTTTTGTCCGTCTGAGTGTTGGCTATCCGACGCTGGCGGAGGAAGTGAAAATTCTCGGCGCCCAGGCCCTGTCGCATCCCATCGAGCATCTGCAACCGGTGACGACTGAAACCGAAATCGTGGCCGCGCGCGAGAAGGTTAAACAGATACACATCCACCCGGACGTGGCCGAATACATTGCGCGGATCATTGCGGCCACGCGCCAGCACCCCGACCTGCGGCTGGGCGCGAGCCCCCGCGGAACGCTTGCACTGGCGCGTGGCGTACGGGGTCTCGCTTTCCTGCAGGGCCGTGAATATGCAACGCCCGACATGGTCAAGTACATGGCCAACCCGGTACTGGAACACCGCCTCATCGTGCGCCCACAGGCAGCAGCTCTGGGGAGAACCGCACATCAAATTCTAAAGGAAGTGCTAGATCAGGTGCCGCCGCCAGTGTGAAACGGAGCACGGAACTGGATGTAGACGATGACACTTAGCGTTCCCGCTTGGAAGCCGCGCTACCTTAAGCCGCTGTTACTGGTCGGCCTAACGCTGGTGGCCTATGTGGCCGCCATCAACCGGGACCAGACCGTACCGTGGGCAATCGCCGCCATCCTGCTGGCGACGCTGATTACCGGGTTTGCCTGGCCGCACTGGCTGGTAAAGGGCCTGTCGGTGATGCGTACCGGACCGCAGCGCGCCGAGGAGGGCGAGACCATCCACTTCCATGTGGAAATGCGCAATGGCGGCTGGCTGCCGCGGTTCATGGTGGAAGCCGTGGATCGCCTGCCTTTTGTCGGCGCAGCACACGGGGCGGGGGGCTTGGGCGACAAGACTCTGGGCGTGGTGGCCTACATCGGCGGCAACGCAGCGCGCAGCTTCGATGTGCCGGTTCTGTGCGAGAAACGCGGGTTCTACCAACTCGGCCCGGTGGGGCTTGCCTCCAGTTTTCCGTTCGGCCTGGCTGAGGCAAGCCGACACATCAACGGTGGCGTGCAGACGCTGACCATCTACCCCGACGTGTTTTCCATCGTTGCGCTACCACTGTCCGGCACGCCCAGCGAGATCCATCGCGGCGGGTTTCTGTTGCCGGAGGGCACGGGCGCTGCCGAATTCTCGGGTCTGCGCGAGTATCGCCGCGGCGACAATCCGCGCCACGTGCACTGGCCGACCACCGCTCGCCTGAACGAACTGATGGTGAAGGAGTTCGAGCCCCTGGCCTCCGCCTCCCTGTATCTCGCACTGGACCTGGCGGCCGACGCCAATGTTGGCCAGGGCAGGCATTCGAGTTTCGAATATGCGGTGCGCATCGCCGCGTCCATCGCGCGCTACGCGATCAACAACAACATACCGGTCTGTCTGGGCGGTGAGGGCGCCAGCAGCCTGACCATTGGCCTGGGTACCGGCGAGGCGCACTTCAGCAGTCTCCTCGATGCGCTGGCCGTGGTGGATGCTGATGGGGCAATCCCCTACGCCAAGGCGCTGCACGACGTTGCCTTGCGATGCCGCCACGGACAGACGGTAGTGGTATTTCTGTCCGAACCGGAGGCGCGTGTCAGCGCCACGATACAGGCGATTGCCCTGCTGCGCGCACGCGGAGCCAATGTTCTTGCGATTGCTTTCGAACGCGACTCTTTTCTGGACGAAGCGGCGAGGCCGCGCCAAGTCCGGCCAGCACCATGGGTAGGACTGCTGGATAGCGGCGTGACTTACCTGACTATCCGCAACGGTGACAATCTGGTGAGCGCATTCAATCAATGAACATGTCGCTGCGATATCTGCCCGCCTATCTCGGCCTGTTTGCCGCGCAGGCGCTGGCGCTGGTTTGCAATGCCTTTCTCGACATCCAGTATGGCGGGTTCGCGGTCGAGGCCCTGTTGTGGACGGTCGCAATCGCGCTCACCCTGCGGGTGGGCTGGCGCCAGGGCGGCGAGGCCACTGAGGTGGGCAAGCGCTGGATGCGGCGAATGCTGTTTCTAGGAGCCCTGCTGACCGTCCTGATCTTCATCCCGATGTGGGGATTCCCGCGTGCCGGTCTCTACCTGTTGGCGATGTTGATGGTGTCCTACAACTGCGTCACCACCACACGGCGACATCTGCATCTGGGTCTGCTCATTTCGCTCATCATGGTGATGTTTGCCGCCACACATTACCGGGCGGACTGGACCATGCTGTTCTATCTCGTGCCTTACGTGGCCGCCGTGGTGTTCACCCTGGTGGCCGAGCAGATCAACCGCAAGGTGGACGAACTGCGCGAGCAGAGCCTCGGGCATCAGGTCGTGGGAGCGCAAGGGACGGCCATCGCAGCTGCGACCGGGGTGATCCTTGCGCTGGGCTTGCTGTTGTATGCGCTTACCCCGCAGGCCACCTGGATGTCGATGTCATCGCGCTTTGGACAACCGGCCGGCTTCAGCATGGGAGACGGCAATCTCCAGATCGGCAATGTTGGAGGGAAATCCGGAGCGGACGCCGATGGTGGCGCTGGCGGTGGTGAAACAGCCGGGCACGGATCAGGCGGAGGAAGCCTGCGGTCGGGCTGGCCCTCGCCAGGGGAAATGCGCGAAGCCGCTGCGCGCAAGGGAATGCCGGAATGGCAGCGTGATGTAATCAACGGAATGGCCGACCTGACCGAAGGGTTGGGGTCGGCGATGAAACCTGTGCAAAAGCGTATTGGAGCGCTTGGGGACGCGCTCAAGGAGTGGCTCAAGAAAAACCGTGACAGGATCGCGCAAACACTGAGCACCCTTGGATTGCTGGTCCTGCTCTATGCCCTGTACAAGCTGATGCGAGAAGCACGGCTGGCCACCTGGCTGCGTACACGATTCGACTATGTGAAGCTTATCCTGCTGGGCATGCATGGCAGCGATTCGGATGGCGCACGTACCTATTACGAGGCGATGGTGCGATTATTCAAGCTACAGAGAATCGAACGGGACAGCCATGAAAACACGCGCGAGTTCCTGACTGAAATCAATTCGTTCTACCGTGACCTGCGTCAGGAGACCGGGGAAATCACGCGTCACTTCGAAGATGCACGTTATGGCGGGAAAGCGTCTGCAATTCAAGTCGCTCGCATGCGGGATTTGTATCGCCAGGTTTTTCAGCGCCTTGCTCAGTAATCCTGTGGTTTTTAACAGAATCTGAAATCGGCGGCCGTCCATTTAGGACAGCGGTGCGGTCGGTCATTGTTCACCATACACCCGTCTGCTATGGGTCGATAGCAGCCGTACAAAAGCCAGGGCCCGAAAGGCGGCTCT
>JADFDN010000118.1 GCA_018262815.1 Thiobacillus sp.
GCGAGGTCGGCGTGGTCGGCTACCGCAAAGCCGACGTCGATCGCCGGCGAGGTCTTGTCCTCGTACTCGACTTCGGCCTCGGCCAGCGCCGAGCCGCAGTCGACGCACCAGTGCACGGGCTTCGCGCCCTGATACAGATAGCCGGCCTGCTGGATCTGCCCCAGCACGCGCAACTGCTCGGCCTCGAACTGGAAATCCATCGTGCGGTAGGGATGGTCCCAGTCGCCCAGCACGCCGAGGCGGATGAAATCGGCCTTCTGCCGCTCAATCTGTTCGGTGGCGTAGGCGCGGCACAGCTCGCGGAATTTCGACGGAGGAATGTCCTTGCCGTGGGTCTTTTCCACCTGCAGTTCGATCGGCAGGCCGTGGCAGTCCCAGCCCGGCACGTAGGGTGCGTCGAATCCGGACAGCGTCTTCGCCTTGACGATGATGTCCTTGAGGATCTTGTTCACCGCATGGCCGATGTGGATGTCGCCGTTGGCGTAGGGCGGGCCGTCGTGCAGGATGAATTTCGGCCGGCCGGCGGCCGCCTTGCGGATTGCTTCGTAGCGTTTCATCTCCTGCCAACCCTTGACCCAGCCGGGCTCGCGCTTGGCGAGATCGCCGCGCATCGGGAAGGGGGTGTCGGGCAGGTTGAGCGTGTTCTTGTAGTCAGGCATGGCGTCCGGGTTTATTTAATCGTGGCCAGGAATTGTCTGGCGTTGTCGACGTCGCGGCGGATCTGCGCGACGAGCGTATCGAGATCGGGATATTTTTCTTCGTCGCGCAGCTTGTGCAGAAAGTCCACACGCACGCGGCGGCCGTAGATCTCGGCCTTGAAATCGAACAGGTGCACTTCGAGGACCGGCACGGCGTCCGGGCTTTTCACCGTGGGCCGCTTGCCGAGGCTCGCCACCCCTTGCAGAGGTTCGCCGTTGAGGCCGCAGAGCTCGACGGCAAAAATGCCCATCAGCGGCGGCCGGTTGTGCTTGAGCTGGATGTTGGCGGTGGGGAAGCCGATATCGCGTCCCAGTTTGTCGCCGTGCACCACCCGTCCCGAGATGCTGTAGGGCCGGCCCAGCAGGCGCGCGGCGTGCGCAAGTTCGCCCGCAGCGAGCGCCTGGCGCACCGCGGTCGACGAGGAACGCTCGCCGGCGACCTCCACCGTGGGCAGGAATTCGGCATCGAAACCCAGCGACTGGCCGGATTTTTCGAGCAGCGCGAAGTCCCCCGCACGTTTGGCGCCGTAGCGGAAATCGTCGCCCACCAGCACGTAGCGCGCCTGGAGCGTCTGGCCCAGCACCTGCTCGATGAAGGCTTCGGGCGACAGCGCCGAAAACGCACGGTCGAAACGGAATACGTGGAAACGATCGATCCCCATCCGCTGCAGGCATTCGGCCTTCTCGCGCAGGCTCGACAGCCGCGCCGGCGCCTGCTCGGGCGCGAAGAATTCGCGCGGATGCGGCTCGAAACTCAGCACGCAGCTCGGCAGGCCGCGCGCCCGCGCCACGTCCTGCAGACGTGCGAGCATGGCCTGATGCCCGAGGTGCAGACCATCGAAATTACCGATGGTGACCGCATGGGGCGTGCCGAGTGGACGAAAACCGTGGGTGATGCGCATGGATTGATGCGTGTGGCGGCACCGACGCCGCGAAAAAGGCTTAATTCTAGCCGATTCAGTAGCAGGTCGATAAAAGGCTCCACGGGGCCGCGACGCGGCTTTCCGGGATGGACTGCGCGAAACAGCGCGCTGCGAAGGGCCATCCCTTCGCAAGCGATGTGACAAAGCAGACCGCCCGGAAAACCCCGTCCCATCGGGTTCCCGGAGAGCCCTTTATCGACCTGCTAATTATTCGGCAGCGCGGCGGGCAAACTGGCGCGGCCGGAAGCCCATCAGACCGAGCGTGGCGAAATACAGAACGATGCCGCCGCCGACCAGCAGCGACAGCCGGATCACGCGGTCGAGAAAGCCCGCAGCCAGCCACCATTGCGCTTCGCCCATGGCATAGAAGAGCATCGCCGCCATCAACGAAACCGCCAGGAGCACGCGCAGGAAATAACCGGTCCAGCCCGGCTGCGGCCGGTATATCCCGTATTTTTTCAGCAGATGCAGCAGCAGGCCGGCGTTGAGGCAGGCTGCCAGGCCGATCGACAGCGCCAGGCCGGCATGCCCCAGCGGAATGATGAAAGCGAGGTTCATCAACTGGGTGGCGACGAGTGTGACGATGGCGATTTTCACCGGGGTGCGGATGTTCTGCCGTGCGTAGAACCCGGGCGCCAGCACCTTGACCAGGATCAGCCCCACCAGCCCCAGGCTGTAGGCGACCAGCGCCCGCTGGGTCATGGTCACGTCCTCTGCGGTGAACGCGCCATAGTGAAACAGCGTGGAGATCAGCGGCACCGCCAGCACCGCCAGCGCGGCGGCGGCGGGCAGCGCGAGCAGCAGGGTCAGCCGCAGGCCCCAGTCGAGCAGCTTCGAATAATCGTCCGGCTTGTCGTCGGCGTAGTGCTTGGCCAGGCTGGGCAAGAGGATGGTGCCCAGCGCCACGCCCAGCATGCCGGCGGGGAATTCCATCAGGCGGTCGGCGTAATACAGCCAGGACACGCTGCCGGTGGCTAGAAACGAGGCGAAGATGGTGTTGATCAGCAGACTGATCTGCGCGACCGAGACGCCCAGCGTGGCAGGCGCCATCAATTTCAGCACACGCTTGAGGCCGGGATCGTCGAAATGCCGGGTCGGCCGCGGCAGCATGCGGATTTTCAGCAGATGCGGCAGCATCCACGCCAGCTGCAGCACCCCGCCCAGCGCCACGCCCCAGCCCAGCGCGAGCACCGGCGGGTCGAACCAGGGCGCCAGCCACAGTGCGGCCGCGATCATGGCGACGTTGAGCAGCACCGGCGCGAACGCCGGCACCGAGAATTTGCTGTGGGTATTGAGAATGCCTGCCGCCAGCGCCACCAGCGAGATGAAGATGATGTAAGGGAAGATGATGCGCAGCAGGGTGACGGTGAGCGCGAATTTGTCCGGATCGGCGCGGAAGCCGGGCGCGCTGACATAGGCCACCCACGGCGCGCCCACCACGCCCAGCAGGGCGACCGCGACCAGCGCCAGCGTCAGCACGGTGCCGACCTGGTTGACCAGGGTCTGGGTGGCGTCATGGCCGCGGCGATTCTTGTACTCGGCGAGGATCGGCACGAAGGCCTGCGAGAACGCGCCCTCGGCGAACAGGCGCCGCAGCAGGTTGGGGATCTTGAAGGCGACGAAGAAGGCATCGGTCAGCATGCCGGCGCCGAACACGCGGGCGATGATGGCGTCGCGCACGAATCCCAGGATGCGGGAGAGCAGGGTCATGCTGCTGACCGCAGCGAGGGCTTTGAGGAGATTCATGGGCGGCGGCGTTTTGCGCGCATTGTGCGGGGCGGGCGCGCCGACTGCAACAGCGTACAAAACACTTGATTTGTGGCGGGGGTTTCCCGTACAATCGCCGCCTTTGGTGAATCCGCCCGCCAGCAAACGGGGCGTTCAAGATTAAATTTGCCCCGCCTCAACTAAAAAGGCGTGGACTACAGGAGCAGAATCTTATGGCGAACTCCGCCCAGGCGCGCAAGCGCGCACGTCAAGCCAGCGCCCAGCGCGACAGCAACATGAGCCAGCGTTCGGAACTCCGCACCGCGATCAAGAAAGTCCGCAAGGCGATCGAAGCCGGCGACAAGGCCGTGGCCCAGCAGGTGTTCCAGAGCTCCATGAGCCTGATCGACAGCATCGCCGACAAGAAAATCGTCCACAAGAACAAGGCAGCACGCCACAAGAGCCGTCTGTCCTCGGCCGTCAAGGCGATGGCCTGACGCAGCCTGATCTGCACAATAAAACTGATCTGCACAATAAAAAACGCCGCTTGATGCGGCGTTTTTTATTTCCGTGGATGCGGACTTCAGTCGGCGTTTTCGGTCAGCAATTCGTTGGTCTCGGCAAAGGTCTGCAAAAACCGGTAGGCATTCGGGTCGACGGTCCTGAGTTTCTTGTCGACCACCACGCAACGGATGCCATCCAGTGTGGTGGGTTGCACATAGGGCGAGTAATTGGTGCGGTTGTTGGGATCGATCACCGCGAAGGCGCCCGCAAGCCGGTCGGCCCAGTCGCTCGGACGAAAGCGGCTGCCCCGGGCGGTAATGCCGCGAATGATCAAAGGGGCGTTGGCAGAAGCGTCATCCATGAGGGAGCAGGCGGCTTGTAGGGTTGCGGGATTTTAGCACGCAGCCTGAGAGGGCGTGGGGCGGCGCTTGCATCGGGGGGGCAATTTGAAGATACTTGCGCCAGTTTGTCCGACCAAAACGGTCAACTATTCATAAAAGAGGAGAGAGAACGATGAAAAACCCGCTGGATTCGCTGTGGGGCACCGTCATTGCTGGCGTGGTGCTGACCGCTGTGCTGTATGTCTTTGCAAGAAACTTTTTGGCTTAAGGGGAGAGCGCAATGGAAAACGTCGATATCGTCTCCGCACTGTCCCGCTGGGTCCACTTCATGGCAGGCATCATGTGGATCGGCCTGCTGTACTACTTCAACTTCGTGCAGGTGGCGGCGCTGAAAAACGCCGGCGCCGACGGCACCGCTGCGGGCATCACTAAGCACGTCGCGCCGCGCGCCCTGCTGTTCTTCCGCTGGGCCGCCGTGGTGACCTGGATTGCCGGCGCAGCCTTGCTGGGCCCGTACTTCATGGACGCCTTCCTGCTGCGCAACGGCATGGGCCCGATCGGCATCGGCGCCTGGCTCGGCACCATCATGCTGTTCAACGTCTGGGTGCTGATCTGGCCGAACCAGAAGAAGATTCTGGGCATGGTGTCGGCAAGCGACGACGAGAAGAACAAGGCGCGCCGGGTGGCTTTCCTGGCCTCGCGCACCAATACCATGCTGTCGATTCCGATGCTGTTCTTCATGGCAACCGGGATGTCTCATTCGGCGCTTTTCGGCCTATAATCAAGGCGCTGCATGACAAGCACGGCGGCTTAGGCCGCCGTTTTCTATTCAAGCCATTCAAGAACAGCCATTTCGGGACAGCCTGGTTGAGGACTGCCATGACAACACATTTGATGAACACCTATGCGCGCCAGCCGGTCGCGTTCGTGCGCGGCGAAGGCGCCTATCTGTGGGATGAGGCCGGCAAGCGTTATCTCGATGCCGTCGCCGGCGTGGCGGTGAACGGGCTCGGCCATGGACACCCCAAACTGGTGAAGGCGATTGCCGACCAGGCCGCGACCCTGATCCATTCGTCCAACCTGTATCGCGTGCTGCGGCAGGAGGAACTGGCCGACCGGCTGTGCGAACTCTCCGGCATGGACCGTGCGTTCTTCTGCAACTCGGGCTGCGAGGCCAACGAGGCGGCGATCAAGCTGGCGCGCCTCTACGGACACAACAAGGGCATCGAGGTGCCGACCATCATCGTGGTGGAGAAAGCCTTCCACGGCCGCACCATGGCGACGCTGACCGCGACCGGCAGCCGCAAGATCCAGGCGGGCTTCGAACCGTTGCTGTCGGGCTTTGCACGGGTGCCGTTCAACGATCTGGAAGCCATCCGCCATGTCGCCGAGCATAACAAGAGCGTGGTCGCAGTGCTGATCGAAACGGTACAGGGCGAGGGCGGAATCAACGTCCTGCCTTCGGAATATCTCGCCGAATTGCGGCAGATCTGCGATGCCCACGGCTGGCTGCTGATGCTGGACGAAGTGCAGACCGGCATCGGCCGCACCGGCACCTGGTTCGGCTTCCAGCATTCCGGCGTGATGCCCGACGTGATGGCGCTGGCCAAGGGCCTCGGCTCCGGCGTGCCGATCGGCGCGTGCCTCGCGCGCGGTGCCGCGGCCGAGGTGTTCCAGCCCGGCAACCATGGCTCGACCTTCGGCGGCAACCCGCTGGCGTGCGCCGCCGCGCTGGCGACGCTTGACGCGATCGAGGACGAGAAGCTGCTCGACAACGCTCGGGTGCGCGGCGAAGCCATCCGCGCAGGCCTGCGCGCAGCGCTCGC
>JADFDN010000119.1 GCA_018262815.1 Thiobacillus sp.
GAACGACGTTTCGCGCGCGCAGTTCGAGGCGGCCGGCGTCAAGGTGCTGGTCGAAAGCGCCGAGGCGGGCGCCCATTTGGCAGTGTCCGGCGACGGCCTGCGCACCGTGTTCTTCCAGGGCCATCCCGAATACGACACCGTATCGCTGCTGAAGGAATACAAGCGCGACCTGCTGCTGGCCGCTTCAGGGAAACTGCCTGCCTGGCCGCCTTTTCCGCAGCGCTACTTCAACCGCCAGGCGCAGGCGCTGCTCGCCGAGTTCGGCAGCCGCATGCGGGCGGGCGAGACGCTGGCCTTCCCCGAGGCGCAACTGCTGCCGCTGCTCGACAATACCTGGCACGACACCGCTGAAGCGGTGGTCGGCAACTGGATCGGCTGCGTCTACCAGGTCACCCACCGCGAGCGCGGCCTGCCCTTCATGCCGGGGATCGATCCGAACAACCCGCTGGGCCTCGCGTGACGGAGACGCGCGCGCACTTCGACGAAGCCCAGGGCGCGCTGATCGCCAGCGGCGTCTGGCACGCCGAAGCGGCCGCCGCGCTGCCGGATCTGGCGGGCAAGTCGGTGCGCATCCTCGACGGCGCCGGCGTCACCCAGCTCGACACCAACGGCGCCTGGCTGCTGCTCACTGCCGCGCGGCCCCGGGCCGGCGACCCGATGCCCGAACTGCGCGCGTTCCAGCCGCAGCATCTGGCGATGCTGCAACTGGTTGCGCAGCATGCTGCCGTCTCCGCCGAGCAAACCGGGCCGCGTCACGAAAACCTGCTCGAACTGATCGGGCGCAGCACCCTGGTGGTGTGGTCGAACGTCATCGGTCTGCTTGGCTTCGTCGGTCAGCTGTTTCTGGAGCTGATGACGCTGGTGGGCCACCCCGGACGCTGGCGCTGGCGCGAGTTCGGTACCCAGCTGGGGTCGATATTCGTCGGCGCGATCCCCATCGTGACCGGCATGCTGTTCCTGCTCGGCGTGGTATTCGCCTATCTGCTGGGGGATCAGGCGCTGCAGTTCGGCGCCAACATCTTCGTCGTCGACGGCATCCTGCTGGCGGTCATGCGCGAGGTCTCGCCGGTCATCGTCGCGGTCCTGGTGGCGGGGCGCACCGGCGCCGCCATCACTGCACAGCTCGGCACCATGAAGGTCACCGACGAGATCGACGCCATCACCACGCTTGGCCTGTCGCCGCTGGCCGTGCTGGTGATTCCGCGCATGCTGGCGCTGCTGATCGCCATGCCGCTGCTGGTGTTCATCGGCGACATCGCCGGGGTCGTCGGCGGCATGCTGGTGGCGCAGGAACAGCTGGATATTTCCTATTACGTCTTCAAGGACCGCATGGTTGATGTAATGGATCTGACGACCCTGCTGGTCGGCTTGTGCAAGGCCCCGGTGTTTGCAGCCTTCATCGCGCTCATTGCCTGCAGAATGGGGCTGTCGGTCACCCGCGACGCGCGCAGCGTGGGCGCGAACACTACGTCCACCGTCGTGCAGAGCCTGGTGGCCATCATCGTTCTCAACGCCATGTTTGCCGTCACCTTCGTGAAGCTGGGGATCTGATGGCCGAGCTCGTCATCGACGTCCGCAATGTCTCGACCACCCTCGGCGGGCACAGCATCCATCGCGATCTCAGCCTGTCCGTGGCGCGCGGCGAGGTGATCGCGCTGATCGGCGGCAGCGGTACCGGCAAGTCGGTGCTGATGCGCGAAATCATCGGCCTGCTGAAACCGCAGGCAGGCCACATCGAACTGCTCGGGCAATCGGTGTGGGACAGCACGCCGGAGCAGATGAACGCGCTGCGCCGTCGTTTCGGCGTGCTGTTCCAGGATGGCGCGCTGTTCTCCTCCCTTTCGGTTGAGGACAACGTCGCCACCCCGCTGTTCGAGCACACCGAGCTGCCGCACGCCACCTGCCGCCGGCTGGCGCGGCTGAAGCTCGCGCTGGCCGGGCTGCCGCCGGACGCCGCCGGCAAGCGTCCGAGCGAGCTGTCCGGCGGCATGAGGAAGCGCGTGGCGCTGGCGCGCGCGCTGGCGCTCGATCCCGAACTGCTGTTTCTCGACGAGCCGACCTCCGGCCTCGACCCGATTTCCGCGCGCGCCTTCGACCGCCTGATCCGGCTGCTGGCCGACAGCCTCGGCCTCACCGTATTCCTCGTCACGCACGACTTGGATACACTGTTTTCGATTATCGATCGCGTCATCGTGCTGTCGGACGGTCGCGTACTCGGCAGCGGCACCGTGGCCGAACTGAAACACATCGACGATCCGTGGCTGCGCGACTATTTCGCCGCACGCGCGTCGGAAGGAGAGACCGTACATGGAAACTGAAGGCCGCTATACCCTGGTCGGTACGCTGGTGGTGGCCGTGGTCGCGCTGATGTCGCTGGCGATTCTGTGGCTGGCCGGCGCGGCCGACACCATCGCCTACCAGGGCTACACCATCTATTTCAGGCAGCAATCGCTCGACGGGCTGGCGGTCGGCAGTCCGGTCAAGATGCGCGGCATCAAGGTGGGCGTGGTCGACAGCTACCGATTTGCCAACAATCAGGACGAGGCCGTTGCGGTGACCGCGCGCATTGACGAGGGCGTGCCGGTGCACGCCGGCGCCGAGGCGTACATCAAGCGCAACCTGGTCACCGGTATCGCAGCGGTCGAAATCAACAACGGCCCGGCCGACGCCCCGCTGCTTGACGCGGTGCCCAGGGGCGAACGCTATCCGGTCATCGCCGAGGGCAGCTCCGACATCGACAAGGTCGCCACCGCAGTGACCCGTCTGGCGGAAAACGGCGCGCAGGTGGTGGAACGCATGAACACGCTGCTGTCCGATGAAAACCAGCGCGCCATCTCGCAGACCCTCGCCAACCTCAACGAACTGTCCGACCATCTCGTCGCCAACAAGCAGAGTCTCGACGCCGTGGTGCAGGGCATCCGCGACGCCTCCGACGAATTCCGCTTTGCCGGCGCCAGCATCAGCCAGGCCGCGACCCGTGCCGAGGGCAGCATCGTCACGGTGGGCAACAACGCCGAGGCTGCGCTGCTGGAGGCCCGGGCCGCGATGGACAAGCTGCAGCGCGACGCCAGCCTGATTTCCGCCCAGATCCAGCAACTCACCGAAACCAGTACCCTGGAACTGACCAACGTCAGCCGCGACGTGCGCACCAGCGCCGACACGCTCACCACTGCCGGCCAGCGCCTGTCCGAGCCGCGCACCGTCCTGTTCGGCCCCGGCGAGCAGCAGCTCGGCCCCGGAGAAAAACTGCGATGAAAAAAACAAGCCTTCTGGTCCTTGCCGCACTGAGCCTCGCGCTTGCCGGCTGCATCAACATGGGTGGCAAGAACGACGGGCCTGCGGTGGTCTATTACGTGCTGAACGATACCGTCGCTGCCGGCGAAGCGGCGCCGCTGCGTGCCGGCGCGCCCATCCTGCTGGTGCTCGACACCACCACCGGCGGTTTCTACGACACCGACCAGCTGATCTTCAGCCGCAGTCCCGGCACCCGCGGCCAGTACCAGTTCGCGCGCTGGACCGAGCGTCCCGGCAAGCGCTTTGCCGATCTGATGCGGGTCCGGCTCGATCGACTGGGCAGCTATCAGGTTGCCGCCGCCGGCGGCTATGTGCGCGGCGACGTGCTGCTGGATACCGAGCTGGTCGAGTTCTACCACGATGCCGCCAGCCAGCCCGGCCAGGTGCGCCTGCTGCTGCGCGCCGAGCTGGTGGACCTGAAGCAGCGCACGCTGCTGGGCCGCCGGGTGTTCGAGCAGCAGGTGCCGCTGGCCAGCTACGATGCGGCCGGTGCCGCACAGGCGTCGAATCTCGCGGTCAGCCAGGCGCTCGACGAGCTCACGGCCTGGCTCGCCTCGCTGCAATAAGCACCTACAATTCAGACAGCACGCCCACAACAAAAGGAGAGAGACCATGAAGCGCCTGCTTGCCGCCCTGTGCCTGTGTTCCGTCGCTGCCGTCGCCCACGCCGAGATCTCGCAGAAATTCGGCCCGCTCGAAATCCATTACAACGCACTGACCACCGACGAGCTGCTGCCCGAAGTCGCGCGCGCCTACAAGATCGAGCGCAGCAAGACGCGCGGACTGGTGACGGTATCGGTGCTGAAGAAGAATCCGGTCGGCGTGGCGACGCCGGTGCCGGCGAAACTCACGCTCTACGTCACCAACCTCAACCAGCAGCTGGCCAACGTCGAAATGCGCGAAATCAAGGAAGGCTCGGCGATCTACTACCTGGGCGAATTCCGCGTGGCCCCGCCCGACACGCTGAAATTCACCGCCACCGTCGAGGTGGCCGGCGAGCCGAAACACGAAATGGTGTTCAACCAGAAGTTCTACCGGTAAATCCGAAACTGCACAGCCCTGGCACCGGGGCTGTTTTTTCAAGAACGGGTTTCAGGCGGCCCGCCACGCGGACCAGGCGAGCGCCAGCAGACCCCACGCCCCGAAGCCCGCCACCGTCAGCCCGGCCGCGCGGCGCACCCACAGCCGCTGCATGAAAGGCTGGATCTGCCGCGCGAACAGGCCCATGCCCAGGAGGTTCGGCAGTGTGCCGACGCCGAACGCTAGCATCAGCGCCGCGCCCGAGGTGGCGCTGCCTGCCGCCAGCGCCGACACCAGCACCGAATACACCAGCCCGCACGGCAGCCAGCCCCACGCCATGCCGGCCAGCAGCGCCTGCGGCAGCGACTTCACCGGCAGCAGCTTCTGGAACAGCGGCTTCACCCCGCGCCACAGCGCGCCGCCGGCGCGCTCGAACACCAGCACCCACTGGTTGAGTCCGGCCAGATACAGGCCGAGCAGGATCATCACGACCTGCGCCAGCACGAACAGCAGCGTCTGCATCGGCATGAATTCCGCCAGCTTGAGCGAGGCGCCGAGCGCCCCGGCCAGCGCGCCGAACAGCACGTACGACGACACCCGCCCGAGGTTGTAGGCCAGGTGCATCCTGAACGGCGGCGTGCTGCCGTCGGCGCGGAAGGAAAACGCCGCGACGATGCCGCCGCACATGCCGACGCAGTGCACGCCGCCGAGCAGGCCGGCAAGCAGGGCAGTCAGGAGCGAAAACTCGATCATGGTTTTCCCTGATCCCTGGCCCCTGATCCCTGACCCCTGGACACCAGCCAAACCAGCAGCAACACGGGAATCCCGATCAGCGCCGTGCCGGTGAAGAAATTTGCCCAGCCATACGCATCGACGAACTCGCCGGAAAAGCCCGCGATGAATTTGGGCAGTAGCAGCATCACCGAGGTGAACAGCGCGTACTGCGTCGCCGAGTAGGCCTGGTTCACCAGTCCCGACAGATACGCGACGAAGGCGGAGGATGCGATGCCCGCCGACAGGTTGTCCGCCGACACCGTGAACACCAGCGCGCCGACGTCGTGGCCGCGCCCGGC
>JADFDN010000011.1 GCA_018262815.1 Thiobacillus sp.
GACGCTGCCGTGTACGCCATCCTGGACGACGGTCTTGGGACAGCGGTGGATGACGGATAGCCCGGACAGGCTCCAGCCCATGCCGAGGAGGCCGTTGCCGCCCTGGCTGTTGTAGGCGAGGCTGAGTTTGGGTTCGATGCCGGCGGTGCCAGGCGGGACGGCGATGGGGATGCTGTAGGTGAAGGCGCCGCTGGGGGTGACCTGGTGAGTGCCAGGGGTGGTGCCTACGGTGGTTGTCGCGCCCTGGGCAGGCGATGCGAGCAGGCCAAGGATCCCCAATGCAGAAAACAGACTGAGTGCCCGCGACGGCAGGCAATTGACGGCAAAACTGAAGTGCATGCGGCTCTCCCAAAAGCTGCACGGTTACATTCTTGTTTTCAGTTTTCCGCAATGTCAGCCAACGTACTTTGCGTCGACTTGTGTGATGGGGCGAAACTTACAGGGGGGCTTTTGAATGTGTCAAGTGAAATTTAATCACCACGGTATGGCAGCTAGTCCAGTGCTATCTAAATTTCGATCACCTGGCCCTGCATCAACGCCTCAACGCCCCAGCCCGGCGCCGCCTCGCGCAATTCGTTCATGATCGCCGACTCGTTGCCCGGCTTCAGATGGGTGATCCACACCTCGGGCTGAACGGTCAGCGAATTCAGTTCTACCGCCAGCGAACCGGGCCAGTGATGTTTCGACGCTTTGGCGACCGCGACAAGTTCGTTCTCGAACGAGGTTTCGATGATGAGGTGGCGCAGGTCGGGGATGGCATTGAGCGCCTGAACGAAAGCCTCGCTGTGGGTGGTGTCGCCGCTGAACACCAGGCTGCCCGCCTCCGTGGCGACGTGCATGCCGCACGCCGGCACGACGTGATTCGCCGGCAGCGGGGTGAAGGTGCGGCCGTTCAGGGTGAAGGCTTCGCCCAGGGCCAGCGGTGCGAAGCGCAGCCACGGCGCGTCCTTATTCGGGATTTCGCGGAAATCCGGCCACAGCTTCCAGTTGAAAAGATGCTTCGCCAGCACGTCGAGCACCTCGGGCAGCGCGTGAACCGTGACCGGCGCGCCGCGCAGGTCGCCGACGCTGTCGAGCAGCAGCGGCAGGCCCAGCACGTGGTCGAGGTGGGCGTGAGTGATGAAGACGTGGTCGATCTCCACCAGGGCCTCGAAGTCGAGCGTGGTGATGCCGCTGCCGGCGTCGATCAGGACATCGTCGTCGACCTTGAGGCAGGTGGTGTGGCGCCCGCTGCCGATGCCGCCGCTGCAGCCGAGTACGGTGAGTTTCATCGCTGTTCTGATATGAATTATTTCGTTGTATAGACGAATACGCCGTCCCAGTCAGAGGGCGGCGGTGTTTCGCGGAAATGCGCGATGCGCTCGAGATAGATATCGTACAGCGGACGCGGCGCGCGGGCGTTGAGCGCCTGCAGCGCGGCTTCGGCAGCGGCCCAGTCCTGCTTCTGATACGCGGCATAGGCGGCTTCGAATTCGGCGGCCTGCTGACGTATCGCTTCATCCAGCCCGTTCTTCGGCCCCAGCGGCTCGTAGATCGCCACCGGCGTTTCCTTGCCTTTCACCCGCACGTCGTCGATCTTCATGAAAGCGTGCAAGGGATCGGCGTCGACGGTGGGCTGGGTGGCGAGGATGCCGACGCCGTATTGCTTGGTAATGCCCTCGAGGCGCGAGCCGAGATTCACCGCGTCGCCCATCACGGTGTAGGACATGCGGAATTCCGAGCCCATGTTGCCGACGCTCATGCGCCCGGTGTTGACGCCGACGCCGATCTTCACCTCCGGCCAGCCGCGCTCGGCGAACTCTCGATTGAGCTGCGGCAGCGCGGCCTGCATGTCGAGCGCGGTGGCGACACCGCGGGCGGCATGGTCGCGCAAATCCACCGGGGCATTCCAGAACGCCATAACGGCGTCGCCGATGTATTTGTCGATGGTGCCCTGGTGCTGCTGGATGATGCGCGTCATCGTCGACAGGTAGGCATTCAGCACTTCGGCGAGTTCGGTCGGCGGCAATTTCTCGGAGAAGTTGGTGAAGCCGCGGATGTCGGAAAACAGCACCGTCATGTCGCGCGACTGCCCTTCCATCGTGTAGTGCGCCGGGTCCTGGCTCATTTCCGCGGCGAGCTCGGGCGGGACGTACTGGCCGAACAGCTTGGTGATCTGGCGCTTGCTGCGCGTGGCGGCGAAGAAGCCGTAGGCAGTGTTGAGCGCATACAGGCCAAGCAGCGTCACCATCGGCGCCGCCATCGGCACCACCCAGAAGCGCGACCACGCGGCGCCATAAGCGGCCAGCAGCAGCGCCAGCAGGACGATCGTGGCAGCCAGGCCGATGGTCGGTCCGAAACGCAACAGCACGGCCGTCAGCAACGCACCCAGCAGCAGCACGGCCAGCAGCCGCGCGTCGTCCGACCACGGCGGCGTGATGCGGATGGTGCCGTCGAGCATGCCGGCGATCAGGTGGGCGTGGATCTCGACCCCCGGGAAGGCATTGGAAAACGGCGTGACGCGCAGGTCGGCCAGGCCCGGCGCAGTCGATCCCAGCAGCACGATGCGGTTTTCCAGCTGTTCCAGCGGGGCCTTGCCGGCCAGTACCTGCGCCGCAGAAACGTAAGGGAACGGCGAACCGGCCTGATACGGCACATGCACGGTGCCGTCCGCGCCGAGCGGGATGCGAATGCCGCCCGCCTCCAGCCACGGAGCAGCATACCGCCGTCCCAGAACGGCCTGCCGGTCGACGCCGGCTAGCACCGCATCGCCGCCGAACGCCACCCGCAGCGTGGAGGCCGACAGCGCCAGGTAGTAGCCCGCGCCGTACGGGCTGACCAGGCTCATCTGGCGCGCCGTGCCATCCTCGTCGGCACGCATGTTGAAGAATCCCGCGCCTTGAGCAACGGACTGAAATGCGGCCAGATTCGCGCCATAGCCCGTGGGCGAGGGCAAACCGGGCTGCAGCGGCGCGAAGACACCGGCAGGCAGCGAAGGCGGAGGCAGCATGCCGGTTTTGGCATCGCCATAGCCGTCCGGAATGAAGTAATACCCCAGCGAGATCGGGCGCTCTGCGAGCGCCCGCGCAAACCGGGCGTCGTAATCGAGGCGCGGGGCCAACTGTTCGAATACGCCCCGGAAATCGCGGCTGCCCGCCAATTCGCGTTGCGCCAGCTGTTTCAGGGTATCGAGGCCCGAACTCGTGTCCGGTTCGGCAAACACCACGTCGAAGCCGACGGCCGCCACGCCGTATCGATCGAACAGTTGCTCGACCAGCGTTGTCATGGTGTCACGGCTCCATGGCCAGCGGCCGATGCTTTTCAGGCTGGCCTCGTCGATGTCGAGGATGGCCACCCGATCGTCCACCCCCGACGGCGCCGTGCGCTTCAGCCAAGCGTCATACAGCCAGGCCTCGGCACGCTGCATGGATGCGATGTGGAGCAGCCCCGCCACATGCGCCGCGATCAGCAGGACGAACAGCGCAGACAACCCGGCCTGCACCAGCCTGGATGAATTGCGGCTCACCGGATGCGGTAGAAACGCTTGGCGAGATCCTTGCCGCTTACCGCGTCGAGCCGGCCATTCACCGCCTCGCCCAGTGCCGCCAGACGGTCAGCGGGATGCGGATGGGTTTTGTAGAGCAGGCTGGTGCGGCTGTCCTTGGCGGGCAGGGCCGCCATGTCCTGCAGCACGCCAGGCAGTCCCCAGGGATCGTAGCCGGCACGCGCTGCATACACGATGCCGATGCGGTCGGCCTCGAATTCGGCATTCTTGTCGAGACCGCGCGCCATGATTTCCGCACCGTTGCCGATCAGGTTCTGCACCGCCTGGTCGCTGTCCTTCGCCTTGCTGCTGACGGCCTTCCCCAGTTCACCGATCAGGCTGGACTGCTTCAACACCTTGAGATGATGCTTCTGGCTGACGTGGGCGATTTCATGTCCCAGCACGCCGGCCAGTTCGGCCTCGTTGTTGAGCCGGCGATACAGGCCCTTGGTCACGAAGATATAGCCCCCCGGCGCGGCAAAGGCGTTGATGTCCTCGGTGTCGAGCACGCCGAAACGCCACGTGATGTCCGTGCGGCCGCTTTGCAGAGCGACCCAGTTGCCGACCAGGTTGACGTAGTTCTGCAGCTTGTCGTCGCGCACCAGCTGCACCGCTCCCAGCAGGTCCCCGGCAATCTGCTTGCCGATGCGGTTTTCCTCTTCCAGGCTGTAATCGCCAAACAACGCAAAGCCCAGTTGCCGGGCGTCGATTTTCGGCTTTTCCTGGGGCGGGGTTGCAGCAGCGTTCTGCGGAGTCGCCGGTGCCGGGGCCGGCTGGGTCTTCTTGTCCTTGTTCAGCTCCTGGTTGATGCGCTCCTCGAGCAGCTTTCCGAAGTCGAATTCGGCCGACGCGCCGCTGATGGCAAACAGCGAAACGGCCAATACCATCCATTTGATTTTCATCAGTTGGTCTCCCACGGCGACGATGACTGGGCAGGCTGGGGCTCGGGCAAGGCCGGTACCTTGACTGCGGCGAGACCGGACTGGCCGGCAAAGTTCCTGGCCTGGGCGGGCGATACGCTCAAGGCGTGCAGCCGGGCCAGTTCGTCGGGATTGAACCTGGCTTTCTTCAGGTCTTCCTCGTTCAGGCCGCGCAGGCCGGCCACCGCGACAACGCGGCTGGGGTCGGACCGGGTGGTGGCGGCACCGACCACATCGCCCACCCCGACGCCCCCCGCGCCACCCGCCCCCGCACGCACCGACAGCAGCCGGACCCAGCCGGTGGATCTGCCCGACGTCACGCGCAGCCAGCCGCCTTTTTTGGCGAGAATGTTGACGCTGGCACCCTTGACCACGCTGCCCGTCACCTTGGAGGTGGCGCTGGGCTGGCTGTAGAGCCTGTCGTTACGCAGGGCCGTTCCGGGCGCAGCCCAGGCAGACGCGGCGCTCACGCACAGCATCAATGCCGTTGCCGGGATCAGGAAATTCTTCATGCTTGTCTTCTCCGTCTGAAGCAAAACTGTATGGCCTGCCACCCGATGGCGCAAGCGCCTTTGATGACGTTATGATGCCGCGATGAATTTTCTCGCGGCATCCATCGAATCGCTCGGCGCCAAGGTCGTCGGCTGGTTCACCGTCGGCTACGGCATGTTCGCCTTCCTGGCCCGGGCCGGCCTGCTGCTGCTGGACCGCACCACCTGGAATCGCGCCACCTTCGACGTCGTCGTCAAGCAGGTCTACTTTACCGCTGTGCAGATTCTGCACGTTTTCATGGGCTACACACTGGTTATTTCGTGGCTCATCATCACCATCATCCTGTCGACCGCACGCGATTTCGGCCTCACCGAATTCGCCAGCGAAATGACCATCCGCGTGCTGGTGCTGGAATTGCTGCCTTTCCTGACCGCACTATTCATCGCGCTGCGCTCGGGGAGCGCGATCAACACCGAAGTGGCCTTGATGAAGGTGAACAGCGAATTGGATGCGCTGGCCCACTGCAAGGTTCCGCCGATGCAGTTCGAGTTCCTGCCGCGGCTGATCGGCGGGGTGATTTCCGTCATCACCCTGGCCGGCCTGGCCGGCCTGCTCGCCCTGCTGATGGGCTACCTGTCGATATACGGCGTGAGTGCGGCAGGCTTCGAACCGTATACCCGCACTATCGCGAAAATCTTCGATTTCACGATCATGGCCGGACTGATCGTCAAGTGCGCACTGTTCGGATTGGCGGTCACCCTGATCCCGGTGACGGCCGGGCTCGAAACACCGAAAAAACTGTTCATGGTGCCGGTCTCGGTGCTGCGCGGCATGATGCGGGTGTTCTTCGCCATCGTGGCGATCGAGGTGGTGTCATTAGCGCTCAAATACATCTGACCCCGTTTGCCGACCGCGATGCCCTGAGGGCCGGACTCGCGGCGCTGCCCGACGACGTCGCGCGCGTTTCGCATGAACTGCCGCTCCGGGCCAACCTGTCTGCACTCGACAACATCGCGCTGATCCCGATCTACCAGCGCCATTTCGGCGTGGACGAATCGAATCGCCAGGCGCTGAGTCTGCTGGAACAGCTGGGCCATGCCGATATCGCGGCGCTGCGCGATCCCGACATGACGCCGGCGCAACGCTTCATCACCAAGCTGGCGCGCGCAATCATCCTCAGGCGCCCGCGCCTGGTCATCGACCGCCCCGGCGCCATGCTTTACGATGTGCCCTATCCTGCCTTCATCCGGGAACTGGCGGCGCAGGCGGAGATGGCAGGCACCTGGGAAATTTTCGACTTCAGCTGGAACCAGGCACTTTATCAAGAATGAACAAACTGCACTTCAAGGTCGGGCTGTTTACTGCCGCGTCGCTTCTGCTGGCTGCCATCTTCATTGTGTATCTGCTGCATGCGCGCGGCTTTTTCGAGAAAACTTTCCATCTGCAGCTGGCCGCAGCGAGCGCCGACGGTGTCGCGCCCGGCGTGCCGGTGGTGTTTTCCGGCATCGAAATCGGCCGCGTCACCACGCTGGGGCTGAACGATAGCGGCGGCATCATCATCCGGGCCGAGTTTCTCGGCCGCAACGCCAAATGGCTGAGGGAAAACAGCACATTCACGCTCGACAAGCCCTTCGTCGGCGGCGCCAAGATCCGCGTCGAGTCCCCCGATCTCGACGCCCCTGCGCTGCCCGACAACGCCACCATGCTGCTGCTCACTTCCGACATCAGCAAGGAAATCCCGGCGCTGGTCGAACGGGTCAAGGCGATTCTCGCCAACGTCGAGCATCTCACCCGCAAGGATGGCGAAATCAATGCCACGCTCGCCAACGTCAAGACTGTGACGGGCCGCATGACCGGCGAATACGGCGTGCTCGAAGGCGTGCTCGGCAGCCCGGAAAAGGCACGTGCGGTGACCGACTCGCTGGAAAAGACCCGCGCCCTGATCACCAAGCTCGACGGCCTGGCGCTGAAGATGGACGGCATGGCCGCCAAGACCGACCAGTGGCTGTTTGCGCAGGACGGCATGGCCGAACAGACAAAGGCCTCGCTGGCGCAGGTGCGGCTGATGCTCGATGACGCGCAATCCAGCCTGAAAAAGGCCGATGCCCTGATGAGCAATGCGGTGGACATTTCAGCCAACGTCAAGGAAGGCACGCAGGACATCGCCGCGTTGCGTGCCGAAATCGACGACGCCGTGCGCAAGGCCAACGCGCTGGTCAACGAGATCAACAAGAAATGGCCCTTCGCACGCGACCCCGAGGTGAAACTGCCATGAAGACCCTGCTCGCGACCGCCAGCCTGCTTCTGCTCGCCGCCTGCGGCAGCGGCGGTCCGCCCCCGCCCGACTGGAAAACCGATGCCGCCGACCTGATCGAGCGCTACCGGAAGCACGCCCTGCTGGGCGAAAACATTCTGGCCGAACGCTATTTCCAGCAGGCTGTTGCCGCCACCGGCGGCGCGGGCCGCGTCGCCGAAACCGCGCGTCTCTGGCTGGTGCGCTGCGCCACCCGCCGCGCCATGCTGATCGACGACGCCTGCGCTGAATATGCCGAGCTGGCCGACATTGAGCCCGTTGCAGCGGATCAGGCCTACTACCGCTTCATCACCCTGCGCTGGGATGCGATCGATGTCGCCCAGCTCCCCCCCCAGCACCGCGAACTGGTGCGTACGCCGGCCGGCAAGCGCCATGCAGTGCTCGGAAAGATCGACGATCCGCTGGCGCGCCTGCTCGATGCCAGCCTGCTGGTGATGCGCCAGGAATCCGATGCCGCCACGCTGGAGGTGGCCACGGAAACAGCCTCGTCGCAGGGCTGGCGCCAGCCTCTGCTGACCTATCTGAAGCTGCAGCAAGAACAAGCGGTTTCTCGGGGCAACCTAGCGGAACAGGCGCGGCTCGCCCGCCGCATCCAGCTGGTTGAACAGAGCCTGCCGGCCACCCCGTAATGGCCCGCAAGATCGCACCAGACGGGACGACTTCTCGTCGATCCTGTTGCCGCATTGACAAGCCCCCATCCCCCGATTATCGTGCAGCCTCGTGAGAACTTAGTAGTTGTATACCAACAAGCTGTCGTCAATATCCAACCAAGAGGAGATTTTATGAAATACACGACCATCGCGCTGGCTGCCCTGGCAGTACTCGCATCTACTGCACATGCCGCCGCCCCCATGATGTCCGTCGAGTGGACTGCCCAGGCCTGCGACGCCTGGAACAAGGACGCGCTCCTGACCAATGGCCTGGCCGAAAAATGGATCAAGAACGACAAGGACCGTGGCTACAAGATCATCCATCTCTATCGCACCGACTGCGGCGAAGCGACGCAAACCGAAATGAAGATCGAAGCCCGGGACGGCAAGGCCATATGCGTCTATGGCGGCGCGGTGCAGAACCCCAAGATGGACTATGCCGCCGACTACACGATGCATGCCACCACCCAGCGCTGGGAGGAAATGGGTGCGGGTGAATACGGCCCGATGAAGGCCATGATGTTCGGCCGCCTCAAGTTCGCCGGCCCGAAAGTGGAAGCCATGAGCGTGATGGGCCCGTTCGAAGCCTTCCTGCGTTTGCCGGGCAAGATTCCTGGCGACAAGGCCTGCCCCGCCAAGTAAGCGCGGCGCAACGAAAAAAGCCGGGAGAGTCTCCCGGCTTTTTTACGTCAGGGCGATCATCCCGGCTTAATGGACCGTCCCGGTTTTGACGTCGAGCGGCCGCCCGTTGCGGATTTCTTCCGGAGTCGCCTCGCGCATGTCGACCACGTTCACCAGGCAGGTCACGCTCTGCCCGGCGAGCGAGGGATTGCCGTCCAGCGTGAGCTTGCCGTCTTCAATGGACGTGACGTAAAAAACCTTGGTCTCGCCCGATTCGTTCTCGAACATGACTTCCGCCCCGATGCGACGGAATTCCGGCGGCACGTTCTCGATCTCGTCCACGAACACCAGGCTCTCGTCGCGCAGTCCGTAGCCTTCTTCCGGCGACAGCGCAATCTCGACCCGGTCGCCGATCTTGCGGCCTGCCACCGCCGATTCGATCGCCGGCAGAATGCCGCTGTTGGCGCCCTGCACGTAGCCGACCGGTATGTCGTGCTGTTCGACGACCATGCCGCGCGCGTCGAGAATGGAATAGGTAATGTATACAAGTGTGTTCTGTGTCACGGTGACCATGCTGTCTCATCCCGAACCGTCGAAAAAGGCGCTGCGCCGTTGCCTGGCTGGCGCCTGCGCGCCACGCTTATGATACCTTCGAAGTCTGCCCCACACATCGTTCGCTCATGAAACCGCTCAAACACCTGCCCTCCTGGAAGGCCCTGGACGCGCATTTCAAGACCATGCGCAGCTTTGACATGCGTGCCGCATTCCGCGAAGACGCGATGCGCTTCGACCAGCTGTCGCTGCGCTGCGGCAATCTGCTGCTCGATTATTCGAAGAATCGCGTCACGCCAGAGACCATGCAGCATCTGATGCAGCTGGCCCGCGAATCCGAACTGGATGCCATGCGCAACGCCATGTTCAGCGGCGAGCGCATCAACTTCACCGAAAAGCGCGCCGTGCTGCATACCGCCCTGCGCGCGCCGGTGCGTCCGGCACTGATGGTGGAAGGCGTCGATGTCGAACGCGAGGTCGCCAAGGTACTCGGCCGCATGCAGCGCTTCGTCGAGTCGGTCCACAACGGAAGCTGGCGCGGTCACACCGGCAAGCCGATCCGCAACGTGGTGAACATCGGCATCGGCGGCTCGGACCTCGGTCCGGCCATGGTGTGCCATGCGCTCGACCACTATGCGGTGGAGAACGTGCGCGTGCATTTCGTCTCCAACCTCGACCCGGGGCACCTGGCCGGCACGCTCTCGCAGCTCGATCCCGAAACCACGCTGTTCATCGTCGCCTCGAAAACCTTCACTACCCTGGAGACGCTCGCCAACGCCAACTCGGCCAAGGCCTGGCTGCTGGCCGCACTGCGCGCGCCGGCCGCGGTGGCGCGGCATTTCGTGGCGCTGTCGACCAATGCGGAAGCGGTCGAAGCCTTCGGCATCGACCCCGATAACATGTTCATATTCTGGGACTGGGTCGGAGGCCGCTATTCGCTGTGGTCGGCGATCGGCCTGTCGATCGCGCTGCAGATTGGCTGGGGCAACTTCCAGGCACTCTTGGCCGGCGCACACGCGATGGACATCCATTTCAGGGAAGCGCCGCTGGAAGCGAACATGCCTGTGATCCTCGGCATGCTGGGCATCTGGTACGCCAACTTCTGGAACACCGACACCTACGGCGTCTTCCCCTACGACCAGCGCCTGCGCCTGCTGGTGCCCTTCCTGCAGCAACTCGACATGGAGTCGAACGGCAAGAACGTCAACCGCGCCAACAAGCGGGTCAACTACAACACCGGCCCCATCGTCTGGGGCGCGCCCGGCACCAACGGCCAGCACGCGTTCTTCGAACTGGTGCACCAGGGCACGAGGCTGATCCCGACCGACTTCCTGGTGGCCGCGGTCAATCCCACGCCATTGGCCGATCAGCACGAATGGCTGCTCGCCAACTGTCTGGCTCAGACCGAGGCCTTGTTGAAAGGCAAGTCACGCGCAGTGATCGAAGCGGAACTGATCGCCCAGGGCATGAGCCGCGAGAACGCCCGCGCGCTGGCGCCGCACAAGGTTTTCCCCGGCAACCGCCCGAGCAACACCCTGCTCTACCAGAAGCTCGACCCGCACACCCTGGGCATGCTGATCGCGCTCTACGAGCACAAGGTGTTCGTGCAGGGCGTAATCTGGCAGATCAACAGTTTCGATCAGTGGGGCGTCGAACTGGGCAAGCAGCTGGCGCCGCCGATCCGCGCCGCGCTCAGTTCCGTGAGGGTCATCGGCGAACACGACGGCTCCACCCTGGGCCTCATCACCGACATACGCCGGCGACGCGGCCTCAGTACATGACGCGCACCCGGTAGGTCAGCGTCGCCCTGCCCTCGGCCGGCACGCGCACCTTCCATTCGGCGGTGCCGGACGCCGCCTTGGTGTGCGGCTGGGACTCCGACATCACGGTCCAGTCGCCCGGCATCGGTTCGCGCACGGTGACGGTAACCGCTTCGGACTTGGCGTTTTTCAACACGATCTCGTACGCCGATTCGAACACGTAGTTGTGCCGGCCGGTGCCGGCGAGCTTCCTGAAATCGGTCTGTTTCCTGTCGGCGGTGACGTCGAAAGCCTCGCCCAGCTTCAGGCGAACGGTCTCGTTTTTTGGGGTGTGATCGATGCGATCCTCGCCGACGAATTGCGCGTTGCCCTGGCCATCCTTTTTGTAAACCCGTACTACGCCGCGCGGCAAGGGAATGCCGAGGCCTTCGCCGGTGTTGTCGAACTCGACGAACACACCCACCTTGATCTTCTGTCCCAGCTCGCCGTGCTGTCCGGAGTAGTAGTAATTCGCGCCGTGCAGCAGGAACTCCTTCTTCACCGGGACCCGGCTCGCCGACATCAGCGCCACCTGCTTGGTCTGGTTGTCGGCCAGCGTCGTGGGACGCTGCAGCGTATAAAGGTGATATTCGAACAGCGACTCCTGCTGCATCTCGGCGGCGTCGGCCGCCTTGGCTGCCATCGTCATGACGTCGCGCGGCAGCGGCTGGGCATCGCGCACCCGATTGAGGTCGCCCGCCACTAGCTGCAGTCTGGCGTTGGGATAGTCCGCGCCGCTCTGGTTGGTCAGGGTCACCCAGCCGTTGACATCGAGCCGGTCATCGCTGGCATTCAGTTCGGCCACGTAATCGGCGCGCCATGACAGGCCGCCGGTCAGATAGGACAACTCCAGGTTCTGCAGCCCCGCAGACGGATTGATCAGGGAAATGACCAGCGTGGGCGTGTCGCGCAGGGTGTCGGGCACGCCGGCAAACGCCAGCCGCCCCGGCACGCCGGTTTCGACGCGATCGGCGAACTTCAGCACCACGCCGCCGTTGGTCGCCAGGACCGTGGCGGTTTCGCGGGTTTCCGCGCCCGTGGCCGGGTTGACCCTGATCACCGCGACTTCGCGCCCGACGTAGGTTTCCAGCAATTTTTCCGGCGTCAGCAGATCGAAATCGAAGTTCTGTTCCTGCAGCCGGAAGCCGGCAGGATTCGACAGGTTGCGCAGCTGGGCCGTTTCGGGGCGCATCTGCGCCGATACCTCGCGCCATGCCAGCTGGTTGAGGTCGCGTCCCAGCCTGACCCGGCGCGCGTCCTTCACCAGGGCCAGATTGTCGTTGTAGATGGTGACCGCGACGCTCTGCTGGTCGGCCGCCCGGCTGATGATCTCCTCGCCCGGCCCGGCCCAGCTCGCGGAAGGCACAGCCAGCACCCCGGCGATCATCGCGTTCAACAGAATTTTCTTCATCTTGTCCCTCTCCTGCACCCTCGCATCACACCTGAATGATGACCGAACCATACGAAAAATGGTTCGCAGCGCTAGAATGATCGTACCACCCCTGCACTGAACACCATGATCCCAGAAGACGATCCTCATCCCTCGCGCATAGTCGGCGGCGGCATCAACACCGGCGAATCGGAACAGCCCATCGTCGTCACGCAAATGCTGGGCATCGACAACAACGACCCGGTTCGTGAGGAAGCGCTGCGCGCACGATTCCTGTCGTTCGACCCCCTGTTCGATTCCGCGTCCAACCTGGTTGCCCACGAACTGGTCCTGCGCAGCCGTGGCAGCGCCGCCGACACGCCCCCGGAAATCCGGCAAATGGAAGAGGACATGCTGCTGACCGGCCTGTATTCCCTGACCGAGGGCGGGCTGACCGGTACGCTCCCCCTGCTGGTGCGGATCAGCGCCGGCGTGCTGTTCAGCGACATTCCACGGCAGCTCAACCATCGCCAGCTGATCTGGTGCGTGGACATCGACAACGAACAGCATCTGGGGCGCGCGCTGGCCCTGCAGGATGCCGGCCTGACATTCTGCCCCAGGCTCAGTCGCAACGATGCGGTCGTGCAGGACAGTGCGCCAGCCTGGCGCTACCTCGCCTGCCACGCCGACGAAACGCCGCCTAAGGTTGCTGCGCGCCTGATCGTGGAAGGCGTGCGGAACGCGCATACCCAGGCGCACTGGCCCGACAACGCCTGGTTCAAGGGCAGCTTCTTCTCTGGCGACACCCAGCCTGCCGACATCAGCCACGACCAGGCTGTGCAGCTCGATCTGCTGGCCATCGCCCTGCGCGAATCCGTCGACACCCTGGTGCAGTTCTTCCGGCTGAACCCGGACATGGCACCGCGCATGCTCGCCATCGCCAACTCCCAGGTCGGCGGCCTGAGCCGGCCCGCCGAATCGGCAGCCCATGCGCTGGTCATGCTGGGCCCCCAGCGTGCCCGGCGTGTGGCCGCCCTGCTGGCGCTGACCGGCAAGCTGCCGACCGAGGCGATGCGCCACTATGCCGTGACCGCCCTCACACGGGCGCTGTTCATGGGCAAGATCACCCGACTCGGCGCGCCCGCCGAAAGCGCCGCGGCAGCCTTCGAAATCGGCCTGCTGTCGATTGCCCCGCATGCCCTGTCGCTGCCGGTCGAGAAACTCATCCGCAAGCTGGGCCTGTCGGCCACCAGTGCACGCGCGCTGAGTGCGCACCCCTCAGCCGAAAGCGCCATGCTGCAGCTGACCTATGCCTGCGAAAACAACGATGTCGACACGCTGGCCCGATATGCGCAGCAGCTGGACATTCCGCTGCATCAGATCTCGGTGGCCTATCTGGATGCCCTGATCGCGGCGTCGGCACTCGACGCAGCCTTGCACTGACAGCGTAAAATGGCGGTTTTTGCTTGCCGCCCGCTCCATGCACCCCACCCTGGTTTTCGACATTGAAACGATCCCCGACCTCGCCGGGTTTGCCGCAGTCAACGGCATCGACGAGGCCTCGCTGCCGCCAGGCGAGCTTGCCGAGATGGCGCTGCTCGCCCGCCGCCAGAAAACCGGCAGCGACTTCATGCCGCACCACCTGCACCGCATCGTCGCCATTTCCTGCGTGCTCAGAAGCGGCGACCAGCTCAAGGTGTGGTCGCTCGGCGAACCCGACAGCGGCGAAGCCGAACTGATCCAGCGCTTCTACGACGGCATCGAGCGCTACACCCCGCAACTCGTCTCGTGGAACGGCGGCAGCTTCGACCTTCCGGTGCTCCACTACCGCAGCCTGATCCACGGCGTCGCGGCCGCACGCTACTGGGACTGGGGCGACGACGACAAGGAATTCAAGTGGAACAACTATCTGGGGCGTTACCACACGCGCCACCTGGATCTGATGGATGTGCTGGCGATGTACCAGCCGCGCGCCAATGCGCCGCTCGACCAGATGGCCAAGCTGTGCGGCTTTCCCGGCAAGCTGGGGATGGACGGCTCGAAGGTGATGGAGGCCTTTCAGAAGGGTGAAATCGACGCCATCCGCAACTACTGCGAAACCGACGTGATGAACACCTGGCTGGTCTACCTGCGCTTCCAGAAAATGCGCGGCACGCTTTCCGAGGCCGCCTACGCTGCCGAAGTCGAACTGGCGCGCAGCACCGTGCAAACCCACCCCGCCCCGCACTGGCAGGAATTCCTGGCGGCCTGGGCATGAACCCGGTCGTCGACATTCTGTCCCTCGATCACGAGGGACACGGCATCGCACGCATCGACGGCAAGGTCACTTTCGTCGACGGTGCGCTGGCAGGCGAACGCGCGGAAATCTCCATTTACCGCAAGCACGCCAAGTACAACTCGGCCAACGCCGTCGCCATCCTCAAGGCCAGCGCACAACGCACCGAGCCACGCTGCCGATACTTCGGCCGCTGCGGCGGCTGCTCGATGCAGCACCTGGAAGCCAGCGCCCAGGTCGCCGCCAAGCAGCGCGTGCTGGAAAACAACCTCGCGCGCATCGGCAAGGTCAAACCCGATGTGATGCTGTCCGCGCTGCACGGCCCGAGCTGGGGCTATCGCACGCGCGCCCGGCTGTCCGCGCGCTGGGTCGACAAGAAAGGCGGCGGCCTGGTCGGTTTCCGCGAGAAACGTTCCAGCTACATCGCCGACATGGCGAGCTGCGAAGTACTGACCCCGGATGTCTCGGCGCTGATCCGGCCGCTGCGCGACCTGATGGGCGAGCTGTCGAATGCCGACCGCATCCCGCAGATCGAAGTGGCCGTCGGCGAGCATGTCACCGTGCTGGTGTTCCGCCTGCTCGAACCGTGGAACGACGACGATGCCGCGAAGGTACGGGCGTTTGCCGACCGGCATCGCGTGCAGGTCTGGGAACAGGCCAAGGGCCCGGACACCGTTCGCCCCTTCTGGCCCGACATCGCGCCTGAACTCAGCTACAGCCTGCCCGAATTCGGCCTGGTGATGCCGTTCAGGCCCACCGACTTCACCCAGGTCAACGTCGCCATCAACCGCGCGCTGGTCAGCCGCGCGCTGCGGCTGCTGGGTCCGCAACCCGGCGAACGCATCGCCGACCTGTTCTGCGGCCTCGGCAACTTCACCCTGCCGATTGCCCGCAGCGGCGCCGAGGTGGTCGGCATCGAAGGCAGCGCCGAACTGGTCGCCCGCGCACGCGCGAACGCGCTGCACAACCGCCTCGACAATGCCCGCTTCGGGGTCGACAACCTGTTCGAGATGACGCCGGAAAAATTCGCCGCGCTCGGGCACTTCGACAAGCTGCTGATCGACCCGCCCAGAAGCGGCGCCATCGAAGTCGTGAAATCCCTGCCCGACAGCGGCGCGCCGCACCGCATCGTCTACGTTTCGTGCGACCCTGCCACGCTGGCACGCGACGCCGAGGTGCTGGTGCACGTCAAGGGCTACCGGCTGGAAGCGGCCGGCGTCGCCAACATGTTCCCGCACACCGCGCATGTGGAGTCGATTGCCCTGTTTACGCGCTAATCCTTTAGAATCACGCGCTTAACTCACTCTCAACCATCATGGCACTCATCGTACAAAAATACGGCGGCACTTCGGTCGCCAACGTCGAACGCATCCGCGCAGTGGCGGAACGCGTCGCCAAATTCAAGATGCTCGGACATCAGGTGGTGGTGGTGCTCTCCGCCATGTCGGGCGAGACCAACCGCCTGATCGCGCTGGCCAGGGACATCCAGGCACAACCCGACCCGCGCGAGCTGGACATGCTGGTGTCCACCGGCGAGCAGGTCACCATCGCGCTGCTGGCGATGGCATTGAAGGACCTCGGCCTGAAAGCCCGGAGCTATACCGGCGCGCAGGTGCGTATCCTCACCGACAACGCCTTCACCAAGGCGCGCATCCTCAGCATCGACGAAGCCAGGATGCGCGCCGACCTCGATTCCGGCCATGTCGTCGTGGTCGCGGGCTTCCAGGGCGTCGACGAACAGGGCAACATCACCACGCTGGGACGCGGCGGCTCCGACACCACCGGCGTGGCGCTGGCGGCTGCCTTGAAGGCCGATGAGTGCCAGATCTACACCGACGTCGACGGCGTCTACACCACCGACCCGCGCATCGTGCCCGAGGCACGGCGCCTGAAGACCATCACCTTCGAGGAAATGCTGGAAATGGCCAGCCTCGGCTCCAAGGTGCTGCAGATCCGCTCGGTCGAATTCGCCGGCAAGTACAAAGTCAAACTCCGCGTGCTGTCCAGCTTTCAGGACGAAGGCGACGGCACGCTCATCACCTTCGAGGAAAACAACACCATGGAACAGGCCGTCATTTCCGGCATCGCCTTCAACCGCGACGAAGCCAAGATCACCGTGGTCGGCGTGCCCGACCAGCCCGGCATCGCCTACCAGATTCTCGGCCCGGTCGCCGACGCCAACATCGACGTCGACATGATCGTGCAGAACGTCGGCCACGAAAACACCACCGACTTCACCTTCACCGTGCACCGCAACGATTTTGCCAAGGCAATGGACATCGTCAAGGCCCATGCCGCGGCTATCGGCGCGCGCGAAGTCACCGGCGACGACAAGATCGCCAAGGTCTCCATCGTCGGCGTCGGCATGCGCTCGCACGTCGGCATCGCGCGCAGGATGTTCGAGACCCTGTCGAAGGAAAACATCAACCTGCAGATGATCTCCACGTCGGAAATCAAGATCTCGGTCGTGGTCGAGGACAAGTACATGGAACTCGCGGTGCGCGCGCTGCATCAGGCCTTCGAACTCGACAAGGCCAGCGCTTAAACGACCTGCCAAGGTGGCTTTCCGCCGCGCATTCCGATACAATGCGCGGCGGTTCGGAGACGTGGCCGAGAGGTTGAAGGTACTCCCCTGCTAAGGGAGCATGCGGGCTTAAACCTGCATCGAGGGTTCGAATCCCTCCGTCTCCGCCAAATTATGATTTTTGCATCTGCCACTGATGCGAAAACCTGCGTATAATGCGCAACCTTCAAAGCGCCCGTAGCTCAGCTGGATAGAGTACTTGGCTACGAACCAAGGGGTCAGGAGTTCGAATCTCTTCGGGCGCACCAAACATCAGAAAGCCCGGTCATCCGACCGGGCTTTTTCGTATCCGCCAGGCTGGGGTGCCTCCCGTAGACTTGGCAAGAAAGCACAAGATGTGCCCGGACATTAAAGATAGCCGGCCGGAAACCGTTAAATTGGCTGTCAATTCGATCATTTCGGGGCTGCGGGCCAAGCTTGCCGCAGGTTTATCTTGAACAAAGACATCGCGCTACAGGACGTTGCGGAACCTTTCACGCCAGGCGCTCCCTCGCATGATGCCGTCCCCCCCCATGCAGCGGCGCCTGACACCCTGCTTGAATGCCTGCTGGTGGTGGTGCATGCCCACGGCGGCACGCTGAGCCGCCAGGCCGCCATCGATGGCCTGCCGCTGGTCGACAATCGTCTCACTCCGTCGCTGTTTCGCCGCGCGGCCAAGCGCGCCGGGTTTGCCAGCAATGTGGTGAAGAAAGCGCTCGAAGGGCTCAACCCCGCACTGTTTCCCGCTGTGTTGCTGCTCGACGGCGAGGAGGCTTGCGTGCTGCTGGGCTGGCAGGACGACGGCAAGACCGCCCGCCTGATTTTTCCCGAACTGGGCGAAGCCGAGGCCCTGCTGCCCCGCGACGAACTGGCGACCCGCTATTCCGGCTACGCGATCCTGGCGCGGCCCGAGTTCCGCTTCGACGCGCGCACCCCCGAGGTCGGCCGGGTCAAGCAGCGCCACTGGTTCTGGGGAACCCTGGCCGACAACACGCCGCTGTACCGCGACGTGCTGCTGGCGGCGTTCATGATCAACCTGTTCGCCATCGCCCTGCCGCTGTTCACGATGAATGTGTACGACCGCGTGGTGCCCAACCGCGCGATCGAAACCCTGTGGATGCTGGCGGCGGGTCTGGTGATCGTGCTGGTGGCGGATCTGGTGCTGCGCAGCATGCGCGGCTATTTTCTCGACCTCGCCAGCAGCCGGGTCGACGTGCGGCTGTCGGCCTACATCATGGAGCGCGTGCTGGGCCTTCGCCTGGAAAACCGGCCGCTGTCCGCTGGTTCGTTCGCCGCCAATCTGCGCTCCTTCGAGACGATCCGCGACTTCATCACCTCGGCGACGGTGACCGCCTTCATCGACCTGCCGTTTGCGCTGATTTTTCTGGTCGTCATCGGCTGGATTGCCTGGCCGCTGATCCTGCCCATCGTGTTCGGCATCCTGCTGGTGGTGGCCTATGCCCTGACCGTACACAGCAAGATGCACGAACTGTCCGAATCGACTTATCGCGCCGGCGCGATGCGCAACGCGACGCTGGTCGAATCGCTGGTCGGCCTGGAAGCGATCAAGGCGCTGGGCGCCGAGAGCGTGATGCAGCGCAAATGGGAATCGAGCGCGGCCTTCCTGTCGCGCGTGGGCGCGCAGCTGCGGCTGCTGTCGTCGTCCACCATCAACGGCGCGATGTGGGCCCAGCAGCTGGTGAACGTGATGGTCGTGGTGGTCGGTGTATACCTGATTTCGGACGGCCTTCTGACGCTCGGCGGGCTGATCGCCAGCACCATGCTGGCGTCGCGGGCGATGGCGCCGATCGGTCAGATTGCCGGTCTGCTCACCCAGTACCACAACGCAGCGACTGCACTGAAGTCGCTGGACGACATCCTGCAGCAGCCGGTCGAGCGGCCGGCCGACTCGAATTTCGTGACCCGCCGCCACTTCACCGGCGACATCGAGTTCAAGGATGTCGACTTCAATTACCCCGGCCAGGACCACGCCGCGTTGCGCAATGTCTCGCTGAAGATCCGCGCCGGCGAGCACGTGGCGATTCTCGGCCGTGTCGGCTCCGGCAAGACCACGCTCGAAAAGCTCATTCTGGGCCTGTACCAGCCCACCTCGGGTGCGGTGCTGGTGGATGGCGCCGACCTGCGTCAGCTCGATCCGGCCGAGTTGCGCCGCAACATCGGCTACGTGCCGCAGGACGTCATGCTGTTCTACGGCAGCCTGCGCGACAACCTGACCATCTCGGCGCCGACCGCCGACGATGCCGCCGTACTGCGCGCCGCACAGGTGGGCGGCCTGCTCGAGTTCGTCAACAGCCATCCGCGGGGTTTCGACATGACGGTGGGCGAGCGCGGCGAATCGCTGTCCGGCGGCCAGCGCCAGGCGGTCGCCATCGCGCGCGCCACCCTCAACGACCCGCCGATCCTGCTGATGGACGAGCCGACCGGCTCGATGGACCATTCCAGCGAAGAGGAGATCAAGCAGCGGTTGCGCAGCTATGCCGCCGGCAAGACCTTGTTGGTGGTGACGCATCGCACCTCGCTGCTGGACCTGGTCGATCGCATCATCGTGATCGACTCCGGCAAGGTCGTGGCGGACGGACCCAAGGCGCAGGTGGTCGAAGCGCTGCGCCAGGGCCGCATCGGGAAAGCCGCATGAAAGCCCGTCTGTTCGCCTCTATCGCCCGCTTCGCCGACGGTTCCGCAGGCTGGTCGAAGCATGCGCGACCGCTGCTGGACCGCCTGTTTGCCCGCTGGATTCCGCCGCGGCCGGACGAGTCGCTCGGCTGGACGGCCGATGCCGACTGGGCGCGGCTGGACCAGGAGCCCCTGCGCGCACGCTACCTGCTGCGTCTGATCGGAGTCATTCTGCTGGCAGGCGTGCTGTGGGCGGCCTTCGCCACCGTGGACGAGGTCACGCGCGGAACCGGCAAGGTGATCCCCTCGCGCCAGGTACAGGTGGTGCAGGCAGTCGACGGCGGCGTGATCGCGGACATCCTGGTGCGCGAAGGCCAGGCGGTCGAGGCCGGGCAACTGCTGTTCCGTATCGACAAGACGCGTTTCGTCTCCTCGCTGCGCGAAAACCGTGTTCAGTATCTCGCGCTGCTGGCCAAGGCGGCGCGTCTGCGCGCGCTCGCCGAGAACACGCCGTTCCAGTTGCCGCCCGAAGTGATGCAGGAAGATCCCCAACTGGTCGAGGAAGAACGCAGCATGTACGACGCACGACGCCGCGAACTCGACGCCCAGCTCGGCATTGCACGCCAGCAGCTGGCGCAGCGCCAGCAGGAACTGGTCGAGGTGCGCTCGCGCCGCGAACAGGCGGGGCAGGCCTACGACCTCACTGCCCGCGAACTGACGATGACCCGGCCGCTCGCCGCATCCGGCGCGGTCTCGGACGTCGAGCTGCTGCGACTCGAACGCGACGTCAGCCGCTATCGCGGCGAACGCGATCAGGCTTCGGCCCAGATCGTGCGTCTGCAATCCGCCATCTCGGAAGCGTCGCGCAAGGTGCAGGAGCAGGAAATCACCTTCCGTAACGAGATGCGCAACGAACTCGGCGAAACCATGGCCAAGCTCAGCAGTCTGTCCGAAGGCAGCACGGCGTTGTCCGACCGCGTCGAGCAGGCCAGCGTCAAGTCGCCGGTCAAGGGCACCGTCAAGCGTCTGCTGGTCACCACCGTGGGCGGCGTGCTGCAGCCGGGCAAGGAAATCGTGGAGATCGTGCCGACCGACGATGCCCTGCTGCTGGAGACGAAAATCCTGCCCAAGGACATCGCTTTCCTGTGGCCGGGACAAAAGGCGACGGTGCGCTTTACCGCCTATGACTTCGCGATCTACGGCGGACTGGAAGCCGTGATCGACCAGATCGCCGCCGACACCGTCACCGACGAGGAAGGCAATGCCTTCTATCTGGTGCGCGTGCGCACCCTGAAATCCTCGCTGGGCAAGGACAAGCCGATCATCCCGGGAATGGTCGCGGAAGTGGACATCATGACCGGCCGCAAGAGCGTGCTGGCCTATCTGCTGAAACCGGTGATCCGCGCCAAGACCCACGCCTTCACGGAGCGCTAGCGTATGGCGCGCCACGTATTCGTCACTGCACGGCCGGAGCCGATTCCCCGCTGGCTGGAAGCGTTTCCCAACGCACAGCTGCTGCAGGACCGGGGGCCGGACCAGACTGACCTTTCCTCGCTGGCCGGTGCAAACGTGGTGTGGCTGCATGTCACCGGGGATGCACCCGCGGTATCGGCCTGGGTAGGCACGGTGCACGCGGCCGCACCGCATGCGCCGATCGTGGTGCTGTCGAACGTGCCGGAAGACGATCAGGGCATGGCGGCGCTGGCGGCAGGCGCATCTGGCTATTGCAGCGCACTCACCTTGCCAGCTGTGCTGCGCCAGGTCGCCGGCGTCGTCGAGCACGGCGGCCTGTGGGTGGGCCCGCAACTGATGCGGCGGCTGATGCAGGGCTTGGCAGCGCGCAACAGCGGCACGCCTGAACCGGTTCTCGACAGGCTGAGCCAGCGCGAACGCCAGGTCGCCGTCGCGGTTGCCCGCGGTGCGACCAACAAGGAAATCGCGCGCGTGCTGGGCATCACCGAGCGCACGGTAAAAGCCCATCTCGCGGCCGCTTTCGAGAAGCTCGGGGTGCGCGACCGCATGCAGCTCTCGCTTGTCGTCAACGGCGTCGAGGAATCGACACCCCTCTCCCAAAAAATCTCCGCCTGACTGTACTTCGGTCCAATACGGAAACCGGGGATCGCGCCGTTAAGTCTTTCAGAACGCCCCGAATGGGGCTCCCAAACCCTTACTGAAGAAGAACAGCCCCATGGACGCGAGCGTTACCACTCCCCAGGCAGTCGCCACCATCATCGCGGTAGAAGGTCAGGCTTTCGCCCGCGACCCGGCCGGCCAGATGCGGCCCCTCAAGGCCGGCGACGTCCTGCTGGAGGGCGACACCGTCGTCACGATGCCCGGCGGCCAGGTCCAACTGGCCTTCCTCGATGGGCAGATGCTGACCCTGCTGCCCAACGAAAGCTTCCGGTTCAGCGCCGAAACCTCTCCGACCTCGCGTCCCGACATCGCCGAAGCCGCCCTGCCGGCGGGCGAAGCCGAGCGCATCATCCAGGCCCTGGAGCGCGGCGAGGACATCGACGACCAGCTCGAGGACACAGCTGCCGGCCTTGAAGGCGGCGCCGGCGGCGTTGGCAATGGCTTCGTGCGCCTGCTGCGGATTGTCGAGGGTACCGGCGACGCAACCCCGTTCGAATTCGGGTTCACCGAATCCGCAGCCGTGGCAGCTTTCGATGAAACGGAAAGCCTGGCAGCAGGCGCGGCCAGCCTGACCCCGTCCGCAGGCGGCGTGGCCAACACGCCGCCGGTCGCGAACCCCGACACGCTCACTGCCAACGAAGACTCTCCGGTGACCATCGATGTGCTGGCAAACGACACCGATGCAGACGGCGATGCCCTGGCCGTGGATTCCGCATCGGCATCCAACGGCACGGTCGTGGTGAATCCCGACGGAACGATCACCTACACGCCGAATCCGGACTTCAGCGGCTCGGACAGCATTACCTATACGGTAAGCGACGGCCAGGGGGGCGCCACCACGGCCACGGTGGACGTCACCGTCATTCCGGTGAACGACCCGGCCCTCATCGCCGGCCAGACCACGGGTGCGGTGACGGAGGACGTCGCCGTCTCCGCCGGGCTGATCAGCACCTCCGGTACGCTCACGGTCTCCGATCCGGATGCCGGCGAGGCGGTCTTCATTCCGGCAACGCTGGCCGGAACCTACGGCAGCCTCACGATCGACGCCTCCGGTAACTGGAGCTATGGCGCGACCAACAGCAACCCCGCGATCCAGGCGCTCGGCACTGGCGATACGCTGACCGACTCGATCACCGTCGCCACCGCCGACGGCACCACCCAGATCGTCACGGTGACCATCACCGGTACCAATGACATTCCGGTCGTCTCCAGTGGAACCGGCACGGTGACCGAGGATGCGGTCCTCTCCACATCCGGAACGCTGTCGGTCGCCGATGCGGATAGCGGCGAGTCGGTCTTCCAGCCGCAAACCGCTTCGGGCACTTACGGCAGCTTCACGATCAATGCGGCAGGTGTCTGGAGCTATACGCTCAGCAACAGCTCTCCCGCGGTCCAAGCGTTGGCCAACGGTGACGCGATGAGCGAAACCTTCACGGTGCTGACTGCCGATGGCACGCCGACCCCCGTGACGATCACGGTCAACGGCAGCAACGAAACTTTCGCCGGCGATACCAGCGGATCGGTGCAGGAGGATACGGCGATCGCTGCAAGCGGCGCGCTGACTACCAGCGGCGGCGCCACCTTCGTGGCCGCCACCGCAGCCGGAACCTACGGCAGCTTCAACATCGACACCGCCGGCAACTGGACCTACACCCTCGACAACACGACAGCCAGTGTCCAGGAACTCACCACCACGGACACTCGCACCGAGATATTCACGGTCAGCCTAAACGATGGCACCACCGGCAATCTGGTGATCACGGTGCTCGGGCTGGACGATATGGCCCTCATCGCCGGCCAGACCACGGGTGCGGTGACGGAGGACGTCGCCGTCTCCGCCGGACTGATCAGCACCTCCGGTACGCTCACGGTCTCCGATCCGGATGCCGGCGAGGCGGTCTTCATTCCGGCAACGCTGGCCGGAACCTACGGCAGCCTCACGATCGACGCCTCCGGCAACTGGAGCTATGGCGCGACCAACAGCAACCCGGCGATCCAGGCGCTCGGCACTGGCGATACGCTGACCGACTCGATCACCGTCGCCACCGCCGATGGCACCACCCAGGTCGTCACCGTCACCATGACCGGCACCGATGACGCCACCGTCATCTCCGGCACCTCGACCGCGGCGATCACCGAGACCAACGCAATCCAGTCGGCTTCCGGCACGCTCTCCGCCACCGACCCCGACAGCTCGGCCGCCTTCGTGCCGCAGACCAATGTCGCCGGTTCGAATGGGTATGGGGTTTTCAGTATCGATGCGGGCGGCGCCTGGACCTATACGATGGATTCGGCTCACGACGCGTTCGTCGCCGGCGCCACCTACACCGACAGCATCACCGTCGCCACCGCCGATGGCACCACCCAGGTCGTCACCGTCACCATGACCGGCACCGATGACGCCACCGTCATCTCCGGCACCTCGACCGCGGCGATCACCGAGACCAACGCAATCCAGTCGGCTTCCGGCACGCTCTCCGCCACCGACCCCGACAGCTCGGCCGCCTTCGTGCCGCAGACCAATGTCGCCGGTTCGAATGGGTATGGGGTTTTCAGTATCGATGCGGGCGGCGCCTGGACCTATACGATGGATTCGGCTCACGACGCGTTCGTCGCCGGCGCCACCTACACCGACAGCATCACCGTCGCCACCGCCGATGGCAGCACCCAGGTCGTCACCGTCACCATGACCGGCACCGATGACGCGCCTTCATTCGGTAGTGTCGTCAAGACTGCCAACATCTCGGAAGAAGGGCTCACCAACGGGGTTCCGGATACGGCCGGCACACCGACCGACACGACCAATGCGCTTGTTTCGAGCGGAACGTTCGCCATCACCGATATCGATGGCCCCGCGCTTTCCGTCACGCTCACGGCGCCTTCGACCGCACTGACGTCCGGCGGCCTGCCCCTGACCTGGAACGGCAGCGGCACCCCGACCCTGACCGCCAGCGCCGACGGCAACGTGATCATGACGATCAGCATCACCAATACCGGCGCCTATACCGTCACACTCAGCGGACCGATCGATCATGCAACGGCCGGGGCCGAAGACATCGCGTCTCTGGGCATCACCGTCACGGCCAGCGATGGCGTATTGGCTACCACGGGGACATTGACCGTCAATGTCGAGGACGATGCACCGCTGGCCGTCAATGACTTCGCCACGCTGACGATGGGCAGCAATACGGCCGGCAATGTGTCGACGAACGACCTGGGCGCGGAACTGCCCGGGACGGTCGAAAGTGTCGTTTATCAGGGCACCACCTACACTGCTGTCGGCGGGGTTATCACGGTCGACACCGGAAAGGGCATCCTGTCGATGAACCAGGACGGCTCGTATACCTACGAGTCGTCGCTGTTCACCACGGTCGGTGGCAGCAATGGCCTGGCCGACTGGAGCAACGTCAGTATCACGGCCTTCAACGGTGCCCGCAACGTCGCGAGCCAGAATGAGTTCTTCATCGATCCGACGACCTATGTGCCGCTGGCTGCCAATATTCTGGCCATCACGGGCACAGGGGTATTGACAGTCCTGGATGGCACGCTGGCGGACGGCACGGACGGTTTGGGCATTGCCGGCGGCTCTGGCAGCGCAACTTATCTCAATGGTCACCCCTCCAGCCCCGAAGCGCTGATGGTCAACCTCGGTAACGAGGTACTTTCCCTCAATGCCAATTTCTATTCCGGCACCAATTCGGGCGTTCAGTTCTACTGGGCGGCCTATGACGGCAGTGGCAACCTGGTCGGCACCGGCAGCAATACGGTCGCCAAACCCGGCTTCACCCTCGATGTCGATACCGGAGGCACGCCGTTCCAGTATGTTGCGCTCTATGGTGTCGACACCAGTGCCAGCACGAAGATCCTGCTGACGGGCTTTGACAGCATCCAGTATGCCGACACCAGTCCGGACGAATTCACCTACAACCTGGTGGACGCGGACGGCGATTCGAGCTCGGCACGGCTGGCCATTTCGCAGACCGCGCCCAGCAATACCGTTCCGACGGCAGAGGACGACAGCTACACCACTGCCGAAGATACGGCCGTTACGCTGAACGTGCTCGGCAACGACAGCGACCCCGACGGCGACCCGCTGCTGCTTTGGGGATATACGCAGGCGACCAACGGAACCGTGACGACCGATGCCGGCGGCAACCTGGTCTATACGCCTAACGCGAACTGGAGCGGAACCGACACGTTCACCTACACCATCCGCGACAGCAACGGCGGCATCGACACCGCAAGCGTGAGCGTGGTGGTGACACCGGTGGCCGATGCGCCGCAGTTGTTCGCGCCGGCCGAGCTCGATGCCCTGATAGCGGGTGCAAGCACGGCCGCCACGACCAGCGGGACCAGCCAGTCGAACCTGGCTGCCGCGATCGGTCTCACCTCGTCGACGCTCGACAGCTTCAATCCGCCGCCTGGACCGGGCACGAACGATTTCGGCACGGTGGACGTACAGGACGGGGGGCTGACGAACTACACCTACACGCTGCCGACAGGGATGTCCGTGGTGTTCGACTGGACATTCATCAATGGTGAGAACCTGGCCGGCGAAATCAGCAATGGCTACAACGATCTCGTCGTGCTCGTGGTCACCCACCCCAATGGCACGCAAACGAGCACGCTGGTCACGTCGTCCGAGCAGGCGGGGCCTTCGACCAACACCTCGGGGGCCTACACGTTTACGGCCCCGACAGCCGGCGGCTACCAGTTCTCGTGGCTTGTGCTCAACGCCCGCGATACCGGCAAGGACTCCTCCGTCGCCATCAGCAACATCTCGTTCCAGAACGGCGCAACCTCCTTCGGCACGCCGATTGCCCTGCCGATTTCCACCGCGATGGTGGATACGGACGGCTCCGAGACGCTGTCGGTCACGATTGCCGGCGTACCGGCCGGCGCTGCCTTCAGCACCGGCACCAATCTGGGCGGCGGCGTCTGGTCGTTCAGCCCGGCCCAGCTCGAAGGCCTCACCTTCCTGCCCGCGGACGGCTACACCGGCACGCTGAACCTGACCGTCACGTCGACGACGACGGAAGCAGGCAACGGCAGCACGGCGTCCACCACCCAGAACATCGCGGTGACCGTCTCGGAGACCACCAACACCCTGACCGGCACGTCCGGCGGCAACACGCTCAACGGCACCGCGAACAACGACCATATCCAGGGCCTGGCGGGCAACGACACGCTGAACGGCGGCGACGGCAACGATCTGATTGTCGGAGGCACGGGCAACGACACGCTCAACGGCGGCAACGACAACGACTGGCTGACCGGCGGCGCAGGAACCGACACCCTGAACGGCGGCAGCGGCAACGACACCCTGATCGGCGGAACGGGCAACGACACGCTGACGGGCGGCCTAGGCGCCGACGTGTTCCGCTGGGAACTGGCCGATGCCGGAACAGTGGCTACGCCCGCCGTCGATACCGTGACGGACTTCGATACCGTGGACAACAGCGACAAGCTCGATCTGCGCGACCTGCTGCAAGGCGAGTCGCACGCTGGTGCCGATGCAGGAAATCTGGCGGAGTATCTCCACTTCAGCTACAACGCCGGAACCGGCACGACGGTGCTTGAAGTGAAGTCGCAGGGGGCCGCGATGACGGGGCCGGACCAGATCATCAATCTGTCCGGCGTCGATCTGGTCACGGGCCACACGTCCGACCAGCAGATCATTCAGGATCTGCTGAGCAAGGGCAAGCTGATCACCGACTGAGGCCGATCTGGAATACAGTACGACTCGACCTGCTGGAGACAACGACGAATGCCTTATGTAAAGCGTGACGAACAGGGCCGGATCAGCACGATCAACCTGGAACCGGGCGAAGGCCTGGAGGACGTGCCGCCCAACTCGCCCGAGCTGCTCGACTTCATGCACCGGATGGGACTGGAACACAGTACGCTGCAGCAGTCCGACATGCGGCTGGTACGCGTGCTGGAGGATCTGATCGATCTGCTGATCGACCGCGATGTCATCCGCTTCACCGATCTGCCGCTTCCAGCGCAGGAAAAACTGATGGAGCGCCGCTCGATGCGTCAGTCGCTCGGCGCGCTCAACCTGCTCGGCGGCGCCAACGAAACCATCTGAGCCGTTGGCCCTACCGGGCTCAGCCGAGCACGATGCCCGGCCCGGTCATGCCCTTGAAGCCCAGTTCCTTCAGACACCCGGCCTCCTGCTGGTTGAGCACGCCCTCGGCGATGGTCATCATGCCCATGGTGTGGGCAATCGTGCACACCCCGCGCAGGAAGGTCTGGTTGCCCGGACTCTGATCGATGTCGCGGATGATCGCGCTGTCGATCTTCAGGTAATCGAGTCCGACGTCGTACAGTTCCCCGACATGGCAGATCTGGTTGCCGACGTGTTCCAGGCCGATCTTGCAGCCCAGTGACTTGAGCGTGTCGCAGAACACGCGGAATTCCCTGGCGTGGCGGTAGGCGACAAACTCGGGAATGTCGATCCACAGCTTCTGCGCCAGGCCCTGCCTGCGCTTGAGCGCCTGGTAGTAACGCGTCATCAGCACGGGATCGCAGACGGTTTGCGGTGACACGTTGATGCACACCGGCCCCTCGTTCGACTCCAGCCAGACCAGCGCGTAGTCGAATACCGCCTCGTCGATTCGCTCGGTCAACCCCAGCCGGCTGGCCCAGGGCATGAATTCCTGGGCGGGAATCCACATCGAGCTCTGGATGATCTGCATGCGCGCAGGCGCTTCGTAATGGATCAGCTGGCCCTGCCCGTTCAGCACCGGATAGGTCGCAAACTGCACCCGTTTCAGATTCAGGGCCGTTTCGATCAAAGACTGCCAGGCGCTGACCAGGCTGGCGGCCGGCTTCCATTCGATATTGAGCTGGCCCGCCTCGACTGCGCTGCCGCCTTCCAGCACGGCACGGTTCAAGGCCATGTCGGCATGCGACAGCACCTGGGATACCGCATCGCCGTGGCGATACACGGCGGCACCCAGCAGGACGGTGTGTTCCTCGGCCGCGCTCGGGTCATTGATCGACAGACGGGCCTGCGCGGAAATGCGCTGTGCCATCTCGTCGACCGACTCCACGTCGGGAGCCAGCACGGCAAAATCGGCGCCATTCAACCGTCCGATCAGGCAGGGTTCGTCGGGGCAGGATTCCTGCAGCGCACCGGCCACCCGCTTCAGCAGCCTGTCGGTGGTTTCGCGTCCCAGTTCCTTGTTCATCCGGATAAGATCGGGCAGACGGAGAATGAACAGCGCGCCGGTCGCAGCCGAGTTTTCGTCCTGCAGGGCAATCTGGATTTTCTTCAGGAAGTGCTCGCGGTTCAACAGGCCGGTCAGCGCGTCATGCTGGGCGTCGCGCCGCAGTTGTTCCAGCCGCGCGGATTCTTCTTCCAGCATGCCCCGGACCTGCCCGGACAACGCATTCATTGCCCGTACCACGCTGCGGAACTCCCGGGTGCGCGGCTCCGCAATGGTGATGAAGCGGCGTGCGCCGATGGCTTCGGCCTGCTTGACCACTTCCGCCAGCGGCCGGGTGATGGAACGCAGAATCAGGGTGCCGATCGCGCCGCACAACAGCGCACTCGCCAGAAACCAGCCCAGCAGCCTCAGGTTGCCCTGCCACAGGGCCTGGTAGGCGAAGCGGTTGTGGCTGAGCACCGTCAGCGTACCGTACTGGCGCCAGCCATCCTGCACCTGGGCGATGCCGGGCTCGGTGTGCAGGGGAATCATTTCGACAAACCAGGCGGGCACGGTGTCGGCCACCGCCTCGCTGACACGTTCCATCATCACCTCGCCATCCGGTGAGGTCAGCTTGATCTGCTTGTAATGCCCGATGTCGAATTGCGCCGAAAGCAGCAGCTCGATCAGTACCGGATCCTTTTCGATCTGCGACATCGACAGCGCAAGCGAATTGGCGTTGTCGCTGTTCTTCAGCCGCAGCTGATCTTCGAGATAGCCTTTTGCCGACCACGCGCTGACCAGAAAGCTGATCCCGAACGCGAGGGTCATGATTGCAATTACTGCGAGCCAGAGTTGCTTGGTGAGTGACATGACGTTTCCCTGAGCAAGTGGTGCTTCAATCGATTCCTTCTTCGCGCATCCTGGTCAGCACAGCCTGCCATTTTGACAGCCTTTGCGACGGGCTGGCAGCGCGCGGGGCCACACCGCCCACCCACAGGCCTTCAGCGTTGAAACCGAAGATCGTGGTCAGGTCGGTGCGGCGGGATGCCGGTCGTATATCCGAAATCAGGTTATCCAGAACCAGTGGCTCGTCGTTTGGAGCCGGATAATAGCTCAGGACCATGTGGGCCTGAACCAGGCTGCTTTGCGGTCCGCCGATGCGGGCCTTGACGTAGGTCAGCCGCATCTTGTCCGAGGGGACGCCCAGAAGTTTCAGCGTCACGTATTTGGCAATCGCAAAATCCTCGCAATCCCCCTGTGCGCGCCCCAGCGTTTCGAGCGGGGTCGCCCAGTAATCCCGCTTGCCCCAGATATCGCTGTCGTCGCCAAAATGGATTCTGCGATTGAAAAAATCATTGACGCGCCGCAGCTTGGCGGCGTCGGGCTGGTTGCTTGTTTCGGTCAGCAGATCGCGCCAGGCGCTCACCGAGGCCACCCCGGAATCGCCATATCGCTGGTCCGCCAATTGCAGCAGACGATCCAGTTCCACGCCCGCAAAAGCTACACTAGCGCCGAACAGCAGGAAAAAAATCGCTTTCCAGGGGCCAAGTTTTCCGACGAACGGTCGATAATTCAGCATTGCGCAGCTAAACGACAAGAAAACCGGGACGGAAATACGTCTTTTGACGGCACGAATCGTCGTCTTCAAAATTTCTCGGGCAACGCTCCGCTTCGCCGCCCCACGCCCCCCAGCTCTCGGATTGCCGGGGAGTCTCCAGGCGATTTCCCGGGTTCAGGTCAGCTGCTCGAATGGGGCACATATCGATTGCCCTCTGCTGGTATGAATATTGCGCACAAAATTTGATGTCGCTCACCATACAAGATATCGGACGAGTTCCGGGAGGCTGAAGGAATGCCAGTAATAAAAAAGGCGCTGTTGGTTTTGTTGTCGGTCATGAGCCTGTTCCCGGCATTCGCCGGCGCTCAGCCGAGCGCCACGCTGCAGGATGCCGTCAAAAAGGCCATCGTCGGCAATCCCGAAGTGCAGGCTCGCTGGCACGCCTTTCTCTCCTCCCGGCATGAGCAGGACGTCGCGCGCGGCGGCTACCTGCCGCGCGTCGATCTCACCACGAACGTGGGTCGGGAGAACCTGGAGCAGCCCAACCTTCCGTCGACGCACTATACCCGCCGCGGTGCCGCGCTGTCTTTGAACCAGATGATCTACGACGGCTTCGCCACCCGCGACGAGGTCGCCCGACTGGCCTACGCCAAGCTGGTGCGCTATTACGAAGTCCTCGACGCCTCGGAGACGATCGCGCTGGAAGCCGTCCAGGCCTACCTCGACGTGTTGCGCTATCGCGAGCTGTCGGCGCTGACGCAGGCAAACTTTGCCCAGCACGAGCAGGTATTCAGACAGATCCAGGAGCGCGTCCAGGCCGGCGTGGGCCGCCGGGTCGACCTCGAGCAGGCCGGCGGCCGCCTCGCCCTGGCGCAGTCGAACATGCTCACCGAAGCGAGCAACCTCCACGATGTCAGCGCGCGCTACCTGCGCATCGTGGGCGAACTTCCGCCGGGCGAGATGATCGCGCCCGAACTGCTCGAACAGGGGATTCCGTCCAACGTCGAGGAAGCGCTGAAGCTGGCCTACCAGGGCAATCCGGGCTTCAACGCGGCCATCGAGAACGTGCGCGCCGCGCAGGCCGAGGCGCGCGGCCGCCAGGCCAACTTCCAGCCGCGCGTCGACCTCCGCGCGAGCCAGGAGGTCGCCTACAACGACAACGGTGTCGCAGGGCGACGCGACGATCAGGTGATCGAACTCGTGTTGAACTACAACCTGTTCAAGGGCGGTTCCGATCGTGCCCTCGCCAAGCAGTACGCCGAACGCCTGGCACAGTCGAAGGAACTGCGCGACAAGGCCTGCCGCGATCTACGACAGACGCTGTCGATCGCCTTCAACAACATCCACAACCTCTCGCGCCAGCTGGGTTTTCTGGATCAGCACCAGCTGGCCATCGAAAAGGCCCGTGAAGCCTATCGCAAGCAGTTCGACATCGGCCAGCGCACCCTGCTCGATCTGCTCGATACCGAAAACGAATACTTCCAGGCGCGCCGCGCCTACCTGAACGCCACCTACGAACACGCGATCGCCCATGCGCGCACCCTCGCGGGCATGGGCGAGCTGCTGTCCGCGCTGCAGGTCGGGCGCGACGGCCTGCCCACTGCGCAGGAGCTCGGCCAGGACCGCAAGGAAGTCGACCCGGCCAGCCAGTGTCCGGCGCAAGCGCCGCAGGGTGCGGCGGCCGTCAGCTTGGACCTGACTCCGCGCGCCATCGAGACGGCTCCGCCCAGAATGTCCGCAGCGGTGCCGCTGCCGGCAGCCCCGCCGCCCGAAACCGTCCAGCAGGCGCTGACCGCATGGGCGGCAGCCTGGTCGGCCAAGGACTTTCCGCGTTATCGGGCCTATTACGCCAGCAGCTTCACGCCCGAAAACGGCCGCACGCTCGAGCAATGGGCCAGCGACCGGGCCGTGCTCTTCGCCAGACCGGGTGCCATCACCGTTGGCATCGACGGCCTCAAGGTGCACACTCCGGACGCCAACCGGGCCACGACAGAATTCGTCCAGACCTACACCTCGCCCAACTACCGGGATGTTTCGACCAAACGTCTCGACTGGGTACGCGAGGGCGATCGCTGGAAAATCCAGCGCGAGCAGATGCTGGGAGCGCCGAAACAGGTCTGGGTGCCAAACCTGATGAAATCCGCCCCCAGGAAGAAGCTCGCCCGCAACAAGGCCAACGACTGCAAGTGCGATTGATGCGCGCGTAGCAATATTGCGGCGCCGCGCGCGGGGCAACGCAGCGTTCTTCGCCAGCCTGTTAAAATGGCGGCCTGCTTCATTTCCGCCTGCCCTCCCCGATGGAATCCACGCTAACCGCGCCGGCGCAAGCCGGCGATCCGGCCCTGGTGCGCGACGTCAAAAAGCGCCGCACCTTCGCCATCATTTCGCACCCCGACGCGGGCAAGACCACGCTGACCGAAAAGCTGCTGCTGTTCGGCGGCGCCATTCAAATGGCCGGCACCGTCAAGGCCAAGAAGAGCGGCAAGTTCGCCACCTCCGACTGGATGGCGGTGGAGCAGGAACGCGGCATCTCCGTGGCCAGTTCCGTCATGCAGTTCTCCTACGGCGACTGCGTGTTCAACCTCCTCGACACTCCCGGCCACAAGGACTTTTCGGAAGACACCTACCGCGTGCTGACCGCGGTCGACGCCGCGATCATGGTGGTCGACGCCGCCAAGGGCGTGGAAGAACAGACGATCAAGCTGCTGGAAGTGTGCCGCCTGCGCGACACGCCCATCATCACCTTCATCAACAAGATGGACCGCGAAGTGCGCGAGCCGCTGGAACTGCTGGACGAGATCGAGTCGATCCTGAAGATCCACTGCGCGCCGGTGACCTGGCCGATCGGCATGGGCAAGCGCTTCCAGGGCGTGTACCACCTGATCCACGACGAGATCCTGCGCTTCAAGGCGGGCGAGGAAAACGCCGGCCAGCAGTTCGAGTCCCTGCAGGGCCTGGGCGAAGCCGCCTTGCGCGAGCGCTTCCCGCTCGAAGCCGATACGCTCTTGTCCGAGATCGAGCTGGTGCGCGGCGCCGGTGCCACCTTCGACCTCGGCGATTTCCTCGCCGGCAAACAGACCCCGGTCTTCTTCGGCTCGGGGATCAACAACTTCGGCGTGCGCGAAGTGCTGCGCGCGCTGTCCGACTGGGCGCCGTCGCCGCTGCCGCGCGAGGCGGTCGAACGCACGGTCGACCCCGCCGAGCCCAAGTTCACCGGCTTCGTGTTCAAGATCCAAGCCAACATGGACCCGCAGCACCGCGACCGCATCGCCTTCTTCCGCGTCTGCTCCGGCCGCTACAACCCCGGCATGAAAGTGCGCCATCGCCGCACCGGCAAGGACATGAAGATCGCCAACGCCGTCGTCTTCATGGCCAACGAGCGCACCCGCATGGAAGACGCGGTGGCAGGTGACATCATCGGCATTCACAACCACGGCCAGCTGCACATCGGCGACACCCTCACCGAGGGCGAAGCACTGCAATACAAGGGCATCCCCTACTTCGCCCCCGAACTTTTCAGCCGCCCGCGCCTGCGCGACCCGCTGCGTGCCAAGCAGCTCAACAAAGGCCTGCTGGAACTCGGCGAGGAAGGCGCGGTGCAGGTATTCGAGCCCTTCGCCGACAACACGCTCCTGATCGGCGCGGTCGGCCCGCTGCAGTTCGAGATCGTCGCCCATCGCCTGAAGACCGAGTACGGTGTCGACGCCAGTTTCGAGAACGCCGGCATCCACACCGCGCGCTGGGTCACCTGCCCCGACGCCCAGCACCTCGCCGAATTCACCAAGGCGAATTCACTGCGGCTGGCGAAGGACGTCGACAGCAACCTGGTGTATCTGGCGGATACGCGGGTGAATTTGCAGCTGGCGCAGGAGCGCTGGCCCAAGGTGGCGTTCCACGACACGCGGGAGCATGGGCAGGTGATGAGCTAGGAATCGGACAAGCGCGGCGGTTCGACGGCCGGGGCCGATCAACCCCGGCAGCACGGCATGCCGGACAGTCAGCCCAAAACCGTCGACAGGGGCCGAGAAGAGTCAGACCCGCCTGACGGGACCCTCAGACTCGATCGGCAGCATATGGGCCAACCGCAACGCTCTCAGCATGGAACGTTTTTTCGCCTGGTGCGCATGCATCCGCCTCAGAATGTCGTCCAGCGCCCGCACGGCATTGAGGACATAGGGCCCCTTGTTGAGCATGACGCATTCGGCGCGCAACCCCATCGCCGCGTCGGTGATCTCGGCGCGCGATGGCCGCCCTTCCTTGGCAAGCGTCTCCAGCACCTGGGTTGCCCAGATCACCGGAACGTGCGCCGCCTCGCATAACCAGAGAATTTCCTCCTGAACCTCCGCCAACCGCTCGAATCCACACTCGACGGCCAGATCGCCGCGAGCGATCATCACCCGGCACTGGGGCGCGCGCATGGCAGTCAGCAGCATGTCGGGCAGGCTCTCGAAACCGCGACGCGTTTCGATCTTGAGCACGATGGCAGGCTGCCGGCTCCCCAAACCCGCCAGCCGCTGCTGGAGCGATGCCACGTCCTGCGCACAATTGGCAAAGGACAGGCCGACGATATCCGCATGCAGGGCCACGAAGGGCAGGTCCTCGATGTCCTTGTCCGTCATGGCCGCGATGTGCAGTTCGCTGTCGGGCAGGTTGATCCCCTTGTCGGCGCGCAAATTGACGGCTCTCAGGTATTCCTGCGTGATGCGGACGCGTACCTGCGACGGCTCCACCTTTTCGATGACGCCGCCGATCTTGCCGTCGTCGAACCAGATCGACTCCCCCGCCCGGACGTGATCGAAGACGTCCGAAATGGTGCAGCCGATCATCGCAGGGGTCAGGAGTTTTCCCGTGCTGTCGTAAGTCGCCGGTCGTCCCGGCTTCAGATCGCGGGTCACGATGAGCAGGTCGCCCTTTTGCAGTGAGATGGCGCTTTCACCTGGCGGCAAAGTGCCGATCCGGCACTCGCGCGCATCCGGCTCGCCCTCGCCACGCACCTGAAGAAGACGGGTGCCGGGGACGATGTAAGCGGTGCGGCCCGCCTCCGCCCAGCATCCCCGATCGGTCACATCGATGACCTTGAAAGACCGCCTGGAATCCCTGGCATCGGTGAATTTCACAACGTCTCCGATCTGCAGCCGGGCCAGCCAGAGCGACGGTACAGGAAGACACGCGCTTGCCGGCGATGGAGGCAGTCGAGGCGATTCTTCCGGACTCAACCAGACCCGTGCCGGCGCAGTGACACGCCCGTAGACATCGCGGCAAGGATGGATCCTGACCACGGCCGGACTGGGCTCCAGCGGACCGGTGCGCAGCTTCGGCCCCGCCAGGTCCATGAACACCCGGCAGGATCGTCCCAGCGAGCGCTCCGCCTGCTTCAGGTGCTCGATCATCCGCGCCCAGGCGGCGGCATCGTCATGGGCACAATTGATGCGCATGCAGTCCATGCCTTGCTGCAGCAGCTGGTGAACAAGAAGGTAGTCGTCGGCCGCTTCGCTCGGCATGGTGACCATGATCCGCACCGGGCGTCCTGTCGTCACCGGCCCGAGCAAGGCGTCCGCATGTTCGGCGAGCAGCCGTTCGCCGCGAGCGAATTCAACGTCACGCACCTCCTCGGCATCGGTATGACGGGCCCCCTGTACAAGATGACCCAATACACTCAGAACCGCATCGACCGACGCCAGAACATTCGACTCGGCCCGCCCGAGCGAAGACACCCCCAGCGCAGCCAGGGATCTCTGCAACGGACGCAGATCCCGGCGACGCAGCGTCAGGTAATGAAGGAGATTCCTTGAGCTTTCGCGATAATTCGCGTGAATCCCGGCGAGGTGTCGTTGCGCCCGGGACTCGTTGGAGAGCATGTCGGTGCGAATGCCCGCCAGCTCCGCCATGAGCTGCTCCATGCCTGGCGTGTCCGGGACGGAATCCCTGGAGCAGCCTGTCTTAACGTCTGACATCGACTCGGCCTTGGCAGATCAATGGCATGGAAGTCCGTTGCAATTCAATGCATGACGGCCACGTCAGGCATTTGATCGTGCATCCACCCAGCCCTGGCCGGAAATCCATTCCGCGCTGAGCACGTCTATTGAGACAGGACGGCATGGATGCCGCCCTTCGATTTTGAAATGCCGAGATTGCGCACCAGGACCACCACGTTGTGGGTATCGAGGCGGTTGATGAAGAGTTCGCTGGTAAAGGATCGGCCATCGCGGCACCGGGCCTGGAAAACACAGGCGCAGTGGCAGAGAAAACCCAGATGTGGGTTGATGCGGCCTTCCTGCACCAGCTCGGTGTTCGCGAGCTGCGGAAGGAGCATGGAAATGTGCCGACCGACCAGGGCTTCTTGCATATAGCCGAATATCTGCTCGCACGCGCTGCTGCAATCCCGAATGATGCCCAGGTCATCCAGGGTGAATGTTGCAAGATCGCCCGGTCGGATGTCGGGAATGCCGGAAGTGGCATGCGTAGTCGTCTGCGGGCTTTTCACCTGCAGGATGTTTGCTGTCGCCATGACGGGCTCCATTGCAGACATTGCTCCAGTGGGAACGCGATTGTGCGCCGTGAAAATGAACCTTATATGACGGAGGTGAAAAGTTTGCCGCGTTCCGGAATGACACGCGCCGCAAGCCACATTCCAGGGTCTTCGTCACATATCGAGGTAGCGAAACAATTGAATATGGGTGTAGTTTCAAATCTGAATTTCCAGAAAAAAAGGAAACGTTGCGATGAGAAAACCAGTGGACGAGTATCTCGAAAAGGCCGGTCAGCTGAACAAGGAGGAAACCGAACGCTTGTTGGCAAGAATGCGATCCAAGCTCATGCGCAGGCTTGAAGACAAAAAAATGAGCGTGCAGGAAGCCGTGGCCATTCAGCTCGAAATCGAAGACGAGGAGTTGCAGGAATGGCGCGCACGCATGACGGAAATCAAGAAAAAGTCGAAGGACAAGTAGTACGCCCGCCAAGGTGTTAGAGGCCTGCACTCGCTATCCCGGCGCGTGATCGTCCGATGTCCTTCAGACCCGGGCAGCTGCTGTCGCCGCCCCGGCAATCACCCTACTGCTCCCACATGTCCGAAGCCGCGAGCAAGACCGAAAACTTCACCCATAAACCCCGCGTAGCCTATTTTTCCATGGAAATCGCCATGGAGAGCGACATCCCGACCTACAGTGGCGGTTTGGGCGTGCTGGCTGGCGACACCCTGCGTGCCGCGGCAGATATCGGCGTGCCGATGGTCGCAGTCACCCTGGTGTCCCGGGCCGGCTACTTTCGCCAGGCAATCGATCCACAAGGCCGGCAGGTCGAGCTTGCCGACGACTGGGATCCTGCACGCTACGCGAAACGGCTGCAGGCCACCGTGGCGATGGAACTGGAAGATCGCCAGGTGTGGGTGGGCGGCTGGCTCTACGTGCTGAACTCCTGGGTCGGCGACGGTGTACCCATTCTGCTGCTGGATACCGATCTGCCGGTGAACGATCCGCGCGACCGCGAGATCACCCGCTATCTGTACGGCGGCGACGAGGCCTACCGGATCAAGCAGGAGGTGGTACTGGGCGTCGGCGGCGTCGCCATGCTCCAGGCCCTGGGCTTCAAGCTCATGGGCTACCACATGAACGAGGGGCACTCGGCCTTTCTCACCCTGGCGCTGCTGCGGCGCTACGCTCACCCCAGCGAAGGCCTGCGGCCGGGAGAAAGTCCCTACGACCTGCCCCGAGTGCGTGAGCTTTGCACCTTCACCACACATACGCCGGTGGAAGCGGGCCACGACAAATTCGATTACGACCTGGTACGGCGCATTTATGGGGATATGCTGGATCCGGGCATGGTGAAGCTGCTGGCCGGCGAGGACAAACTCAACATGACCCGCCTGGCCCTCAACCTGTCGGAATATGTGAACGGGGTGGCCAAGCGCCATGCCGAGACCTCCCGCCAGATTTTCCCCGGCTATGCGGTTCACGCGGTCACCAATGGCGTGCACGCCTCCACCTGGACCAGCACGCCCTTTTCCAGGGTGTACGACCAGCATGTGCCGGGCTGGTGCCATGAGCCGGAACTCCTCACCCGGGCCGACCGCATCCCCGATGACGTGCTCTGGGCGGCGCACCAGGAATCCAAGCAGGCGCTGATTGACAGGGTGCGGGAACTCACCGGAGTGAGCCTGAATGCAGACCAGCCCATTCTCGGCTTCGCACGCCGCATGACGGCCTACAAACGCGCCGACCTGATGTTCAGCGATCTGGAACGCCTCAAGGACATCGCCAGAAAATTCCCCATCCAGATCGTCATGGCCGGCAAGGCCCACCCCAACGACACCGCAGGCAAGCAGCTGATCGAGACGCTACACGCCCGCATCCGCGAACTGGCCGGCGAAATTCCCATGGCCTTCGTCCCCGGCTACAACATGGCACTGGCGCTGCTCATGGTGTCCGGCTCGGATCTCTGGCTGAACACCCCGCTGCGGCCTCTGGAGGCTTCCGGCACCAGCGGCATGAAAGCCGCATTCAACGGCGTGCCGCAGTTCTCGGTGCTGGATGGATGGTGGGTGGAGGGCTGTCTGGAGGGCGTGACGGGCTGGGCCGTTGGCGATGACAGCCCCACCGCCAACGGCCACGATGCCATGGCCCTGTACGACAAGCTGGAGCAGGTGATCCTGCCGCTCTGGTACGGCGACCGGCCGGCCTGGACTGCCGTCATGAAAGGTGCCATCAGCAGGAATGCCGCCTATTTCAACAGCCACCGGATGATGCGCCGCTACGCCACAGAGGCCTATCTGAGATGAGCGATTCTGCAGCCGCCGCGCGGGATGGCCGACCGTGTGCCGCTGTAACAAATCCTTAACTTGAGTGCGGCTTCAAACTATATAAACTGTTTATTCCATATAGTCATTCGGAGCCAACACATGGCAGACACCGACAAGAAACCGGCCGACGCGCAAGCCACGAAACCCGCAGCGAGCCCAGCGCCGACCGCCCGGAAGCCCTCATCCACCAAGCCCGCCGCACGCGCCAAAAAACCTGCTGCAGCTGCGCCTGCAACCCGAAGCAAGGCGCCGGTCGCGGCTGCAACGGCGAAGAAACCTGCCGCACGCGCCGCCGCTACGAGAAAATCGCCTCCGGTCAAAAAGACCGCGAACAGACCCGAGCCCACTGTCGCCAAGTCCACCAAGGCGGGCAAGCCTGTCAAAGCGAAAAAGGCCAAGCTGATCCGTGACAGCTTCACCATGCCGGAAGCTGAATACGCCCTGATTGCTGCACTCAAGAAACGCTGTCTCGCTGCGGGCGTGCCGGCAAAGAAAAGCGAGATCCTGCGCGCAGCAGTGGTGAATCTGGCGAAGCTGAGCGATACCACGGTCGTTTCAGCGTTGCGGCGCCTCGAAGTCATCAAGACCGGACGCCCCGCAAAAGGAAACAAGTGAGCCGGCAGACTCAGCCGGAATGGAGCCGGGCCTTCGCCGCGCCCTGCGTCTGAACTCAGTTCTCCCGGAAAAACCGGATCGCCTCGTCCAGCCGATGTACCGCATGAATCTCCATTCCCGCGATCTTCTGCTTGGGCTGATTGGCGGCCGGCACGATGGCCTGGGTGAAGCCGAGCTTGGCGGCTTCTTTCAGACGTTCCTGGCCACGCTGCACCGGACGGATTTCACCGGCCAGGCCCACTTCTCCGAACATCACCAGTTTGTCGGGCAGCGGCTGGCTTCGCAGTGACGAGACGATGGCGGCGAGCACCGCAAGGTCGGCGGCGGGTTCGCTGATCTTCACCCCACCCACCGCGTTGACGAACACGTCCTGATCGAAGCACGCGATGCCGGCGTGGCGGTGCAGCACGGCAAGCAGCATGGCGAGGCGGTTCTGCTCCAGGCCGACGGACAGACGACGCGGACTCGGCGCATGGCTGGCATCGACCAGCGCCTGGATTTCCACCAGCAAGGGCCGCGTGCCTTCCTGCGTCACCAGCACGCACGACCCGGGCACCGGCTCGCCGTGGCGCGACAGGAAAATCGCCGAGGGATTCGACACGCCCTTGAGCCCCTTCTCGGTCATCGCGAACACGCCGATTTCGTTGACCGCGCCGAAGCGGTTCTTGAACGCGCGCACCAGCCGGAAGCTCGACCCCGTGTCGCCCTCGAAATACAGCACGGTGTCGACGATATGCTCGAGCACGCGCGGGCCGGCAATGGCGCCTTCCTTGGTGACGTGGCCGACCAGGATGATCGCGGTGCCGGTCTGCTTGGCATGGCGCGTGAGTTGCGCAGCGCACTCGCGCACCTGCGCGACCGAACCGGGAGCGGAGGTCAGCGCCTCGGAATAGATCGTCTGGATCGAGTCGATCACCGCGACGTCGGGCTTGAGGTCAGTGAGTTGCGCGAGGATCGCTTCCAGCCGGATTTCCGGCAGCACCGGCAGGTTGGTTTCGGGCAGTGAGAGACGCCGCGCGCGCAGCGCGACCTGGCGCGCCGATTCCTCGCCGCTGACGTAAAGCGTCTTCATGCGGCCCGAGAGGCCCGCCATGGCCTGCAGCAGCAGCGTCGACTTGCCGATGCCGGGGTCGCCGCCGATCAAGGTCACGCCGCCCGGCACCAG
>JADFDN010000120.1 GCA_018262815.1 Thiobacillus sp.
TACTTCAGTCGCTCAACTCAAACTCGCGCCACCAAATTAATAGCGACGCTTCATTCAAGTGTGAGCATTTATGCTAGCTGTCAGACCAACCAAAGCCAGCCCAACTACCGCAACAACACCCACACCTATCGGCTGTAAATTGTTAAAGATCAATCTCTTACTGACTTCGCTTTCCTTGCGTTGCCGTTTCGAGAGGTGCGCATTCTACGTAGTTCACATAAAACGTCAACACTTATTTCGAAATGGTTGCGGGGGCAGGATTTGAACCTACGACCTTCGGGTTATGAGCCCGACGAGCTGCCAGACTGCTCCACCCCGCGCCTGTCGCAATGAATCGCGTCAATCGAGAAGCGGAACTATAGCAAAGCGTTCTGTAGCGCGTCAACACTTACCCGGCATCTCGAACAGATCACTACGACACGGGGCCAATATTTCCAATGTTTTCAGTCGACTGCGGCGATCATGGACATCCGACGCAAGCAGCGCTCTTCGCGGGCGGCGCGGGAAGCGCGGCGATTCTGCACACTTTTTGTGCAGACAGCGCGCCGCCAAACTCGCTACCATTCAGCGTCACCATTGAATGAAAGCCTGACGTGCGCATCACCGACTTCTCTCTTTCGCGCCTGCCACGCATCGAGTTCGGCTCGGGTGCGCTTGCCAAGCTGCCGGCTATCGCCCGCAGCTACGGCATGCATGCCTTGCTGGTGACCGGCGCGGGCTCCCTGAAAGCATCGCCCTTCTGGCCTGATGTGACCCGCGGGCTGAAAGCGCAGGGCATGTCGTGGCTGCACCTCGCAATTCCGGGCGAGCCGTCGCCGCAGATGGTCGACGAGGCCGTTCGCGCCTTGCGCACCGAAGCCGTCGATGTGGTGATCGGCATCGGCGGCGGCAGCGCGCTGGATGCCGCGAAGGCGATCGCCGGCTTGCTCAAGCCCGGCAATTCGGTGATGGACCATCTGGAAGGCGTGGGTCCGGAACTGCCCTATGCCGGCCCCGCGACGCCCTTCGTTGCGGTGCCGACCACCGCAGGCACCGGCTCGGAAGCGACCAAGAATGCGGTATTGAGCGTGCAGGGGGCGGACGGCTTCAAGAAATCCTTCCGCGACGAAAAACTGGTAGCCGAAGTCGCGCTGGTCGATCCGGATCTGCTGGCCACCTGCCCGCCCGCGGTAATTGCAGCCAACGGCATGGATGCACTCACCCAACTGCTGGAATCCTATGTGTCCAGCCGCGCCGCGCCGCTTACCGATTCGCTCGCCTGGGGCGGCATGAAGGCCGCACGTGACGGCCTGCTGGCTTTATATGCGGATGCGAGCGACGCGGCAGCGCGCGAACGCATGGCGTATGCGGCGCTGGTATCGGGGATCACGCTGGCGCAGGTCGGGCTCGGTTCGGTGCACGGGCTGGCCGCGCCGCTGGGAGCGTTTTTCCCGATTCCGCACGGCGTCGCGTGCGGCACGCTGGTGGCGACCGCCACGCGCATCAATATCGAAACGCTGCGCATGCGCGAACCGGCGCATCCCGCGCTGGAAAAATACGCACAAGTGGGTCGCCTGCTCAGCCATCAGGGGAAACTGGACCAGGCGGCCTCGCACGCTGTGCTGATCGATACGCTGGACGCCTGGACGCGCGACCTCGGGCTGCCGACGCTGGCGCATTACGGCGTCACGCCGGTCGACATTCCGCGCATCGTCGCCCACAGCCGCGGCAGCAGCATGAAGACCAACCCGGTCGGGCTCGAAGACGACGAAATCGCGGCCATCCTTACTGCGCGCCTTTGACGGCAACCCGCTCAAGTTAGCCGCCCGTCATCCGCTATTTTCGCAACCCAATCACCTGGAGCGCCCCATGTCCGGCCTGCTGGTTTTCTTCATCGTCCTCGCCCTGATCGGCGTCTTCGTCATCTTCATCTACAACCAGCTGGTGACGCTGAAGCACAACGTCGGCAAGTCCTGGTCCAACATTGACGTCCTGCTCAAGCAGCGCCACGACGAGCTGCCCAAGCTGGTCGAGACCTGCAAGCAGTACATGCAGTTCGAGCAGGAGACGCTGGAAAAGGTGATGCAGGCGCGCAGCCAGGTGGCGAGCGCCCGCGCGTCGCACGACATTCCCGCACTGGGGCAGGCCGAAGGCGCGCTGCGGCTGGGGCTCGGCAACCTGTTCGCAGTCGCCGAGGCCTACCCCGAGCTGAAGACCAACGAGACCTTCCAGCACCTGCAGGCACGCATCACCGGGCTGGAAAACGCCATCGCCGACCGCCGCGAGTTCTACAACGACTCGGTCAACGTCAACAACGTGCGCGTCGAGCAATTCCCCGACACCGTCATCGCACGCCTGTTCGGCTTCCGCCAGTTTCCTCTGCTGCGCTTTGCCGCCGAGGAAAAGAAGGACGTCGACCTGAAGCAGCTTTTCAATAGCTGATGCTGCGCAGGCACTGGGGGGGCGAATGGCGGCATGACTACGCCAACCTCGCGCTGAGCGGCGGCAACCTCCTCATCCTGTTGCTGGGCCTCAAGCTGCAGTCGCGCATCGGCTGGCAGATCAGCTTCGCGCTGGTCGGGCTGACCAGCTTCTGGGCGTGGTTCGCCAATCTCAAGCGTTACCGCACCGTGGCCGACACGCCGACCTCGCGCATCGCGTCGGCGCCGCAGGGCTACATCGAAATCACGGGACGCGGACAGCAGCCACCCGGCGCCACCCTGGTCAGCCCGCTCAGCGGCCTGCCCTGCCTGTGGTACCGCTATCGCATCGAGCGCAGGAACGGCGACCGCTGGGAATACGTCGAATCCGGCATCTCGCACGACACCTTCGGCGTCAGCGACGGCAGCGGCCAGCTGCTGGTCGACCCCGACGGCGCGGAAATCATCACGTCGCGCAAGCAGGTTTCCAATACGGGCGGCTACCGCAGGACCGAGTGGACGCTGGTCGAAGGCGAGACGCTGTACGTCATCGGCGAGCACGTGACCCTCGGCGGCCCCAATGCCATGCTCGACAAGAAGACCGACCTCGCCACCCTGCTGGCCGAATGGAAGCGCGACAAGACCGTCCTGCTGGCGCGCTTCGATGCCGACCGCGACGGCGAAATCAGCCTCGCCGAATGGGAACGCGCGCGCCAGGCCGCGTCCGACGAAGTCGACCGCGCCCATCTCGACATCCGCCTGAAGGACGGCATCCACCTGCTGCGCAAGCCCGCTCACGGCCAGCCCTTCCTGATCGCCAATCGTGAAGTCACCGCGCTGGTACGGCATTTCCGCCTGTGGAGCTGGGCCCATCTGGTGCTGATCCTGGTCGCGCTGGCGGGGCTGGTTTTCCTCGGGCGCGGCGCCTGAGCCGCGCTTGCCCTGCCCCGGCTCGCGCCCTATAGTGAAAGCCATGGAGGACGAGCAATGAAACACCTCATACCCGAAACACCGCCCGACTACGACCACACCCGCATCATCGAGCGGCCGGATGGCTGTTACTGGATCGATGCCGAGACCGGCGAGGAATATGGCCCCTTCGCCAGTCTGCTGGAAGCCGTGCAAGACATGGAATACAACGCCGACAGCGACTACGAGCCCGGCGAAACCGTGGAAGAAGCCGAGGACGAAATCGGAATTTCCGACTGGATCGATCCCGACACCGGCGATCCCGGCGAAGGCTCCCACCGTCCGATCGAATGAGCCCCTCCCCTGCCGAAGCGCACCTATCCTCAATCGCGCGCAGCGGTTTCAGCCGCGCGCGCGTCGCGCTCGAACCAGTTGTCCCGGTACGGATGACCACCGCGCAGCCAGGCCCACAAGCCGGCCAGCGGATACAGCACCAGCATCAGCAAACCCCAGCGCTCGAACTGCCTGACGTGCGCCCGCTCGTGCGCGCGGGTGGCCGCCAGCGCGTCGAGCGACACGCCCAGCACCACATGTCCCAGCGTGATCGCCGCCACCGCGCCGCTGAAGGGGAATCCCAGCCGCAACACCCGGGCCGGCCAGCCGCCGGCTGACTCCAGCACGCCCTCCACCCGCCGCACCTTTCCGCCGCTGCTGCGCGCCAGCAGCGCGATGAGCATGCCCAGCAGCGTCACCGGCAGCGGCCACAGATAGCGCAGCCCGCGCCACATCAGCGATCGAGTGCTTCGGCAAACCAGCGCGCCTCGTGCAGCCCCCCGCGCAAGAAATGCGCGCGCGCCCGTTCCAGCTGCGCCGCGCTGCCGGCGGCATAGACGTCGAAGCGGTGCAGGTCCGGATAGTCCAGCACGATGCTTTTCAGCATGGCGTCCAGATCGTCGGTCGGCGCGTGCGGCACGTAATTGAAGTTGTCCAGCGCATCGGTCCAGGCGCGGCAGAGGTTGTCCTGGTAGTGCCCGGCCTCGTCGGCCAGCCAGTGCAGGTCCATCGACTCGGCGATTTCCAGCGACATGGCGTGCTGGATCAGGCTCTTGATCGGCGCGAAGCCGGCGCCGAACGCAAGGAAGATCACCGGCCGCGGCGAATCCTCGTCCAGCACGAATTCGCCGTACGGGCCTTCCACCTCGATCGTGTCGTTGGCCTTGAGCCCGTCGAACAACCGCCCGGCGAAGGCATCGCCGGCCCGGCGCGGAATCTGCACCTCGATGTGGCGATCCTCGCACGGGCAGCTGGCAATCGCATAGCGTCCGCTCGCCCCGTCGACCGACAGCCGGATGCTCTGGCCGCCGAGAAAGCGCAGGCGCTGGCTGCGCGGCGCCAGGATGTGCAGCGCCGCCATCTGCGGGTTGAACACCTCGACCGATTTCACCCTGGCGGAGAGCTGCTGCACCGGGATGTCGCGCGCGCCTGCCACATTGGCCTCGACCACTACATCGTTGACCGGCGCATACGAACACAGCAGGATCACTCCCGCATCCTTCTCGGCCTGCTTCAGCACATAGTCGTGCGCGTGGACTTTCTTCACTTCGCCCGACACCACGCGCGCCTTGCACTCGCCGCAGTTGCCGTTGCTGCAGCCGTAATTGAGCGACACGCCGTTGCGCAGCGCCGCTTCCAGCAGGGTGTCGTTGCCTTCCACGAAGAACTCGTGGCCGCTCGGCTGGATGGTGACGTGGGCTGACATGAGTTTCAGTATCCTTTCCTGCGCGAGCACCGCCTGTGCCTGCACCGCATCGGGTGGCGTTTCCGCCAGATTGCGCAGCAGAAACGCGCGCACCGCATGCAGCGCATGGTAGGTTTCGGCGCTCGCATTTTCCTCGAGTTCTTCGATCTTTTCGTCCAGCCAGGCCATCACATTGCCGTAGTGCAGCAGCAGGGCCCGGGCCGCCGCGTAATCGTCGCCCAGCTCGTTCAGCCGTGCCACCAGCACATCCTTGTCGGGCAGAGCGCGCTCCAGCACCCGCTTGGCGAACGCCCGGT
>JADFDN010000121.1 GCA_018262815.1 Thiobacillus sp.
AGATCGTGTCGTAACGCTCGAGGTAGGTCGTGTCCGGCAGGATCAGGTCGGCAAAGTTGGTCATCTCCGAGTGGAACGCGTCGATCACCACCAGGAACGGGATCTTGTACAGGCCAGGCTCTTCCGGATCCTTGGCGCGCAGCATGTCCTGCACATTGGCCGTGTTCATGGTCGAGTTCCAGGCCATGTTGGCCATGAACAGGATCAGCGTGTCGATCGCGTAAGGATCGTGGTTGACCGCATTGGTGATGACCATGTGCATCATGCCGTGCGAGGCGATCGGCACCTCCCACGAATACGCCTTGTCGATGCGCAGCGGGTTGCCGAATTCGTCGATCACCAGGTCTTCCGGACGCGTCGGGAAGCCGAGCGGCGGACGCGACAGCGGGGTGTTCGGCGCGTTGATGACGTCGATGTTGTTTTCTGGCAGCTGGTGCGGCGGGATCGGCTTCGGGTACGGCGCACGCGCGCGGAAGTTGCCCGGCGCGTCGAGCGCGCCCAGCAGCATCTGGATCATGTGGATCGCGCGGCAGGAGTGGAAGCCGTTGGAGTGCGCCGCGATGCCGCGCATCGCGTACATCGCCACCGGGCGGCCCACGACCTTGTCGTGCTTGCGGCCCCACACGTCGGTCCACTCGATCGGCAGCTCAACCGTCTCCTTGAACGCGACATGCGCCATTTCCAGCGCGATGCGCTCGATGCTCTCGGCCGGCAGACCGCATTCCAGCGCCACGTTCTCCGGCGCATAACGCTCGTCGAGATAGCGCTCGACCATCAGCGACATCACGGTCTTGACGCGGCGGCCGTCCGGCGCCACGAATTCGCCGAACAACGCCGGAGCGATGTCGCCGTCGATGCCGTTGCGGAAGGCTTCCTTGTCGATATCCCAGACCAGCGGATGGTCGTTCTCGTCGCGCAGGAACAGGCCGTCGCCCTTCTGCCCCGGAGTCTGCACCACCAGCCAGGAGGCGTTGGTGTAGCGCACCAGGAATTCGTAGTCGAACTTCTCGTGCTTGAGCAGCACGTGCACCATCGACATGGCGAGCAGGCCGTCCATGCCGGGCTTGATCGGCAGCCACTCGTCGGCGATCGCCGAGTATCCGGTGCGCACCGGATTGACGGTGACGAACTTGCCGCCCTTGCGCTTCAGTTTTTCCAGGCCGATCTTGATCGGGTTGGAGGAATGGTCTTCCGCCACACCCCACATGATGAAGTACTTGGCGTAATCCCAGTCGGGGGCGCCGAATTCCCAGAACGAGAAGCCGATGGAATAGAGGCCGGCCGCCGCCATGTTCACCGAACAGAAGCCGCCGTGCGCCGCCCAGTTGGGGGTGCCGAACTGCTGCGCCCACAGGCCGGTCAGCGCCTGCATCTGGTCGCGCCCGGTGAAGTAGGCCAGTTTGGAGGGATCGGTCGCGCGGATTTCTTCCAGACGATCGGTCAGCACATCGAGCGCCTGATCCCAGGAAATCGGCTCGTAGATGCCTTCGCCGCGCTCGGTGCCCGGTTTGCGCATCAGGGGCTGGGTCAGCTTGGCGGTGGAATACTGCTTCATGATCCCGGCCGAACCCTTGGCGCACAGCACGCCCTGGTTGGTGGGATGATTGCGGTTGCCCTGGATGAAGCGGACCTTGTTGTCCTCCAGCGTCACCTTGATACCGCAGCGGCAGGCACACATGTAGCAGGTGGTGTACTTGATTTCCTGTGCGTCGTGATTTTCGAGTTTGATCTTGGCGTTCATGCGGCCTCTAGGTTCAAAATTGTCCCCCGCGGTTTCTTGCGAAATCGCGTTTTTTCCCTGCCCGGATATAACACACTAGGTGACTGCTGGAAGCAGCGCCAGCGCATCGGCACTGGATGCTGCGGGGACGGCTATATATTAATCATTCCGAATACTCTGATATTTTGCACGCTTACGCAGTCGGATGGCAAGCAAAACGGCTGATATCCCTATAAGGCATTCTAATTAAATTCCTTGTTAATCGAGGGGTTAAGTCCCGGGCTCGCCCCGTTTCGGCGACTCGTCGAGAAGCGACTCGATCAGGACGAGCGCTTCGCCCTCGTCCCACTCGGTCGGCCCCGTCAGCACGTAACGCACACGCCCATCGGCATCCAGCATGAAGGTGGTGGGCAGGGCAAAGACTTTCCAGCGTTTGGTGTTGCTGCCGTCCGGGTCGAGCAGGATCGGGAAGCCCAGTTTCATTCTGGACAAAAAACCATTCACTTCATCTGCGGTTTCGGCGCTGTCGAGCGCGACGATGGCCAGCGGGCGGCCCGCCATCTTCAGCCGCAACCGTTCCATCGACGGCATTTCGCGCAGGCAGGGCGGACACCACGAGGCCCAGAAATTGAGCATGACCACCTTGCCACGGTAGTCGGCCAGGCTCCTGGGCGCCCCTTGCAGATCGCGGGCGGTCAGTTCGGGGGCCGACGTCGCGGCACGCGTCTCGAATCCGGCCGCCTGCACGCTGCCGGCCAACAACAGACCCAGCAGGCTCGCCCCCAGCCATCGCTTTATTATTTGCATCCCCAGTTGTCCAGTTCACGCCGCAGCATGACGTCCATGCGGCGGCTCTCGGCAAGCTCGAATTCGGTCGGCGTTTCGCGCGCCCACCAGCCTTCCCGCAGGTTTTCCAGAATCACGTGGCTCGTCGTCGCTCCCTGCTTCGCCAGGTGGTCCAGCAATCCAGGCAGCCATGGCGTGGCGGCGGAGCGGCGCGGCTGCAGCACGTGCACGCGCAACCCGGCCAGATCTCCGACGAGCAGAAAGTCCGGCTCGGTCAGCGGTTCGGCCACGGTGTAAAGGTTCGGGTACATCAGCATCACGCACAGGCCCTGACGCCCGGCCGGATCGAGCGCGGCGGCGGCCCGCAGCACCGGCACCGCCGCCCGCGCAACGGCATACACGACGACGCGCTTGCCACTCGCCTGCGCCGCACGCAGCAAGCGCGCGACATCCTGCTGCGGCACGGCGTCCATGCTGCTCGCCAGCTGCGGCAGGAAATAGGCGCCGACGAGATCGAGCGACCAGGTCTCCATGCCCTGCGCGGCCAACTGCTGCGCGGCATGCACCTCGGGTTCGGCGAGACCGCGCTCGGATGCCACCCATAGCAGCAGGGTCGCGCCCTCGGCAGGGAATATCCGGTGATCCGGCATCTCCGTCCGCACGGCACACGAACACATCCACAGGCTCAACAGCAGCAATCTGATCAAACGCATACCCGCATCCGGTTTTTCACAGGACGCCATCTTGCCGCGCGGCCACGCCGGCGCAAGAGGCTGTTTTGACTAGGCCCTCCAGTGTCCGGAGCGGCCGCCCTGCTTTTCCAGCAGCCGGATGTCCGACATCACCATGCCGCGATCGACCGCCTTGCACATGTCGTAGATCGTCAGCAAGGCCACCGACACGCCGGTCAGCGCCTCCATTTCCACGCCGGTCTTGCCGACGGTCTCGGCAGTCACCGTGCAGGCGATCGACGAGTCGGCCTCGTCGTGACTGAATTCCACCTCCACCTTGGTCAGCGCGATCGGATGGCACAGCGGAATCAGTTCGGCGGTGCGCTTGGTCGCCTGAATCGCGGCGATGCGCGCGATGCCGAGCACGTCGCCCTTGGCCGCCTGCCCCCCGACGATGCGCGCCAGGGTATCGGGTAACATGCGGATCCGGCCGCTCGCCACGGCGATGCGCCGGGTGTCGTCCTTGCCCGCCACATCGACCATGACCGCGCGGCCGCGGTCATCAAAGTGGGTGAATTCGCTCATATTCGAATCTTCAGGAACCTTGTGGACAATCCGCGCATCGTAATCGAAATGTCGTGTCCTGCCTTCCCTCTCCCCTGCTGATGCTGCGTACCCTGCTTGCGTTCACGCTGGCCGTTCAACCGGTTCTCGCTGCCGACCTGCCCGATCTGGGCGAAGTGTCGCGCCAATACTTTTCCGACCAGGAAGAACAGGCGCTGGGACGCGCCATCATGCGCGACGTCTATGCGGACCCGCGCTATCTGGACGACCCCGAAATCGAGGACTACCTCAACCAGCTCGGCTACAAGCTGGTCTCGGTCAGCACGCGCAACCAGCGCGAATTCACCTTCTTCGTCGTCGACGATCCCAGCATCAACGCCTTCGCCATGCCGGGCGGCAATATCGGCGTCCACACCGGGCTGCTGCTCGCTGCGCAGAGCGAATCCGAGCTGGCGAGCGTGGTCGCCCACGAAATCGCCCACGTCACCCAGGACCACATCGCGCGCATGGTCGCCGCACAAAGCCAGAGTTACTGGCCGACCATGGCCGCGCTGGCACTGGCGCTGCTGGCTTCGCGCTCCAACCCCAATGTGGCGAGCGCGGCGATCGCCACCACCCAGGCCTACTCGGTGCAGAACCAGCTCAACTACAGCCGCGACTACGAACGCGAGGCCGACCGCCTGGGCTACGACATGCTGACCCGCGCCGATTACGACCCGCGCGGCATGAGCGGCTTTTTCAACCGCCTGCAGCGCGCCAACCGCTTCTACGACACCAGCGCGCCGGCCTATCTGCGCACCCACCCCCTCACCAGCGACCGCATTGCCGACATGGAGTCGCGCAGCGCAAACGCGCCCTACCAGCAGGTGACGGACAGTCTCGATTTCCAGCTGGTTCGTGCACGCCTGCGCGCACAGGACGGCACCCCGCAGGACGCCGTGCGGGCGGCGCGCGCGGCATTGAAGGACAAGCGCTACAGCAGCGAAACCGCCGCCCGCTACGGTCTCGCCACCGCCCTGGTCCGTGCGCGCCAGTTCAGGGAAGCGGAAGCAGAAGTGCAGAAACTGCTGTCGGACAAGACCGTTCACCCGATGGTCCAGCTGCTGGCTGCCCACAGCGCGCTGGCAGGCGGCAACCCGATTCTCTCCCTGCAGCGATACGAGGCGGGCAGCGCAGGCCATCCCGGCTATCGTCCCCTGCAATACGGCCATATCAGCGCGCTCCTCTCGGCGGGACGCAGCCAGGAAGCCCTGACCCGGGTCGACCACCAGCTCGCGCTGTATCCGCTCGATCGTCGCCTGTGGCGCCTGGCTGCCCAGACCCATGCTCAGCTCGGACACCGCCTGCTCAGCCATCGCGCCCAAGCAGAAGCCGCTGCATTGAGCGGCAACCTGATCGCCGCCATCGAGCAGATCGGCCTCGGTCTCAAGGCCGGCGATGGAAGCTTTCACGAAATGTCGGCGGCAGAAGCGCGGCAACGCGAATGGCAGGAAACCGAAAAAGCACAGCGCAAAAACT
>JADFDN010000122.1 GCA_018262815.1 Thiobacillus sp.
AACGTCGGCGCCCTGAACAACTATCTGGCGCGCCTGATGTCGGGCAGGTTTTATGCGGCGGCTCGCCGTGCCGGCGAGAAAGTGCTGTCCGTCGCGCCGCCGATCCGCGAGCTCGCCAAGCGCGCCGAGGAGCACATGAAGGGCATGGTGACCCCGGGCACGCTGTTCGAGGAATTCGGCTTCAACTACATCGGTCCGATCGACGGTCATGACCTCGACGTGCTGCTGGATACGCTCTCCAATATCAAGCAACTCAGCGGCCCACAGTTCCTGCATATCGTGACCAGGAAAGGCAAGGGTTACGAGCCCGCCGAAACCAACCCCTGTCTGTACCACGGCGTGTCGCGCTTCGATCCCGCCGCTGGAATGGCCGAAAAATCCGGCGGCAAGCCCACCTACACCCAGGTGTTCGGCGACTGGCTGTGCGACATGGCCGCCGCCGACAGCCGGCTGGTCGGCATCACCCCGGCAATGCGCGAAGGCTCCGGACTGGTGCGTTTCTCGCAGGAGCATCCGAAGCGCTATTTCGATGTCGGCATCGCCGAACAGCACGCGCTGACCTTCGCTGCGGGGCTGGCCTGCGAGGGCATCAAGCCGGTGGTGGCGATCTACTCGACCTTCCTGCAGCGCGCCTACGACCAGTTGATCCACGACATCGCGCTGCAGGACCTGCCGGTGATGCTGGCGATCGACCGCGCCGGTCTGGTCGGCGCCGACGGCCCGACGCACGCCGGCAGCTTCGACCTGTCCTTCCTGCGCTGCATCCCCAATATGCTGATCGCCGCGCCGTCGGACGAGAACGAATGCCGCCGCCTCCTGACTACTGCCTTCCGGCACGAAGGTCCGTCGGCGGTGCGCTACCCGCGCGGCAGCGGCGCCGGCGCCGCGATCGAACCCGGTCTCGAACCGCTCGCAATCGGCAAGGGCGTGCTGCGGCGCAGCGGCCGCGACGTGGCGCTGATTGCCTTCGGCAGCTTGGTCGCACCCGCCCTGGCCGCCGCCGAGGCACTCGATGCCAGCGTGGCCGACATGCGTTTCGTGAAGCCGCTCGACATCGACCTGCTGCGCGACCTGGCACACCGCCACCGCCTGCTGGTGACACTGGAGGAAAACGCGGTGGCGGGTGGCGCCGGGGCCGGAGTGGCCGAAGCGCTGGCCGAGCTTGGCGTGACCATGCCCGTATTGCATCTGGGGCTGCCCGATACCTTCATCGAGCACGGCGACCCGGCGAAAATGCTCGCTGCCTGCGGGCTGGACGCGGCGGGTATCGAACGCGCGGTACGGCAGCGGATAACCCTATTACCCGAGTAGTTTACTCAACTATTCTGGCAGTTTATACTCAGTCTAAATTGCAAAAAGACCTCAAGGAGCCTGCCATGAACCAGATTTGCGACAACGCCGTATGCATGCCGGACGTGCAAAGCTCGGCCGACACACGGCAAATCGCCATCAACAAGGTCGGCATCAAGAGCATCCGCCACCCGATCCGGGTCGCGGACAAGAACGACGGCGTCCAGCACACCATCGCCACCTTCAACATGTACGTGTATCTGCCCCATAACTTCAAGGGCACGCACATGTCGCGCTTCATCGAAATCCTCAACACGCGCGAGCGCGAGATTTCGGTCGAAAACTTCGAGGGCATGCTGCGCCAGATGGTGGAGCGCCTCGAGGCCGAATCGGGCTATATCGAAATGAGCTTCCCCTACTTCGTCAACAAGGCCGCGCCCATTTCCGGCGTGCAGAGCCTGCTCGACTACGAAGTGACTTTCATCGGCGAGATCGAGAAAGGGAAGTACTCCCACACCACCAAGGTGCTGGTGCCGGTGACCAGCCTGTGCCCCTGTTCGAAGAAAATTTCAGACTACGGCGCACACAACCAGCGCTCGCACGTCACCGTCAGCGCGAAGACCAACGGCTTCCTGTGGATCGAGGATCTGGTGCGCAAGGTCGAGGACCAGGCCTCGTGCGAACTCTTCGGCCTTTTGAAGCGGCCGGACGAAAAATACGTCACCGAGCGCGCCTACGACAACCCGAAGTTCGTCGAGGACATCGTGCGCGATGTCGCCGCCGCGATGAACGCCGAACCGCTGATCGATGCCTACATGGTGGAAGCCGAGAACTTCGAATCCATCCACAATCACAGCGCATATGCGCTGATCGAGCGCGACAAACGGCCCGGGGCGTAACACGCCTGGGCCCGTTTGCGGCGAAGGGTAACGTGAGCGCAGCGGACGTTAAGCGCAGCGGGCCGTAGCCACAAGCTCAAGCGGCCAACGTTTCCCGACAGCCAATGCAACAAGGCCTGCAATTGCAGGCCTTGTTTCATTCCGGCAACCGGAATCAGTAACGCTGCTTCAAGGTCATCGTCTGCCCGTCACGCTTCATTTCCATCCGGTTCAGGAAACTCATCCCAAGCAACGGAACACTGAGTCCCGCTTCCACCACCATGCCGTCGACCTGGTTGACGGTGATGCTGCCGACCTTGACCGTATTGAACTTGACGCGCCAGGCGGGCACGACGCCCGCTGCCGTGCCGACTCCCACAACCTGACCCGCCTTGTAGTCGAGTCCAATGCGCCGGGCCTCCGCCGCACTGATCGCGATCGTCGTGGCGCCGGTATCGACCATGAAGGTCATCGGGTAGCCATTCAGCGAGCCGGCCGCCGCGAAATGTCCGCGCGCATCGGCCGTGAGCGACACGCTCTGGCGCTCGGCCGTCATCGCGCCGCCAGCAAACGATTGCCCCATGCCCAGGGTGCGGCGCTTGCCCTCGACGTCGAAACTGGCGCTGTCCGAATCCGCAGCGAGCAGCTTCACCCCGCCCATCGTCTGCCCCACGGAGAGCGTACGCGGCTTGCCACCGTCGATGCTGACGATGGCCTTGTCCTTGAAGAGCCCCACTACCGACACGCTGGTCGCCCCGGCGGACGTGCAGACAAGACCGCTGGCCGTTAAGATGAGTGCGAGTGTGTTCTGTTTGAAAGCCATCATGCATCCTGTTCTGATTTTTCGTCATTCTCCCAGCGAAGGGCCGGGCTACTTCGCCACATTCCTCGATCGCCACGGCATACCCTGGAAACTGGTGCGCATCGACTCCGGCGACGCCGTGCCCCCTACCCTTAACGGCGTTTCCGGCGTCTGCTTGATGGGCGGGCCGATGAGCGTGAATGACGATCTGCCGTGGATTCCACCGCTGCTGGATCTGATCCGCGAGGCGGTCGCGGCGGACATCCCGGTGATCGGCCACTGCCTGGGGGGCCAGCTGATGGCGAAGGCGCTGGGAGGCTCGGTCGGCGCCAATCCGGAGAAGGAAATCGGCTGGGGCGACGTCCGCATCACCGATGCCGATGCTGCCCGTCCCTGGCTCGGCGATGCGACAGCGCCCATGCCGGCGTTCCACTGGCACGGCGAAACCTTCACCCCACCGCCAGGCGCCAGCCGCATCCTCGACAGCGCCTTCTGCGCCAACCAGGCTTACGTTCTGAACGACCGTCACATCGGCATGCAATGCCATGTCGAAATGACGCCCGAGCTCATCGCCAGCTGGTGTGAAAATGGGGCCGACGAAATTGCCGCCAGTCATGGCCCGGGCGTGCAGTCGCCCGAGGCCATCCAGGCGGACCTGTCTGCCCGCACCGAACGACTGCATTGCCTGGCGGACAAAATTTATTCCCGCTGGATTCAAGGGCTTAGGAAATAATCCTGCGACACGTCCGGGAATACGGCTAGACAGCCGCATCGCGCGGCGTAGGATAGGCACCGGAGTCACATCCAGTCGGAAAGCATCACCCGATTACCTGAACCAGGAAATATTGGAGGATTTATGCAAAACGTCGATTACGCCAACTTCGATTTCGGCGAACGCCTGAACGGTTTCATTCACGAAGTGATGAATTTCGGGGGCGCGCCCCGCACCGAAGCCGACCTCACCGAAGGCCAGAAAGTCTTCGTGCGCGCAGTCAAGCGCGAAATGGTCAAATACGCCGACCCCAACCGCCACGGCTATCCGCACAACCTGCTGGAACAGATGGAGTCCTTCACCCGCACCATCGGCGACCTGCACAACTCCTATTTCGATTCGGGCATGCGCAAGGTCAGCGACTGTCTCTACAACCGCTGGAAAATGCTCTACGAAGAAACCAAAAAACTGGCCGCTGCCGGGGCCGACACCAAACCCGCCTGGGTCGACGTGATCAAGACCGAACAGACCGACATGCCGGCATTTTTCGATGCCTAAGCAATTGTAAGAAAACAAAAAAAGCCCGGGTTGCCCGGGCTTTTTCATTTGCGCGATTCAATATCAAACCCGCTTATCCTCAAATAAAAATAAAGGATTATTCAGCCGTCAGGCCCGGTGCTATGCTGCCCCGACTTAAATAACCCTAAAAAGTCTGAGGAGACAGCATGTCCAAACTGGTACGCCCACACGGTGGCGGTGAACTCAAACCCCTGCTGTTGACGGGCGACGCACTCGCCGCCGAAAAATCCCGTGCCGCCTCGCTCCCCAAGGTCAAAATGAGCTCCCGTGAAACCGGCGACCTCATCATGATGGGCATCGGCGGCTTCACTCCGCTGGACGGCTTCATGACTCACGGCGACTGGGAAGGCGTGTGCGACGGCTTCAAGATGGCCAACGGCCTGTTCTGGCCCATTCCGGTCACCCTGTCGACCGATGACGAGGCCCTCAAGGCCGGTGACGAGGTCGCCCTGGTCGACGGCGAGACCGGCGACATCATGGGCACCATGAAGGTGACCGAGAAATACGGCATCGACAAGGCCCACGAGTGCATGCAGGTCTACAAGACCACCGACCTCGAGCACCCCGGCGTCAAGATGGTCATGGCCCAGGGCAAGTACAACCTAGCCGGCCCGGTCAAGGTGCTGTCCACCGGCAGCTTCAAGGAAGAATACGGCGACCAGTTCATGACCCCGGCCGAGACCCGCGCCAAGTTCGAACAGATGGGCTGGTCCAAGATCGCCGCCTTCCAGACCCGCAACCCGATGCACCGTTCGCACGAATACCTGGCCAAGATCGCCATCGAGACCATGGACGGCGTGCTGGTCCACTCCCTGCTCGGCGCGCTGAAGCCGGGCGACATTCCCGCCGAGGTCCGTTCCGAAGCCATCAGCGTGCTGGTCGAAAACTACTTCGCCCCCAACACCGTG
>JADFDN010000123.1 GCA_018262815.1 Thiobacillus sp.
ACATGTCTTCCAGATGCGTGAAATGCTCGATCAGTCCGCGGCTCCACAGCACGATCAGCGTCATCCAGCGCACATGGTCGGGCTCGATGTCCTCGCCGCCCAGCGCCATCAGGCCGGAAATCACCCATTCCCGCGATTCGGGATCGAGAATTTCGGCGCCGACCAGATAGGCCAGTTCGGCGCGGCAGGCGTCGTTCAGGCGCTCGAGCTCCTCGGGCGCGTAGTGGCGGTCATAGGCTTGCGCCAGCCGCTCATGGGTGGCGCTGCCGGTCAGGTTGGCATACCAGTCGAGCGCTGCGTTGATGTCGGCTTCTTCGAAACCGGCGGCAAACAGGCGCTTTTCCAGCGCATCGCGATCGGGCGCCAGCTCCGCCATGCGGAAGCTTTCGTAGAGGTAAACCAGAATGTCGAGCATAGTGTCAGTGGATTTTTTGGTAGCGCCCGCCGGGCAAGGATGCAATTCGCCCTTCCAGTTCAAGCGTCAACAGCTTCGCTGAAAGCGCATCCAGCGTCAACCCGGTTCTTTGTGCCAGCGCGTCCAGGCTGGCCGGCGCACCGTCCAGCACATCCAGCACCGGGTCGGCCTGGGCTTCCGGCAGCACGGGCGGCGTCAGCCGCTGCTGCCAGGCCAGCTCGTCGAGTATGTCGGCGGCGGACTCGACCAGCTTGGCGCCCTGCTTGATCAGCGCGTGGCAGCCGCGCGCCAGCGGCGAATGAATCGACCCGGGGATGGCGAATACCTCGCGCCCCTGCTCGGTGGCCACCCGTGCGGTGATCAGCGAGCCGCTGTCGGGCGCAGCCTCCACCACCAGCACGCCGCGGGACAGGCCGCTGATCAGGCGGTTGCGGCGCGGAAAATGGCCCGGCAGGGGCGCCGTGCCGAGCGCGAATTCCGACACGATCAGGCCGGCCTCGGCCAGCCGGTGCGCCAGCGCCTTGTTGCGCGCCGGATAGATGCGATCGAGCCCGGTGCCGATGACGGCCACGCTGGAGCCGGCGCCAGCCAGCCCGCCACGATGCGCGGCCGCGTCGATGCCCAGCGCCAGCCCGCTGACGATGGTGAGCCCGGCGTCGGACAGCGCGTGGGCAAAGGCTTCGGCATCGCGCAGGCCCTGCGGGGTGGCGTTGCGGCTGCCGACGATGCCGAGGCAGGGCTGGTTCAACAGGGCGCGGTGTCCCTTGCAGTAGAGCACGGCGGGGGGATCGGCGATTTCAAGCAGGTTCTTTGGATAGTCTTCGTCGGCCAGCGTCATCAGGCTGTTGCCGGGCTGGCCGAGCCAGGCATGCACGGCCTCGAGTCGAGCGGGGTCGGGGTCGGCCAGCAGCGCGTCGCACTGTGCCTGGGTCAGGTGGGACGACAATGCGGCACGGCCGGATGTCAAAACGGCCTCCGGTGAACCGAAGGCCGTCAGCAGACGAATGAGGCTGGTATTGCCGACCCCCGGCACAAGGGCGAGATGCAGCCAGGCATCAAGCACGTTCGCAGCGTCTCTCTGAGGCGGACGTGCTCAGGGGTTTTTCACCGTATCGAGCAGATAGACCGGCCCTTCGGAATCCATGATGAGCGCGTACGCCACGCGGTCATACACACGGTAGACCATGACCAGACCGCTGCGGGCATCGGGCAGCTTGACCGCACGATCACTGGTATTGCCGAGACAGGTGCTGCGGAAGGCGTTGCGCACATCGGCCACCTGGTCGTAGGTGACCTTGCTGTTTTCCTTCAGGCAGCGCACATCGTTGTATAGCCAGGCGCCGCCGTTGGGAACGCCCGCGGATTTTTCGTTGACCCAGGTCATGCGATCCTTTTCGTCGCGGGTGAGCGTGACCGCCTGGCCCTCGCGGAAGACCGACAGCACGTGACCGGGTTCCAGGCCATCGCGGCTGCCGCGGTTGATCACGACGGTCTGGTAGCGGCCGCTGTCCGACAGGCTGCCGTAAGCCGAAATGATGCGGCCGCTGATCCTGCCTTCGGGAGCGTGCGGAATGTACTCGAAGGTGGTGAGGTCATCGGCTTCGACCAGCTTGTCCCGGCTCAGAATTTCCTTCACCGATTGCGTGATGCGGATTTTTTGCGGCGCACCTTCGACCAGGGTGCGTGCATCGCCCAGGTACTCGACTTCGTGCCCCAGCACTTCGCCGGTCTCGGGATCCTTGAGCGGCTTGCCGGGACGCAGCACATTCCAGCGCGTCACGCCGCCTTTGCCGCCGGTGGCATAGGCGTCGTCGCCGGCCGCGAATACGACGCGCTCGACGTTGCTGCCCAGAATGAAGGGGGCGCCGTCGAATGCGCCCAACGGGACCACGCGCGGTTGCGCCAGGAAGGGATGGATCACCCGGATCGGTATCGACGGAATGGCCTCATTGCTGATGTCGGTCGCACGCGCGCCCGGCGACAGCTTGACGGTCTGCATGCCGTTTTTGTCGCTCTTGACCAGCGACAGTCGCGGCGTCGTGCCGCTCCTGTCGAGGACGATCATGTCGCCCGGATAGATCCAGTGCGGATTCCTGATCTCTTCGCGGTTCAGGTTCCAGATCTGCGGCCAGCGCCACGGGTCCTTGAGAAACTTGCCGGAGATGTCCCACAGCGTATCGCCCTTGACGACCACATAGGTGTCCGGCGCGTTGTCCTGCAGTTTAAGGGTGTCGGCCAGCGCGGGCGTAGCCAGCAGCAGGGCAAGAGTAACAACGAGTTGACGCACGGGGGAACCCTCCATTTAGACCTTGTCTAATTTTGCGTTGAAAATATACTGTGCGCTTAGCTAACGGCTATCCGCTGTCTTATATTTAGGGCCGTGCACAATAAATGCAGATTCTGCATCAAAGTGTGCGCCCAGCCCGTTCATTCGTAAAGTTTCTTATGGCCAGACTCGATATTTTGCATTACCCCGATGCGCGCCTGCATACCGTCGCCAAGCCGGTGGTCGCGGTGGATGCGCGCATCCGGCAACTGGTCGACGACATGGCAGAGACCATGTATGCCGCTCCGGGCATCGGGCTGGCCGCCACCCAGGTCAACGTCCACGAACGCGTCGTCGTCATCGACATTTCCGAAAGCCACGACGAGCTGCGGGTATTCATCAACCCCGAAATCGTCGCCGAGTCGGGCCGCGAAGAAAGCGAGGAAGGCTGCCTGTCGGTGCCCGGCATTTTCGACAGGGTCCAGCGTGCCGAACGCGTCACCGTGCGCGCGCTCGATCGCGACGGCAAGCCCTTCGAACTCGAGGCCGACGGCCTCCTGGCCGTGTGCATCCAGCACGAAATGGATCACCTGAAGGGCAAGGTCTTCGTCGATTATCTGTCCAACCTCAAACGCAACCGCATCAAGGCCAAGCTGTTGAAGCAGGCGCGCGAACACCGGCCCGATGCTGCGCCGGTGCGCGCCTCGCTCTGAGCTGGCCGGTGCGCATCATTTTTGCCGGCACGCCGCCGTTCGCGGCTGCCGCCCTCGATGCCCTGGCGGCTGCCGGGCACGACATCGTCCTGGTGCTGACCCAACCTGACCGTCCCGCCGGACGGGGCATGAAGCTCGCCCCCAGCGCGGTCAAACAGACGGCTCTCGCGCACGGGCTGCCGGTGTATCAGCCTGCAAGCTTGAAAACCCCCGAGGTGCAGGCCGAGTTGCGCGCAGCCGATGCAGACGTCATGGTGGTCGCGGCCTATGGACTGATCTTGCCGCAGGCCGTGTTGGATCTGCCGCGCTTCGGCTGCCTCAACATCCATGCCTCGCTGCTGCCGCGCTGGCGCGGAGCGGCGCCGATCCAGCGGGCGATTCTGGCGGGCGACACGGAAACCGGCATCACCATCATGCAGATGGATGTCGGTCTTGACACCGGGGCGATGCTGACCAAGACCGTCGTGCCGATCGGCGACAGCGATACTGCGGCCAGTCTGCACGATGTCCTGGCTGCGGCGGGTGCAGCGGCCATCGTGGCGGCGCTGGCGAATTACGCCACGCTGGTTCCGGTGGCGCAGGACGACACCCTGGCCACCTATGCCGCCAAACTGAGCAAGGAGGAAGCGCGGCTGGACTGGCTCCAGCCCGCCGATGCGCTGGTGCGCGCCGTGCGCGCCTACAATCCGGTACCGGGCGCATGGACCTTGCTGCACGGCGCGCCGTTGAAAGTCTGGGCGGCCAGGGCCGTTGCCGGCGCGGGTCATCCGGGAGAGGTGCTGCACGCCGATGCGGGGCAACTGGTCGTTGCCTGCGGCCAGGGCGCGCTCGCCTTGCTGGAGGTCCAGCCTGCCGGCAGCAAGCGGATGGCGGCGACGGCGTGGCTCGCCGGACGGCCGCTGGCGGCGGGCACGCGTCTCGGCATCGAATGAATCAGAACGCCACGCGGAGCAGATTCCCCCATGCGTAAGCTGCAAAAAATGGCTGCCAGCGCACTGGAAGACGTGCTCGCCGGCGCGGCGCTGCACCAGGTGTTGCCGCGTTACCTGACGCAGCTTCACACGCCGGGCGAGCGCGGCGCCCTGCAGGACATCGTGTACGGCAGCCTGCGCCAGCTGGGGCGCCTGGATGCCTGGCTGGCGGCGCTGCTGGAGCGCCCGCTGACCGACCCCCAGCTTGGCTGGCTGCTGCGCGTGGCGCTGTATCAACTGGCCTACACCCGCGCACCGGCGCATGCCGTCGTGCACAACGCCGTCACCGCGGCAGGACAGGGCTGGCGTCGCGGGCTGGCCAATGCGGTGTTGCGCAACTTCCAGCGCCGCCGTGCCGAACTGGAAAAAATCGCCGACGAACAGCCGTCCGCACGCTGGTCGCACCCAGACTGGTGGATCGCCAAACTGCAGGCCGAGCATCCGCATCATTGGCAGGCCATCCTCGACGCCAGCCTGCTGCACCCGCCGTTCACGCTGCGCGTCAACTGCCGCCACGGCGACGTGGCGAGCTATCTGCGGCGCCTGAACGAGGCCGGACTGCCGGCGCATCAAACCGGCCCCGACGCGGTCACCCTC
>JADFDN010000124.1 GCA_018262815.1 Thiobacillus sp.
TTTTCCGCCCAGATGCCCGCCACGATGCCGACCGCGCCCAGGATGGCGCACGCCAGCAGCGCATAGGCCAGCAGCCAGCCCATATGCGGCATCTGCAACGGCGCGAACCACAGCGTCACCGCCCATACCCCGAGGCCGACCACCAGGCCGCGGATCACCGCCGCGCCCAGATAGGCGAGGAAGAACTCCAGGTAGGACAGCGGCGGCAGCAGGACGAACACGATGTTGCCCTGCATTTTCGACTGGATCAGGCTCGACGAGCTGTTGGAGAACGCGTTCTGCAGCATGCTCATCATCACCAGTCCCGGCACCAGAAAGCTGGTGTAGGACACGCCGGGATAGACCTCGACATGGGCTTCCAGCACGTGGGAGAAGATCAGCAGATACAGCAGCGCCGTCACCACCGGGGCGACCACGGTCTGCACCACCACTTTCCAGAAGCGCAGCATTTCCTTGTAGAAGAGTGCCGACAATCCGCTCATATGCACGCCCTCGAATCCGTCGCACCGGCGAAAGCCGGTATCCAGTTCCTTGGCAACGCTGGATTCCGGCGCTTGTGCCCTTTCGGGTATTCGCCGGAATGACGGCATATGGGATTCATGTGCGCTTCATGATGTCGGTGAAGACATCCTCCAAGTCGGGTTCCTGCAGCTGCATTTCGAGCACGCGCACGCCGGCGCCGCGCAGGTCGGCAAGCAGGGTTTCCAGCTCCGAATAGTCGCCGAAATTGACGCGCCAACTGCCGTCCGCACCGGGCTGCAGACGCCCCTGCCAGGCAGCCGGAACGGGCCCGGCATCGAGCCGCAGCTGCGCGCAGTGCTCGTTGGTCAGCTGCAGCAGATTGCGCGTGGTATCGCAGGCGACGACCCGCCCGCTTTTCAGCATGGCGATACGGCCGCACAAGGCCTCGGCCTCCTCCAGATAATGCGTGGTCAGCAGGATGGTGTGGCCCTCGCGGTTCAGCCCGCTGACGAATTCCCACAGCGAGCGGCGCAGATCGACGTCGACGCCGGCGGTCGGCTCGTCGAGCACAATGACCGGCGGCTTGTGCACCAGCGCCTGCGCCACCAGCAGCCGGCGCTTCATCCCGCCCGACAGGCTCTGCGTGTTCTTGTCGGCATGCGGGGTGAGATCGAGGTGATGCATGATCTCGTCGATCCAGCCGTCGTTGTGCTTGAGGCCGAAATAGCCGGACTGGATGCGCAGCGTCTCGCGCACGTTGAAGAAAGGATCGTAGACCAGCTCCTGCGGCACCACGCCGAGTGCGCGGCGCGACTGCCGGTAGTCGCGCACCACGTCGTGGCCCATGATGGCGGCGTCGCCGGAATCGGCGCGGGTCAGCCCCGCAAGTATGGAAATCAGGGTGGTCTTGCCGGCGCCGTTGGGGCCCAGGAGGCCGAAGAATTCGCCCGGCTGGATATCGAGCGACACGCCGTCAAGCGCCTGCGTGGCGCGGAAGCGCTTGCGCAGCGCGTTGAGGCGGATTGCGGGCGTCGCCGGATTCATGCCGGCAGCAGCTCGGACACCCCGTACAGTTCCGCCAGCGTGACGAAGCTGGCCGGCAGGCCGGTGCAGGTAAGCGCATGGCCGGCCTGGCGGGCCTGCCGCATGGCGCTGAAGACGAGTGCCAGCGCCGCCGAATCGGCGGTCTCGACCCCACTGAAATCCAGCCGGTCGACACCCTGGGCCAGTTGCGGCTGCAGTTCGCGCAGCAGGCCGCCGGCGCTGTCGACGGTCACCGCGCCGGCGATGCGGCAGGTGTTTCCCTCACACGCAATCACGAGCCGGGACGGGAAGCCGGTTTGGCCGCGCCGCGTTCAGACTGGGCGGCCATCGTCTTGATCAGCCCGTCGATGCCCTGCTGGCGTATGGTGTTAGCAAAGGACGCGCGGTAATTGGTGACCAGGCTGACGCTGTCGATCGTGACGTCGTAGACCTTCCAGCCGAACGCCGTCTTGTACATGCTGTAGTCGATGGGGATCGGCTGCCCGCCCGGCTGGCGGATCTCGGAACGCACGGTCACGTCGGTGTCGTTCGGCTTCATCGTCAGCGGCTTGAATTCGACCGTCTGGTTGGTGAACGCGGTCAGCGAACTGGAATAGGTGCGCACCAGCAGGTTGCGGAATTCGGTCACCAGTTCCTGCTTCTGCTTGGCAGTGGCGCGCGGCCAGTTCTTGCCGAGGGCCAGCTGGGTCATGCGGTTGAAGTCGAAGTTGGGCAGGATCTTGGCTTCGACCAGCTGATACACCTTGTTCAGGTTGCCGTTCTGCAGTTCCTTGTCCTGCTTCAGGATGGTCAGCACCTCCTGCGTGGTGGTGCGGGCCAGCACGTCGGGGGCGATGTCGTTGGCCGCCGTCGCGGGGGCATGGACGCCCACGAGCAGCGCCAGCAGCAGAAAAAAAGTGCGCAGCATGTTGTGAATTCCTGTTCGAAAAAAATCGGGTCTGGCAAATCGACTAAAGGGTAGACGCCCGCCGCTTACTTGAGTTCACCCGTCAGACGCGCCAGTTGCGCCACATTCATGTTGTAGTCGTTGACCGTGCGCAGGTACTCGGTCTGTGCCAGCACATAGTTCTTGATCGCGTCGGCGACCTTGTCGGCGCTTTCGATTCCGGCCGAGAAATCGGCCAGCGACGCCACCATCCAGCGCCGTGCGGCCGCAGCGCCTTCGGCCAGATCGCGCTGCGCATCATGGTTGGCGCGTGCATGGGCATAGGCTTCGCCCACTTCGAACGGAATGCCCGCCACCGCAAAGGCCTTCTTGTGGTTGAGCGCCTCGAGTTCGGCATGCGCCTGATTGACGCGTGCGCTGGCAACGCCGAACACGGTATCCCATTTCACGCCGACCACGGGCGTCAGGCCGCCGTTGTTGAACGAATCGTTTAGGTAGGGGTTGTCCAGCCGCTCGCGCTGCGAGGCATAGTTGAACTGACCGATCACGCCGGCGTACACGTCGGGCATGCGGTCGGCCTTCTTGGCGGCCAGCAGGGCGCGTCGCGCGCGCAGACCGGCTTCGAGCTGCTGCATTTCGGGACGATCCTGCAGCGCGCGTGCCTGGTAGTCAGCCAGTTCGATCTGCGGGAAGGCCACCGGCTCGATGCGGGCGTCGGCCACCGAGAGATCCGAGTTGAGGCCGGCGCCGGTCAGCACCTTCAGGCCGTCGAGGCTGATTTTCTCCAGCGCGCGTGCCTGATGCGCGTATTTGGACAGCAGGCCGCGGGCGGTTTGCAGCGCGTAAAGGTCGGATTGCTTGGACTCGCCGCTTTCTTCCTTGAGATTGCGCTCAACCGACGTGATGGACCGATTCAGGCGATCCTGCATGTCTTCGAGGAAAACCCGGATATCGCGCGCTGTCAGATAGCCGTAATAGGCGCGCTTGGTGTCGTACACCGTGTCGGTGCGCGTCTGCGTCAGTTCGCCGCGCTTGAGGTCGACATTGCCCTGCGCGGCTTCGCCGTAGCGTTCGATCTTGCCGAAGGTATAGAGCGGCTTGATCAGCGCGAAATCCAGATGCGTCCAGTCGGAAATGCCGTTGATTTCATCGCCGTCGGTGCGCGGCGTGGTCCCGCTGAATGCGCCGCCCTGATAGAAGCCGCCCTCGACTTCCGGCGCCAGCCCGATGAAGGCATTGGCGCTGATCCTCCACCCGGCGTTGCCCTGCGCTTCCTGCAGCAGGCTGCGCGCGGCTTCGACCACCTGTTCGCGCTCCTTGATGCGCGGGTCGGCCGCCAGGCTCATTTCCACCGCCTGCTGCAGGTTGATGGTTTCTGCCTGCGCAGGCGACACAGCCAGCAACAGGCCGGCCGTCAGGAGAGTCTGGGTGAGAAGATTGATTTTCATTGTGGCGCTCCTTCCTGAGCCTTACCGTAGATAAAATGTCCGATCAGGTTCTCCAGCACCACCGCCGACTGGGTGAGGAAAATCCGGTCCTGGTCCTTCAGCGTCTGGCTGTCGCCGCCCGCTTCCAGGCCAATATACTGCTCGCCCAGCAAGCCCGAGGTCATGATGGCAGCCGAGGTGTCCTTGGGGAAAGCATAGCGCTTGTCCAGCCGAAGGGTGACCGCGGCCTCGAATGTTTCATTGTCGAAACGGATGTCCGCCACCCGGCCCACCACCACCCCGGCGCTTTTGACCGGCGCACGTGGCTTCAGCCCGCCGATGTTGTCGAAACGGGCGACGACTTCGTAGCTGTTCGAGGTGTTTACGGCGCTCATGCTGCCGACCTTGAGCGCCAGAAACAGCAGCGCGGCGATGCCTGCGATGACGAATAATCCCACCCACAGGTCGAGTACGGTCTTGTTCATTTAGTTGAGTCCCCGGAACATGAATGCGGTCAAAACGAAGTCCAGCGCCAGCACGGCCAGGCTGGAGGTCACCACGGTACGGGTGGTGGCGCCCGACACGCCTTCGGCGGTCGGCGGCGCGTCATAGCCCTCGAACAGCGCAATCGTGGTGATGGCCACGCCGAACACCACGCTCTTGATGATGCCGTTCAGCACGTCCTGCTCGAAATCGACCGCGCTTTGCATCTGCGACCAGAACGCGCCCTCGTCGACGCCGATCAGCTGCACGCCGACCAGATAGCCGCCGAAGATGCCCATGGCCGAGAACAGCGCCGCCAGCAGCGGCATCGAGATCACGCCGGCCCAGAAGCGCGGCGCGACCACGCGGGCGATCGGGTCGACCGCCATCATTTCCATCGCCGACAGCTGCTCGGTCGCCTTCATCAGGCCGATTTCCGCGGTGATGGCGGAACCGGCACGGCTGGCGAACAGCAGCGCCGCCACCACCGGCCCCAGTTCGCGCACCAGCGACAGGGCCACCAGGATGCCGAGCGCCTCTTCCGAGCCGTAGGTCTGCAGCGTCTCGTAGCCCTGCAGGCCGAGCACCATGCCGACGAAC
>JADFDN010000125.1 GCA_018262815.1 Thiobacillus sp.
TGACGCGGGTGCTGAACAAGTACATCGAGGAAAACGAAGTGGCCAAGAAGGCCAAGGTCGAAACCACCGGCGACGACATGCGCGAAGGCCTGACCTGCGTGCTGTCGGTGAAAGTGCCCGAGCCCAAGTTCTCCAGCCAGACCAAGGACAAGCTGGTGTCGAGCGAAGTACAGCCGGTGGTGCAGGAAGTCGTCGGCCAGAAGCTCGCCGAATTCCTGCTCGAAAACCCCAACGACGCCAAGCTGCTGTGCGCCAAGATCGTCGACGCCGCCCGCGCCCGCGAGGCCGCCCGCAAGGCGCGCGAAATCACCCGCCGCAAGGGCGTGATGGACGGCCTCGGTCTGCCCGGCAAGCTTGCCGACTGCCAGGAAAAGGATCCGGCACTGTCCGAAATCTACCTGGTCGAGGGCGATTCCGCCGGCGGCTCCGCCAAGCAGGGCCGCGACCGCAAGTTCCAGGCGATCCTGCCGCTCAAGGGCAAGATCCTCAACGTCGAGCGCGCGCGTTTCGACAAGGTCATCGGCAGCCAGGAGATCGCCACCCTGATCACCGCGCTCGGGACCAGCATCGGCAAGGAAGACTACAACCCGGACAAGCTGCGTTACCACCGCATCATCATCATGACCGACGCCGACGTCGATGGCGCGCACATCCGTACCCTGTTGCTCACTTTCTTCTACCGCCAGATGCCGGAACTGGTGGAGCGTGGCCACATCTACATTGCGCAGCCGCCGCTCTACAAGGTCAAGCATGGCCGTTCCGAGCGCTACATCAAGGATGAGCATGCGCTCAAGGAGCACCTGATGGCAGAAGCGATGAAGGATGCCGAACTGACGCCGATGGATGGCGCCATGCCGATCGTCGGCGACGCGTTGGAGACGCTGGCGCGCGAGTATTTTCTGGCCGAGGCGGTCAGCGAACGTCTGGCCCGCCTGCTGCCGGAAGACGTGCTGCAGGCGCTGATGCGCATTCCGCGTCTGAGTCTGGCCGACAGCGGTGCAGCCATGCTGGCGGAAGCCAGCCTGGGCGCCGCACTGGATGAACATAAATTCAAGGTCGCGGCCGAATACATCAGCGAAACCGACAGCCATCGCCTGCGTATCACCCGCCATGCCCATGGCAACGCCCACGTCAGTTTCCTCGAAGCGGACTTGCTCGAGACGGGCGATTACAATCAGCTCGTCAAGGTCGGCGATCTCTTGCGCGATCTCATCGGTCTGGGTGCCCGAGCCAAACGCGGTGAAAAGGAAGCGCCTGTGCAAAGCTTCCGCGAGGCGATGGACTGGCTGCTCGCCGAAGTCAAACGCGGCATGAGCATCCAGCGCTACAAGGGCCTCGGCGAGATGAACCCCGAGCAGCTATGGGAAACCACGATGGATCCCAAAGTGCGCCGGCTGATGAAAGTCCAGATCGAGGATGCGATTTCCGCCGATCAGATTTTCACCACGCTGATGGGCGACGAAGTCGAACCCCGCCGCAATTTCATCGAAACCAACGCTCTGGGCGTGCGCAACCTGGACGTATAGGCCTGCGGGTTATTCCGCAGACGCAAAAAAAGCCCGGACGTGTCCGGGCTTTTTGATGATGTCGCGCGCTGTTTCAGTTTTTCTTTGATTCGATGGGAAAGCCCGCTTCCTTCCATTCCGGAAAGCCGCCCCGGAACCAGTAAACATTTTTCCATCCGGCCTGGATCGCCATGACAGCGGACTTGTAGCTCTTCCAGCAGATGGTGCCGTCGCAGTACATCATGAACGGCGCATTCTTGTCCTTGGGAAGCCTGTTGAGTGCAAACTGGTCGTCTGCCGGATCGAACCCGACTTCCTTGGCGCTGCCTTCCTTGTAGGACACGAGGATGGCACCGGGCACGTGAGCGGTTTTGTATTCTTCTTCCGCTCGCACGTCATAAATCGGCATCCCTTTGGCGATCAACGCCTTGGCCTCTGCAGCGGAAATGATCTTGGCGCCCGGCAGGCTGACGGGCGTGGTATTCAGCATCGACGCGACACTCTTGAAATCAGCCTTGGTAGCGGTGCTGAGCGCAAGCTTTAGGCTGTTTCCTGCCAGCAGCGCAGTCGTCAGCTTTTGCTGGGCAACCGCAGGAACGGTTTCCGGCTGGATGCTCAGCGCCCGTAACGGCACCGACGCACTGGTGAAAACAATGCGTCCGCCGTTGGCGGCAGTCCAGGTTTTTGCCTCTTCTGCAGAAGCGACGGCGAGATCGTAGCGACCCAGCTTCAAGCCATACAGCGGGGCTTCCGCCATGCGATGGAACTTGATTTCCGCAAAGTCGGACTTGGCCAGCCCGCGGCTGTTGATTTCGCTGCGTGCCATGCCGCCCATCAGCGATTCATAATCGGGGACGCCCAGCCGGGCCTGGGATTTGGCAGCCAGCGTTCCCTTGTAGCGGGGGCCGGCAACGAAGGCAACCGATGTCGTTTCGTTGGATTTCAGGATGGGCTCAAACTTGAATTTGCCGATGTTGGCGATCACCTGGGCGGGACCGAACACCATGTCCAGCGTGCCGTCCTTGGCTTGTTTGATGGCAGAAAATCCACGCTTGTAATACTGCAGGCGTACCGGCTGGCCCACCGCGCGCTCGATCTCTCGGGCAAATGCGCGGTAGTTTTGATTGGTGCCCGCATCGGCGATCGACTCGTTCTGATCGAGCACCACGCCCAGGGTCAGGGGGGAAGCTTGGGCTAACGCTGAAACGAGAAGCAGGGGGATAATGGCATAGCGCATCATGTCGTCTCCACACAAGGACGAATGGTTAACGGTCAGCCGGGAAAAAAGTTGATACCCGATCAGCCGGATGCGGCTTCTATCCAGGTCTGCAGCATGGTGCGCAGGCGGTCTTCCTGCACAGGCAGCGTCATGGCGGCGTCGATGCGCAAGCGAGCGCCGACCTTGTCGAGGACGGCTTGGTGGGCTGTTTCGTAGAAAACCAGAATGCGGGTGTCGGGTGCGCCTTGCACCGCTGCAAGCAGGGACTCAAGGTTGGACAGCCGGTCGCGGAAATCCGTCTGGTGGTAGAAATCGGCCACGATGACGGCAGGCGGGGTTTTGCGCACGAGGCTGATCGCCTTGCGCTCCGACCATTCGGCGACGACCGTGTAACCCAGTTCCTGATACAGTTTTTTGTAGCCGGCCGTGCCGATGAAGGCGTTGACCATGAGCAGCAGGGGCTGGCTGCTCATGCGGCCGGTTTTTTGCTGGCAGGCTTCCTGGCTGGGGCAGGCTTGGCGGGCGCCTTCTTGGTGCTTGCCTTCTTCGCTGCGGGCTTCTTCGCTTTCGCCGTGTCTGCGGGTTTTTCCTTTTTTGCAGCAGGTTTGGAGGCGGCTTTCTTCACCGGCTTCTTGGCCGGGCCCTTGGCCACGCGCGCGGCGATCAGTCCGATCGCTTCATCCAGCGTGATTTCTTCCGGCGTGATGTCCTTCGGCAGGGTGGCGTTGGTGCTGCCATGCTTCACGTAAGGGCCGTAGCGTCCGCTGCGCACCGTGATGTCCTTGCCGTCTTCCGGGTGCGGGCCCAGGTTCTTCAGCAGCGAGGCGGCGGAATCGGCACCGCGCGGTTCGCGTTCCATGACCAGCACTTCGAGCGCCCGCGGCAGGTCGATTTCGTAGACGCTGTCGGTCTTGGGGATCGACTTGAATTTGCCGTCGTGCAGCAGATAGGGGCCAAAACGGCCGTTGTTGGCGACGATCGGCAGGCCGGTGGTGGGGTGGTGCCCCACTTCGCGCGGCAGCGAGAGAAATTTCAGCGCCAGTTCAAGCGTCGCGTTTTCCAGCGGGATATCCTTCGGCCAGGAAGCGCGGCGCGGCTTCGGCGCCTTCTTGTCTTCCGGCATCTCGCCGATCTGCACATAAGGCCCGAAGCGCCCGGACAGCAGTTTGACGTCGAGCCCGGTCGCCGGGTCCTTGCCGAGGATGTTGTCGCCCTCGGCGGTGGCAGCATGCAGCGGCCGCGTGTAATCGCATTCAGGATAGCCGGAGCAGCCGATGAAGAGGCCGCGCTTGCTCGCCTGCATGAAGAGCGGCTTGCCGCACTTGGGGCAGGCCTCCAGGATCGGGCAGCCACGCTCGACGCCCTGCTTGGCTTTCAGTTCACCGTCGAAATCCTTCCAGAACTCACCCAGCAGCCGCGTCCACACCCGTGTGCCGTTCGACACGTCGTCGAGCTTGTCTTCCAGCTTGGCGGTGAAGTCGTAGTCGACGTAGTGGCCGAAATGGCGGGTGAGGAAGCAGTTGACCAGCCGGCCGATGTCGGTCGGCTGGAAGCGCTTTTTCTCCAGCACCACGTACTCGCGGTCCTGCAGCGTGGAAATGATGCTGGCGTAGGTGGAGGGGCGGCCGATGCCGTATTCCTCCAGCGCTTTCACCAGGCTCGCTTCGGTGTAGCGAGGCGGCGGCTGGGTGAAATGCTGTTCGCCGTAGAGTCGGTCGACCGGCAGGGTTTCACCCTCGGTCAGCGCCGGCAATTTGGATTCGCCCTCTTCGTCCTCATCGTCCTGATAGACCGCGAGGAAACCGGCGAATGCCAGCGTCTGCCCCGTGGCGCGGAATGTGCCTTCGCCCACCGTGATGTCGGCGGCGACGGTGTCGAACTGTGCCGGCGTCATCTGGCAGGCGACGGTACGCTTCCAGATCAGCTCGTAGAGCCGGGCCTGGTCGTGTGTGAGAAATGGTTTCACCGCTTCGGGCGTGCGTGTCACC
>JADFDN010000126.1 GCA_018262815.1 Thiobacillus sp.
GGCGTGCGCAACCTGGAAAAGCAGCTGGGCCGCGTGGCGCGGAAGGCGGTGGTGAAAATCCTGGGAGGTGCCGCCACGCCGATCAGGATCGGCGTCAAGGAAGTCGAGGCCTATCTCGACAAGCCGGTGTTCAGTCGCGAAAAACCGATGAGCGGGGTGGGGATCGTCACCGGCCTGGCGTGGACCGCGATGGGCGGTGCGACGCTGCCGGTCGAGGCGAGCCGTGTGCATACCCTCAATCGCGGTTTCAAGCTCACCGGCAAGCTGGGCGAAGTGATGAAGGAGTCGGCCGAGATCGCCTACAGCTATGTCGCCTCGCACCTCAAGGCCTACGGTGCCGACATCAGCTTCTTCGACAAGAGCTTCGTCCACCTGCACGTGCCGGAAGGGGCCACGCCCAAGGATGGACCGAGCGCCGGCGTCACCATGGCGACCGCGCTGCTGTCGCTGGCCAGGAACCAGAAAATCGGCCGCCCACTGGCGATGACCGGCGAACTCACGCTGACCGGCCAGGTGCTGCCGGTCGGCGGCATCCGCGAAAAAGTCATCGCCGCGCGCCGCGCTGGCATCGCCGAGCTGATCCTGCCCGAAGCCAACCGGCGCGATTTCGACAAGCTGCCCGACCACATTCGTGCGGGACTGACGGTGCATTTCGCCAAGCGCTACCAGGACGTCGCGGAGGTCGTTTTCGGGGCGCGTTAAGGCCCGGTATGACCGGCTTGGGCCGCCAGTTCCCGGAGCTCGTCGACCGACCAGTGGTCATCGGCGTGGCGGCCGTACTTGCATGCCAGGATTCGCCCGTCCGTCCCGATCAGGAAGTCTGTCGGCAGACCGAGCGGGCCCTCGCCAGGGCCGGGCAGGGACACGCCGTGGTGCAACAGGCCACGCGCGGCTGCGGGCCAGGACCGCGGGTGGAGTACGGAGAGGATCGAGGCCTCGACTCCGAACGCCTCGTAGAGCGTTTTCGCCGGATCAGCGACCAGTGCGAAAGGAAGCGCCGGGCCATGTTCCAACAGCGCTTGTCGCGAGGAATGGAACACCACGATTTCCTGGATGCCGTCGGCGGCAAGCTCGCCGATTCTTTGCGCAAAGCTGTGGAGGTGGAGGTTGCAGATGGGGCAGCCGGCAAAGCGCCGGAACTGCAGGTGGGTTAGTTTGGCTGGGTGAGGAAGGGCGAGGGTCGACGACTGCACAGTCTCGATGACGCGGCGTTCGACGACGTCGCCTGCTGCTTTTCGTTTCATGAGGTCGTCCCGGTTTCGCGGAGAAGCAGGCGGCCCCATCCGGGCCACGCCGGCCAGGCATTGCGCCAGACGCGGGCGGATGGGCCTAGCCTCGGCTCAGATGAACAGACAGACGTCCGACTTTTGCGCCTGCGGCAGGAAACTCGCCGCGCCGATCCAGCCAGCGATCTCGGGAATGAACTCGTCCTGCGAATAGCCGAACAGGTCCACCGTCATCTGACAGGCGAACAGCTTGGCGTCGGCCTCGAGGCAGGCGCTGCGCAGCTCGTCGATGGACGCCACGCCCTTGTTTTTCACCGTCTGCTCCATCAGCCCGGTTGCCATTTTTTCGAATCCCGGTATGCCAGCCATGACGACGTTCGGTACCTTCCAGTTGATGTCCTTCAGCCACTGGGGTCCGAACGGCATCTTCATCGGCATGCTCGGATTGCCGAGCGGGCTGATCTCGAGATGCAAATCCTTCTTCAGCAGTTCCAGTCCGTAGAAAGTGAAGAAAACCGACACGTCCCAGCCGAGCGCGCCGGCCGTGGACGCCAGGATGAACGGCGGATAGGCCCAGTCCATCGTACCCTTGGTGGCGATGATGGAGAGCGACGGCACGTGCGCGGCTTCGCGCTCGGCCATCTTCGCTTCGAAGCGCTGGTCGAACCACTGGTTGAGCAGCGCTGGATCGAGGTGTTCGGCAAGCATGTTTTCAGGTGCGCCCATGGTCGTCTCCTCAGGCTTTGCGAATCAGGAATTCGAATTCGCCCTGGTTTGCACTGGACGAGATCAGTTCGTTCCCGGTTTGCTTGCAGAAGGCCTGCATGTCCTTCAGCGAGCCGGGATCGGTGGCGGTGACGGCGAGCGTTTCGCCGGCGCCCAGTCCAGACAGGGCTTTCTTGGTACGCAGAATAGGGAGCGGACAATTCATGCCGCGGGTGTCCAGGCTGTGAGTGGCGTTCGTGCTCATTGCAATACCTCCTTATGCTAGATGACCGTTCGGTCAAGATAATCGGCAAAAAAATTGCCGGGCGAAAAGGCTGAACAGCAAAGCGGGGCAGCCCAAAGTTCTGCAAACGCCGACAGGTCGCTAGACCGGTCGGTTAAGTATTGGGCGAAAAAAAACCGGCCGGCGGGCATGGCGATCAGGCGGCCGTTTCGACGCGCAGCGTCTTGATAGCGGGGCCGAGGCGGTAAACCACCTCGGGATCGTTCTGTGACTTGGCGAGCAGGATCACGCCTTCGAGGTAGGCCAGCATGGCCTCCGCCGTCAGGTCGGCATCCAGAGGGGGAATGGTGCCGGCTGCAACGGCCTCTTCGAGCGTGTCCTTGAAACGCGTTTTGGCGCGCGAAAAAATCGCCAGCAACTTGGCGCGCAGGATGTCGTCCTGGGTGCTGACCTCCAGCGTGAGGTTGCCGAAGATGCAGCCCAGCATACGCCCGTGGACCTGCTTGATCGATTTCTGCCAGAAATAGGCCGCATCGATCAGGTAATCGATCCGCTCCATCGGCGGCAGGGCCGGGTCGAAGGCCTCGGCCACGAAACCGTTTGCCCATTCGTCCGCAAATTCGTCGATTACGGCCATGACCAGATCGCGCTTGGAAGGGAAGAAATGGTAGAAGCTGCCCTTTTGCACCCCTGCGCTCTCGCAAATTTCCTGTATGCCCACATTCGCATAGCTGCGCGAGTGGAAGCGGGGCTTTGCAGCCGCAATGATGCGGGAACGGGTGTCGGTCGCGATATTCATGCAACGCATGCTAGTTGACCGTTCGGTAAAATGCAAGGGCGCCCGATGGGATTCCTGCAGAACCCCCGATTAAGCGTGCCCAAACCGGCTGGGCCGGCGGCCGAGTCGGTTAAAATGCCCGCATGAACGCGCCCGTGCTTCTCGACACGCCCCCCGCACCCGTCATCAAGGTGCGCGGCGAACTGCTCACCGAACTGCCGCAGGATCTTTACATTCCGCCCGACGCGCTCGAAGTCTTCCTCGACGCCTTCGAAGGTCCGCTCGATCTGCTGCTGTATTTGATCCGCCGCCAGAACCTCGACGTGCTGGACATCCCGATGGCGGCGCTGACGAAGCAGTACATGGCCTATGTCGAGGCGGCGCGCGCGACGCGGCTGGAACTGGCGGCGGAATATCTGCTGATGGCGGCCATGCTGATCGACATCAAGTCGCGCATGCTGCTGCCGCGCCGCGAGCAGGCGGACGAGGCGAGCGAAGGCGAGGATCCGCGTGCCGAACTGGTGCGCCGCCTGCTGGAATACGAGCAGATGAAGCTGGCCGGCCAGCAGCTCGACGCCATGCCGCAGGTGGGGCGTGATTTCGACACCGTCAGCGTGTTCCTGCCCGCAGCGGCCAAGCGTCTGCCGAGCATTCATCCCGAGGAACTGGCCGCGGCCTGGCTGGCGATCCTGTCGCGTGCGAAAAACCGCACGCACCACCGCATCGGCCGCCAGGAACTGTCGATCCGCGAGCACATGAGCCGCATCCTGAAGCGCCTGACTCCGGGCGAGTTCATGGAATTCAAGGACCTGTTCCCGGATGCCTCGACCGTGCACGAACTCGTGGTCACCTTCCTCGCGGTACTCGAACTCACCAAGGAAACCCTGCTCGACGTGACGCAGGCCGAGCCGTTTGCCCCCATTTACGTAAAACTCCATGAATCTGCAACCGAGTGACAACCCCGAAGACCTGAAAGTCGTGCTGGAAGCCGCCTTGCTGGCGACCATCGAGCCGCTGTCGCTGGCCGAGCTCAAGCGCATGTTCGAGCAGGAGTCGTCCGAACAAAGCCTGTCCAACGACGTGTTGCGGCGCACGCTCGACGAATTGCGCGCGCACTGGCACGGCCGCGGCGTGGAGCTGGTACAGGTGGCCGACGGCTGGCGCTTCCAGACCCGTGCCGAGATGCAGCCCTGGCTGTCGCGGCTGAAGAACGAGAAGCCGCCGCGCTACTCGCGCGCGGTGCTGGAAACGCTCGCCATCATTGCGTATCGCCAGCCGGTCACACGCGGCGACATCGAGGACATCCGCGGCGTGTCGGTCAATCCCAACATCATCAAGACGCTGGAGGAGCGCGGCTGGATCGAGGCCATCGGCCACCGCGACGTACCGGGGCGACCCGCGCTGTTCGGCACCACAGGGCATTTCCTCAGCGATCTGGGGCTGGTCACACTGTCGGAATTGCCGCCGCTGGAAGAACTCGGCAACCTGGTCACGCCGGACGAAACGGCATTAATTCCTGAATTGCGCGAGGAATTGGCGGACAATAGCGACCCCCAGGCGTTTGGCGCGGTGATCGAAACCGCCGGTACCCGTACCGCGCCTGACGACGCAGTCACCGAGATCACCTGAATATGGCCCGCCCCGCATCCCCCATCCGCCGTTCGCCCACCGCCCCCATGGGGCGTGCGGCGAGCCGCCTGCAGCAGGCGATCGCCCCCGAGGCGCCGAGCGAACGCCTGCAG
>JADFDN010000127.1 GCA_018262815.1 Thiobacillus sp.
GCATCGGATAGCCGGTCGGCGAGATCGTGTTGACCTCGATGTCGTCCTCGCTGGCCTTGAAGTATTCCTGCTTGATCTTGTCCGGCAGTCCGCATTCCTGGGTGACGGTGAAGCGGGTCGCCACCTGCACGGCGGCCACGCCCTGTTCGAGGAAGGCGGCGGCATCGCTGCCGGTGAATATGCCGCCGGCGGCGATCACCGGAATGTCGAGGTGCTCGGCTTTCAGGTAGGCCAGAACCTCGGCGACGATGGTGGCGAGATCGTATTGCGCCCAGTCCATGCCGAAGCCGAGGTGGCCGCCGGCGAGCGGACCTTCGACCACGACATAGTCCGGCAGGCGCTGCAGCCGTGCATTCTTGCGCAGGAACATCGCCAGTGCGCGCGGCGAGGAGACGATGATGCCAAGCTTGGCGTCGCGAAAGCGCGGATGGTCCTCCATCAGCGCGAACGAGCCCAGATGCAGGCCGGCGGACAGCGTGATGCCGTCGATGCCGGCGTCGAGCGCGGCGGAAAGCCGCATGCGCAGCGTCTCGCGCGGCGAGTTCATGGTCAGCTTTTCCATGCAGTTGATGAAGATCATGCCGTCGCCGCGCTTGGCTTCCATCGCATGGCGGACGTGGCTGCGCGTCGCCTCTTCGAGTTCTGCGAGGTTGAAGTGCACGTCGGACTTGTCGCTGCTGGCGACGTTGGCCTTGTACTTCTTCAGTTTCTGGCTGACGAAGTTGGTGTCGAAACGGCGGTCGGACACGGTCTGCACCATGGCATCGGAGATATGGCCGATGCCGCCGAGGCGCGCCACCTCGAGCGCCAGCTCGACGGTCGAGATGTCCACGCCCATGCCGCCGATGACGATCGGGACCAGTTCGTGTTTGCCAAAGCGCAGGCGGAAGTCATCCACGCGTTTCATTCTGTTCCTTCGGTGTTGGATGGCAGCTCGGGCGGTGCGTGTGCACGATTCGCCCTCCACTGCCTGAAAAGTGAAATTGTATCCACTCGGCGCCTGGATGACACCGGAAAGATTCCGGTCCGCGGCGGCCGTGCCGCCTGGGGCGGGGGTGGACGGCACCGGTCCGCCCGCCCGCGCAGCCGTCTAGCGCAGGCGGCCGACACGGGAAAACAGCGGCCACCGCAGCATCCGCGCGGCTGCGGCGTCGCCCCACGCCGGCGCAAGCTCGGCCGCCAGCGCGGGGAGCGGATCGCGGCCTTGCACGGACTGGTAGCGCCGCACGGCCGACCACGTGGAGAGGTAGTCCATCAGTCGCGGCAGGGTCCATTCGACCTCGATATGGAAAGCCGGCGAGCGGGTTTCGTCGAACGGGAAGTCCAGGCTGCGATAGGCGTCGTCGATCAGGGCGCGCTCGGGCGGCCAGTAAGGGCCGACGGTTTCGGCGTAGAAGCGCAGGAAGGGCGCGTCCAGGGCGCCCGGCAGCACCATGCGGCCATAGCCCCACAGCGCGAGCGCGCCGCCGGGCTTCAGCACGCGCACGGCTTCGGCGTAGAAGCGCGGCAGATCGAACCAGTGCGCCGCCTGCGCAACGGTGACGAGATCGACGCTGCCGTCTTCGAGTGCACTGGCTTCGGCCGGCGCGACCCGGTAGTCGATGGCGGGATGCGTCACGGCATGGCGGATCTGCTCGGCGGAGGCGTCGGTGGCGATCACCCGGCGAAAATGCGGCGCCAGCCCCAGCGCGGCCTGCCCGCTGCCGGTCGCGCAATCCCATGCGGTGTTCCGTTCGGCGCGCAGGCCGGCGAGCCATTCGAACAGCGCAGCGGGATAGTCGGGTCGATAGGCGGCGTAGCGGTCGGACGCCGACGAGAAGTGGTCCTTGAAGCCGTTCACGCAGGCAGCAGCGTCAGGCGCAGATCGCTGCCGTGCTGCCGCACGTCGGCCAGTTTGAACCGCGCGGCGTCGGCCAGCGACGCCAGCGGCGGCTGCGCGAACAGCCCGCGGGCGGTGTCGCCCACCGCCATCGGCGCCAGGTAGGCCACCCATTCGTCGACCAAGCCGGCGGCGAGCAGCGCGCCATTGAGCGTTGCGCCGGCTTCGACGTGCAGTTCGTTGACGCCGCGCTGGGCCAGCACTGCGAGCAGCGCGGCCAGGTCGACGCGGCCCTCGGCGCCCGGCAGTTCGATCACTTCCGCGCCGGCCGCCTCGAGCGCGGCGCGCGCGGCCGGGTCGGCATGGTGACAGGCGACGAGCGCGGGCAGGATCGCCGCATCCGCCGGCGTGCGCAGTCCGGAATCGACGATGACGCGCAGCGGCTGCCGGCCGATGTCGAGATCGCGCACGTTCATGCGCGGGTTGTCGGCCAGCACGGTACCGCTGCCGGTGAGGATGGCGCAGGCACGCGCGCGCAGGGTCTGCACGTCGGCGCGCGCGGCTTCGCCGGTGATCCACTGCGAGGCGCCGTTGGCGAGCGCAGTCTTGCCGTCGAGCGTCGATGCGGTTTTCAGGCGCAGCCACGGGCGCTGCCGCGTCATGCGCGAAATGAAGCCGGGATTGAGCGCGCGTGCCTCGGCTTCCATCAATCCGGTCTCGGCCGCAATGCCGGCCAGCGTCAGCATGTCGATGCCGCTTCCTGCGACCAGCGGATTGGGATCGCGCATCGCCGCTACCACGCGCGCCACGCCGGCGTTGACCAGCGCCTCGGCGCAGGGCGGGGTGCGGCCGTGGTGCGAGCAGGGTTCCAGCGTGACGTATACGATGGCGCCGCGCGCCGCCTCGCCGGCCGCCTTCAGCGCATGGATTTCGGCATGCGGGCTGCCAGTGCGTTCATGCCAGCCTTCGCCGACCACGCGGCCGTCCTTGACGATGACGCAGCCGACGCGCGGATTGGGCGTGGTGGTGAACAGGCCGCGCGCCGCAAGCTGCAGCGCATGCGCCATGTGGGCGTGATCGGCGGCGGAAAACAGGATCGTGCCCAAGGCGGTCTATTTGAACAGGTCGTCCACGCCGTGCGGCGGCGCATGTTCGAGGTCATGCAGCACGTCGCGGAAGTCGTCCGGCTCCTGGAAGCTCTTGTACACCGAGGCGAAGCGGATGTAGGCGATCTTGTCGAGCTTCTTCAGCTCGTGCATCACCAGTTCGCCGATCTCGCGTGCCGGCACTTCGCGTGCGCCGCGCGTCAGCAGCAGCTGGCGGATGCGATCGACGGCCGCGTCGACCAGTTCGGTGGAAACCGGACGCTTGTGCAGCGCGCGGCGGAATCCCTCGCGCAATTTGCGCTCGTCGAAATCTTCGCGCATGCCGTTGGTCTTGACGATTTGCGGCGGCCGCAACTCTGCGGTTTCCCAGGTGGTGAAACGCTTGTCGCAGGCGGTGCAGCGACGACGGCGACGGATCGCGTCGCCCGCCTCATTGACGCGGGAGTCGATTACTTGCGTGTCGAGGGAGCCGCAGAAAGGACACTTCATTTTTAGGGGTCAGGATTCAGGGGGCAGGATTCAGGGAGCAAGGGTTGAGGCCGGGGTTCTGAAAACATGCGGCGCAAGCCGCTCATTCCCTGACCCCTGATTCCTTAAACATCCTGGCCCCTGACCCTCTCAACCATACACCGGAAACTTCGCGGTCAGCTTCGCCACGTCGCCCTTCACCCGCTCGATCACCGCCTCGTCGCTCGGCGCTTCCAGCACGTCGGCGATCAGGTGCGCCAGCTGCTCGGCTTCCAGTTCCTTGAAGCCGCGCGTGGTCATCGCGGGGGTGCCGATGCGGATGCCGCTGGTGACGAAGGGCTTCTGCGGGTCGTTGGGGATGGAGTTCTTGTTGACCGTGATGTGGGCGCGGCCCAGCAATGCCTCGGCTTCCTTGCCGGTCAGGTTCTTGGGCTGCAGGTCGACCAAGAAGACGTGGCTCTCGGTGCGGCCGGAGATGATTCTGAGGCCGCGCTCGACCAGCACCTTGCACATCACCAGCGCGTTGGCGATCACCTGCTCCTGGTAATGCTTGAATTCCTTGCTGCCCGCTTCCTTGAATGCCACCGCCTTGCCGGCGATTACGTGCATCAGCGGGCCGCCCTGCAGGCCGGGGAAGATGGCGGAGTTGATCGCCTTCTCGTGCTCGGCCTTCATCAGGATGATGCCGCCGCGCGGGCCGCGCAGGGTTTTGTGCGTGGTCGAAGTGACGACGTCGGCGTGCGGCACCGGATTCGGGTACACGCCTGCGGCGATCAGGCCGGCGTAGTGCGCCATGTCGACCATGAAGGTCGCGCCGATCTCTTTTGCAATTTTTGCGAAGCGCTCGAAGTCGATGCGCAGCGCGTAGGCCGAGGCGCCGGCGATGATCAATTTGGGTTTATGTTCGCGCGCAAGCAGCTCCATCTTGTCGTAGTCGATCTCTTCCTTCTCGTTGAGGCCGTAGGCGACGACGTTGAACCACTTGCCCGACATGTTGAGCGCCATGCCGTGGGTGAGGTGGCCGCCTTCGGCGAGGCTCATGCCCATGATGGTGTCGCCGGGCTTGAGGAAGGCCATGAACACCGCCTGGTTGGCCTGCGAACCGGAGTTCGGCTGCACGTTGGCGGCCTCGGCGCCGAACAGCGCCTTGACGCGGTCGATCGCCAACTGCTCGACGATGTCGACGTATTCGCAGCCACCGTAGTAGCGCTTGCCGGGGTAGCCCT
>JADFDN010000128.1 GCA_018262815.1 Thiobacillus sp.
GCGGTCGGCGTACGCGGCCTGCGCATGCTCGGCGCGCAGGTCGATTTCATCGTGCCCAACCGGCTCGAACACGGCTACGGCCTCAGCCCCGACATCGTCAAGCTCGCCGCGACACGCCAGCCCGACCTGCTTGTCACCGTCGACAACGGCATCGCCGCGGTCGAAGGCGTGGCGGCGGCCAATGCGCTCGGCATCCCGGTGCTGGTCACCGACCACCATCTGCCCGGCGACGCGTTGCCGCAAGCGGCCTGCATCGTCAACCCGAACCAGCCCGGCTGCGGCTTCGCATCGAAGAATCTGGCGGGCGTGGGGGTGATGTTCTACGTGCTGCTGGCGCTGCGCGCCGAACTGCGCCAGCGCGGCGTGTACGCGGACAAAGCCGAGCCCGACCTGCGCGCCCTCCTCGACCTCGTCGCGCTCGGCACCGTCGCCGACGTGGTGAAGCTCGACGCCAACAACCGCACCCTGGTCGCACAGGGGCTCGCGCGGATGCGCGCCAGCAAGGCGTGCGCCGGCGTCAACGCGCTGTTCCGCGCCGCCGGCCGCGATCCCGCGCGCGCCACCGTGTTCGATCTCGGTTTCATGCTCGGCCCGCGGCTGAACGCCGCCGGTCGCATCGATGACATGGCGCTCGGCATCGAATGCCTGCTGGCCGACGAGCCTGCCGCCGCGCAGCGGCTGGCGCAGCAACTCGACACGCTCAACCGCGCCCGCCGCGACGTCGAAGGCGACATGCTGGACGAAGCGCTCGCCATCCTGGCCCGCTTCGACGCCAGCGACAGCTACAGCCTCACCGCCTACCAGCCCGGCTGGCACATCGGCGTCATCGGCATCCTCGCTTCCAGGCTGAAAGACAAGTTCCACCGCCCCACCATCGTGCTGGCGCGCAGCGACAGCGGCGAACTGAAAGGCTCCGGCCGCTCGATCCCGGGCCTGCACCTGCGCGACGCGCTCGACCTGGTCGACAAGCGCCATCCCGGCCTCATCCTCAAATTCGGCGGCCACGCCATGGCGGCCGGCCTCAGCCTGCCCGCCGACCGCCACGACGAATTCGGCCGGGCCTTCGAAGCGGTGGTGCGCGAGCTGATCGACCCGGCCGATCTCGAAGGCATGATCGAAACCGACGGCGAACTCGACCCCGCCGACCACAGCTATGCCCTCGCCGAGCAGCTCGACCACGCGGTCTGGGGACAGGGTTTTCCTGCCCCGCTGTTCACCGCCACCTTCGACGTCCTGGCGCAGCGCGTCGTCGGCGAAAAGCATCTGAAACTGAAACTCGCGCGCGCGGGCGCCGCGTTCGAGGCCATGCGCTTCTTCCACCCCGACCCGCTGCCCGAGCGCATCCGCGCCGTCTACGCGCTGATGCCGAACGAGTTCAATGGACAGCAGACGCTGCAGCTGAAGCTGCAGCATTGGGAGCCGGCGGACTGAAGCGCTACGCGCGTTGCCGCTTGTGGCGTGCCGCGCCGACCAGCCCCAGGCCTGCCAGCAGCATCAGCCAGCTATGGGGCTCGGGAACGGGCGCGATCGTCGCCTGGATCCAGGGCAGATAGGACGCCACCACCGTCCCGCCGCCGATCGAACCGAACTTCACGTTGCATCACGCAACCTGCCGGCAGTACCGGCGAGCCCGTTCAACGTGCGAACAGATTGGCCTTCACGATCCGCGGCTCGACGCGGAACACGTTGGGGTCGCGCGGGTTGACGGACACCTCGACCCAGTGGACGTTCTGCGCGCCGAAATTCTCCGCACGCGTCACGTTTTCCAGCATCTGGCGGCCCGACGGCTGCACCGGCCCGGCGAGCGGCTTGTCGACGCGGAAATAATGGCTGTCGCCATGGGCCAGCAGCACCGGCTTGCCGAACGCGATAGCCTGCTGCGTGATGCGCTCGAGCACCTGGTTGAAGCCCTGGCTCTCCACATCGGCAGCCGGCAGATCGAACCTGGGGTTGGCCTGCATCGCGATCATCACGCCGGCCGACTTGCGTGCGGTGGCCTGGGCGAACACCTCGTCGATCCACGCCAGCGCAGCCGCTTCGCGCGCCTGCACTTCGGCCAGGCGGTCGGGGCGCGGCACGGCATAGCTGTCGGTCGGGTCGATCGCGCTCCACGGGTCGAGGCCGTTGTTGCTGCCCACCACGTGCACCGTCGCCATCATCGCGCCGTTGAAGCCCCACATCATGTTCTCGACGTAGTCCTCGAAACCCGCCATGGCCGCCTGCGTGCGCACGGGGAAGCGATGCTGGCCCGACGTCATGCCGGCAATCGGGTAGAAGATTTCACGGAACCTGGCCAGACGCTCGGTCGGCAGATAGTTGCCGTTATTGGTGCGATGGCAGTCCGTCCAGTCGTTGTCGCCCGGGGTCACGATCACGCCGTCGCGGAAGGTCTGGAACTGGTTGAAGCGCTTCTGCAGCAGCGCGTCGTCGCAGCGCTCGCTGCCGGCCTTGACGTCCCCCGTGTGCACGACGAAACGCACATGCGGTGCCGCATTGATGCTCGAAATCACCTGATCGAATTTCGTCTCGACCGCCGTGCCGTAAGGCGCGTCGCCGATCAGCGCAAACGAAGCCGAGCCGTGGCGCCCGCCATCCGCCGCGGCATGCGTGCCCAAGGTCATCAGCACAGCTGCAGCCAGCATGCCCAGGGTATGTTTCTTCATTTCAGCGCTCCGGATCATTAAAGGAACGCCGAGCCTACCGACTGAACATGATAGGCCGATGTCGCGGTCGGCCTCCGGGACTGACCCGTTCGGCTTATGCGAGGTTCAAGTTACAAGTTACAAGATTCAAGAGGCAAGGCTCGAGGGGGCGAGCGGCTGCATGCAGGCCACGATTTACTTGCAACTTGCGCCTTGAAACTTGAAACTTCCGTTGTCATGCCGCCGATCACCTATTCCCTCATTCTGCTGAACGTCCTGGTCTTTGCGCTCAGCATCGCCACCGGGCCGGAGATCGTGCGCGTGTTCGGGCTGTGGCCGCCGGGATCGGGGGGCGTGTTTCATGTCTGGCAGCTCGTCACCTACAGCTTTCTGCACGGCTCGCTGCTGCATCTGGCTTTCAACATGGTGGCGATCTGGATGTTCGGTGCCGCGCTGGAAAAACGCTGGGACGATCTGCGCTACCTGCTGACCTACCTGATCAGCGTCGTCGTCGCCGCCATGACGCAGATCGCCGTCAGCGGCTATTTCCTGCACGCCAGCGGCCCCGTCGTCGGCGCTTCGGGCGGCGTGTTCGGCCTGCTGTTGGCCTACGCGCTGTACTTCCCCAACCGCGTCATCGTCATCATCTTCCTGCCGTTCATCCGGATCCCGGCCCGCACCTTCGTGCTCGGCTACGGCGCCGTCGAACTGTTTCTGGGGGTCACCAACACCACCGCCGGCGTCGCCCACTTCGCCCATCTGGGCGGGTTGTTCGGCGGCTGGCTCAGCGTGCAGTATTTCCGCGGACGCGGAGTGTTCGGCAAACGGCCTTCGGCCTGACAGATGCAAGTTACAAGTTACAAGATTCAAGGCTCAAGAGTAGCGAGCGGCTTTATGCCCGGCCACGACCACCTTGAATCTTGAAACTTGCAACTTGAACCCGCCTTTCAGGCATACCCCTCCGGATTCCCCGACTGCCAGCGCCAGGCATCTGCGCACATCCGCTGCAAGTCGTATTCCGCGCGCCAGCCCAGTTCCTGCGCCGCACGCGCCGGGTCGGCCCAGCATTGCGCCACGTCGCCGGCGCGGCGCGCCACGATCTGGTAGGGCACCGGCTTGCCGCTGGCCGCCTCGAACGCGCGCACCATGTCGAGCACGCTCACCCCGCGCCCGGTGCCGAGGTTCCATATCTGCACCCCGCCCACCTGCTGCAGCTTGTTCAGCGCCGCCACATGTCCGCGCGCCAGGTCGACCACATGGATGTAGTCGCGCACCCCGGTGCCGTCCGGCGTCGGGTAGTCGCCGCCGAATACGTTGAGATGCGGCCGCCGGCCCACCGCCACCTGCGCCACATAAGGCATCAGGTTATTGGGGATGCCGCGCGGGTCCTCGCCGATCAGGCCCGATTCGTGCGCCCCCACCGGATTGAAATAGCGCAAGAGCGCGATCTTCCAGCCCGCATCCGCCAGCGCGATGTCGCGCAGCATCTCCTCGATGAAAAGCTTGGAGCGGCCATAGGGATTGGTCGCCGACAGCGGGAAATCCTCGGTGATCGGCACCGTCGCCGGGTCGCCGTACACCGTGGCCGACGACGAAAACACCACCGACTTCACCCCCGCCTCGGCCATCGTCTCGAACAGCGCGATGCTGCCGCCGATGTTGTTGTCGTAATACAGGATCGGTTTTTCCACCGACTCGCCCACTGCCTTCAAGCCGGCGAAATGCACCACCGCGTCGAGCTCGAAGTCGGCGAACAGCTGCCGCAGCGCCGCACGGTCGCGGATGTCACCCTCGACGAAGGTAATGGGTCGCCCGGTGATCTGCGCCACCCTGTCGAGCGAGGTCACGCTGCTGTTCGACAGGTTGTCGAACACCACCACCTCGTGCCCCGCCGCCAGGCATTCCACTGCAGTGTGCGACCCGATATAGCCGGCGCCGCCCGTCAGCAA
>JADFDN010000129.1 GCA_018262815.1 Thiobacillus sp.
TTTTCTCCTTGATGAGTTTAGCGTTCAGATGGCACAAGGCAGGGATTTAACAGATCGCGGTTATGCACTTGCTGCGGATATAGGATTGCTGCTCGGAAAAATGCTGGTCAATAAGTCGGGCAATAAATTGAAATGGACCATCCTAAAAAGGTCAAAGAGAGATATATCGTTCAATATGCCGGTATTAACCGGATTTCGTGTTACCGGGGTTTACGCCGTTGACTGCGATCCTGTTCAGATATCGATTGCCCAAGCATTTGGCTTGCTTGATGGTACTCGCGGTGAGGATGTGTGGTGGAACATCTACGACCGTTGGAAAGACGAGATTCCAACTTGATGCTTATGGCTCGCGTAGCTAGGGCGCAATGACCGAAGGGCATTGCGCCGGATGGGCATCACAAGCACCCAAGCCACCCCGTCACCACCGCCCTGGTTTTGACTTTCTTCCCCTCACAGACCCGCCGAAGATCAAGCGCGGCGGGTGGATCAGCGGCAAAGGTGTTTGAGCCCCGCCCACAAAAAACAAAATAAAAAACAACAAGGCGGGGCGAGTTCTTTGCCGCCCACCCGACGCGCTTGGTCTTCGGGAATTCGGGACTGTCGGGGTCGCCTTCTTTTGGTTACTTTTCTTGGCGAGACAAGAAAAGTGACTAGCCGCCGGGCTACCCCCGGCCAACGATCAGCAGTCCGGTGAAGGCCCTCCCATCAAAGGCGCGCTTCGCTCCCACCCCAGACCGGGTTGCTTCCCCACTTGGCCCGTCGCAATGACGCCCCACCCGCCGAAATGCGTGGTAAGTTCGTACCCATCCCCTACACTTCAATACCAACCGAAAAACCCTCAAGTGAACCGGCAACACGACAGTTACCGTATCGGCATCATCGGCGGCCTCATTCTTGCCGGCCTGACGCTTGCCGCGGGGATCGCTGTCTACGCCGTGATGCAGCGGCAGGCGGAATCCATTCTGGTCAACAGCCTGGAGGCTTCGCTGCAAAGCGACCGCCGCCTGTTCGAAAGCGAGATCGCCGCAGGCGTGACCAATGCGCTGACGGTGTCGACGCGCCCCTTCGTGATCCGCAACCTGCGGCAACTCAAGACCCAACCGGGCGACGCCACCAGTCGCGCGGCCCTGCAACAGATCGCGGACTCGTTTCTGCAGACCGGGTTTTCCGGGGTTTCCTTTTACGATACCCGCGACGTCGAAGTCGTGCGTGCGGGCACGTTGTCGGCCCATCCGGCGCTCAGCGTGACGCTCGCCACGCAGGTCGAGTCGCGGCTGCTGTGGGACGGGCAGCTGATCCTGCAGGTCGTCCGCGATGTGGTGGATGAAGCAGGTATACGCATCGGCTCGGCCCGGACCGAATCCGCGCTGCCGCATCTGACTCGGGCGATCGGGGACGCCAGCGCGCTTGGCGAGACGGCGGAGCTCGCGATTTGCGCCCCGCTGGAAGCGGACATGCAGTGTTTCCCTCTCACGCGAACCTATTCGGTATCCCCGCGCATTGCGCGCAACCTGGGCGGGCGGCCGCTGCCGATGAGCCACGCGCTGGACGGCCAGACCGGTACGGCGTTCACGCGGGATTATCAGGATGCGCGCGTGGTCGCGGCCTACACGCCGATGGGCTCGCTGGGTCCCGGGATGGTGCTGAAGATCGATCAGGACGAGCTGTTCGGGCCGGTCAAGCACCAGCTTCGTTTCATCGCCCCCCTGCTCGGCGGGCTGGTGCTGATCGGAATCCTGCTGCTGTACTGGCTGGTGACGCCACTGGTGCGCAAGCTGGTGCGGTCGCGGCAGGAGACGACTGCCGCCAACGAAAAGCTGCGCGACCTGGAGGAGCGCTGGCGCTTCGCGCTGGACAGCACCGGAGCGGGCGTGTGGGATCTGGATCTGGCGAGCGGGCAGATTCTGTTGTCGAGCCGCTGCAAATCGATGCTGGGTTACGCCGACGACGAAATCGGCACGCGATTCAGCGACTGGCATGCACTCGTCCACCCCGACGACATGCCTGCATTGCTGGCCGCGCGCCAGCCGCTATTCGACGGCCGCAGCGACACCTTCACCAACGAGCACCGCAAGCGCTGCAAGCAAGGTGGCTGGACCTGGGTTCAGGTGCGCGGCATGGTCGCTGCACGCGACGCGGCCGGCACCCCGGTGCGGCTGATCGGCACCTATCTCGACATCAATGCGCGCAAGACGGCGGAAGACACCATCCAGCGCCAGGCCAACTTCGATCCGCTGACGCACCTGCCCAACCGGCGGCTGTTTCTCGATCGCCTGGAACAGGAGATGGCCAAATCCCGCCGCGCCGAGACACCGTTGGCCCTGCTGCTGATCGATCTGGACGAATTCAAGGAAGTCAACGATACGCTGGGGCACGACGTGGGCGACACGCTGCTGCAGGAGGCGGCCCGCCGTCTCCGCAGTTGCGTGCGCGACGCCGATACGGTCGCCCGCCTGGGCGGCGACGAATTCACGGTCCTGCTGGCCGACTTGTCGGACCGCACGCACCTCGAGGATATCGCGCAGAAAATCATCGCCCGTCTGGCCGAGCCTTATCAGCTGGGCAACGAGCTGGCCTATGTCTCGGCCAGCATCGGCATCACGCTGCATCCGGGCGATGCCAACGATATCGACACGCTGATGAAGCATGCCGATCAGGCCATGTATGCCGCAAAAAGGCAGGGGCGCAACCGTTTCTGTTATTTCACGGCCACGCTGCAGGAAGTCGCGCAGGCTCGCCTGAAACTGTCACGTGAACTGCGCGAAGCGGTTGCCGGCAAGCAGTTTCTCATTCATTTCCAGCCGATCGTCGATCTGTCGACCGGACGCATGCACAAGGCCGAGGCGCTGCTGCGATGGCAGCACCCTACACGGGGGCTGGTCGATCCGATGTCGTTCATACCGCTGGCGGAAGATACCGGACTCATCAACGAAATCGGCGAATGGACTTTCCGGGAGTCGACCCTGTACGCGAAGAAGTGGTGCCGCGAGTTCGGCGCGGATTTCCAGATCAGCGTCAACATATCCCCGGTTCAGTTCCGCAGTGACGGCCGCGCACGCGTCCAGGGCTGGCTGCGGCACCTGCAGGACATCGGACTGTCGGGGGAGAACCTCATCGTCGAGATCACCGAAAGCCTGCTGCTCAATGTCCACACCGACGTGACCCGTCAGCTGTTCCAGTTGCGCGATGCCGGCATCCAGGTCGCTGTCGACGATTTCGGCACGGGCTACAGCTCGCTGTCGTATATCAAGCAGTTTCCCATCGACTACCTGAAAATCGACCGTTCGTTCGTGCGCGATCTCAACATCAGCCCCAACGACATGGCGCTGTCACGCGCGATTATCGTGATGGCGCACGAACTGGGGCTGAAAGTCATTGCGGAAGGGGTGGAAACCGAAGGCCAGCGCGTGTTGCTGGCATCCGCCGGATGCGACTATGCGCAGGGCTATCTGTATGCGAATCCGCTTGCGGCGGCAGACTTCGAAGCCCTGTTGCAAGGCCGCTGAACCTCAGTAGGTTTTGTACGGCAGGAATTTTCCGTTCAGAACGATCTTCACCCGGTCCCCCTTCGGATCCTCCACCCGCGAAATATCCATCGAAAAATCGATCGCGCTCATGATGCCGTCGCCGAACTCCTCGTGGATCAGCGACTTGATCGTCATGCCGTACACCATGATCAGTTCATAGAAGCGATAGATCAACGGATCGGTCGGCACGGCGCTCGGCAGGCTGCCCTTGTACGGCACCATCTGCAGCTGGTCGACCGCTTCGGCGGGGAGATTGAGCATCTTGCCGACGGCGGCGGCCTGTTTTTTGTCGAGCGTCATCTGGCCGAGCAGGGCGGCGGTTGTCCACTCCTTGCTCTGGCCCACCTTCTTGGCGATGTCGGCCCACTTGAGGCCCTTCTTGTGCTTGGCGGCGAGGATGAGATCGGTGACTTCGGTGCGGGTCATGTTAAAAATTCCTTAAGCGTTGACGAGGTGGATGTGTGGTTTGCCGACGGGCGGCGCAGGGACGGCGGTCGGTTCGGACTCGAGCAGATCGGCCGGATCGAACACGGTGGGCGAGCTGGGGGCATCGGGCGCATCGCGCAGAGCGCCGAACTGCTTGGAGCGGCTCACCAGAAAATCGACCAGATGGTTGCGGATCGGGTAGTAGTGCGGCTCTCTGTGGATGGCGCTGCGCTCGCGCGGACGCGGCAGGGTGTTGTTGACGATCTCGGCGATGCGCGCGTGCGGGCCGTTCGACATGAGCATGATCTTGTCGGACAGCAGAATCGCTTCGTCGACGTCGTGCGTGATCATGAAAACGGTCTGCTGCGTCTCGGCGCAGATCTTCAGCAATTCGTCCTGGATGACGCCGCGCGTCAGCGCATCGAGCGCGCCGAAAGGCTCGTCCATCAGCAGCATTTTCGGCTCGATGGAAAACGCGCGGGCGATGCCGACGCGCTGCTTCATGCCGCCCGACAGCTGCGACGGCTTCTTGTGCTCGGCCCCCTTGAGACCGACCAGTTCGATGTAGCGCATGGCATGGTCGCGGATCTTGTG
>JADFDN010000012.1 GCA_018262815.1 Thiobacillus sp.
TACGACACGCGGCGAAATATCCCAGTGCAGCGTCACCCACTTCCACGGCGACAAGCGTGTTGAGGGTATTCAGTGCAGGATTTCGGGTTATGTACCGCCCGCCGCGCCCGGACGCAAGGCCGGACCGACCAAAAGCGCCTCATCCGACTAGTGCAGCCATTGAGACTGTCCAGGAGTCCAGCGGGTGATCCCTTCGGCGAGGGGTGATCCCAGTGGGTTTCAATCAATTCAAGGAGCAACATCCGTGACCAACGCACAACGCCGAGCCGCATGGCTCGCCAGGCAGGCTAAAGAGGATTCTTCAGGTAAGGACAGCAAGCCTGAGCCAACGCCCATACCCACGCCCAGCAGCGCGTTCAGGCCCCATGAGGCTGGCGCGTATTACCTGGCTACCGTGGGCACTGTCGGCACGTTCAAGATGTTCGCCCGGGACCTCAAGCCGCCCGTCTACACCTACGGCATCACCACCGTTCGTTTTGAATTGAATCCTGAAACCGGCAAATGGATCTGGTTCGATGGCGAGAAACATCATTCCCCGCGCAAGAATCAGGATGGCTGGCGTCTAGGCAGCCGGCGGTTGCACGACACACGCGAAAGCGCAGAGGCCGAGCTTCAGCGCGAGATGGCCAAGAACGGCGATCGGGTAACCAAGGTGCATGACCTGCCCGACGATATGACTGCGCTGAAAAAGATCCGTAGCGCCCACCACCCGGACCGCAACCCCGATGCCGACTGCGATCTCTATCAGGCGGTCGTCGAGAAGCTGGACAGGATGCGCGCGGCGACCCAGTGAACCGTACCGCAGCCTGACCGGGGCCAAAACCATGCAAGCGACTCAGCCCAACAATCCGCTCCACGGCGTCACGCTTGAGCAGTTATTGAACGAACTGGTTGCCTTCCATGGCTGGGATGCATTGGGCCGGAAAATCGAGATCCGCTGCTTCACCCATGACCCGAGCATCGCGTCGAGCCTAAAATTTCTTCGCCGGACCCCGTGGGCACGGGAGCGTGTGGAGTCGCTGTATATCGAAATGGTTCGAGGCATGGGCACCAAGCAGCGGAAATCCGTAGGTTCCTGATTCGAGCCCAGGTCAGAGAGCCAAACTTGAAGCGCCTCGCAGCGATGCGAGGATTCTTTCATTCAGATACTGGGACATGGGTGTGCCCCCACCCGCCCTCATCCTGTCGTCGTCCGGGTACTATCCGGCTTCGCCCACCACCCCCTAGAAGCAGACATCGAATGCAAAGCGAAGCCAAAGAAGCCCCCCAGTACGCCATCGTGGCGTCGGTTCAGTTGCCGGGGGTGAACGATGTCGAGTTCGAAGCGTCGCTGACCGAGCTGCGCGAGCTGGCCAAGACGCTGGGGTTCACGGTCACCCGCACGTTCATGCAAAAGCGTGCCGGCTTCGACTCGACGGCGTATCTGGGCGAGGGCAAGCGGCAGGAGATCCGCCGCTTCGTCAACAGCAAGCCGGACGACGAAACCGCGCCCGATGCCGAGCCGCAGAATCCGCTGCATCGCCTCTCCAACTTCGTCGAGGGGCTGGACGACGAGGTCTCGACCCATCCGATCGACGTCCTCTTCGTCGACCACGAGATCTCGCCGTCGCAGGCGCGCAATCTCGAAAACGAGGTCGGCTGCCAGGTGATGGACCGCACCATGGTCATCCTCGAAATCTTCCACCGCAACGCGCGCTCCCCCGCTGCGCGCGCGCAGGTGGAGATCGCGCGCCTGGGCTACATGGCGCCGCGCCTGCGCGAGGCGGCGAAGCTGGCGGGGCCGCAGGGCCGGCAGCGCAGCGGCGTGGGCGGGCGCGGCGCCGGCGAGTCGCACACCGAACTGGACAAGCGCAAGATCCGCGACCGCATCGCCGAACTGCAGAAGGAAATCACCGCGATGGACGCCGACCGCAAGACGCAGCGCGCGCGGCGGCAAGGGCACCAGGGGCTCGCCAGCGTGGCGCTGGTCGGCTACACCAACGCCGGCAAGTCCACCCTGATGCGCGCCCTCACCGGCAGCGAGGTGCTGGTCGCCAACAAGCTGTTCGCGACGCTCGACACCACGGTGCGCACCCTGTATCCCGAGAGCATTCCGCGCGTGCTGGTCAGCGACACCGTCGGCTTCATCAAGAACCTGCCGCACGGGCTGGTCGCGTCGTTCAAGTCCACACTCGAAGAGGCGCTCGACGCCTCGCTGCTGCTCCACGTCATCGACGCCAGCGATCCCGGCTTCGAGCGGCAGATCGAAGCCACCGAGGACGTACTGAACGAAATCGGTGCGCAGGAGGTGCCGCGCCTGCGCATCTTCAACAAGATCGACCACGTCGGCGACGCCGCGGCGCAGGCCGAACACGAGGCCGCGCTGCGCGCCACGTACCCCGGTTGCATCGTGATGAGCGCGCGCCGCCCTGACGACGTCGCGAAACTGCACCAGGCAATCGTCGCGTTTTTCCAGAAGGATCTGGTCGAGGCCGAGCTGTTTCTTCCGTGGTCGGCCCAGCAGCTGCGCGGGGATCTCTTCGCGCGCTGCGAGGTACTGGAGGAACGCGCCGACGAAGACGGGGCGTTCTTCCGCGTCCGTGGCGCGCAGAGCGCCCTGGACAGCCTGCGCGAGCAGCTCGACCTGGCACGTGAAGCCTGATCACGCGTCGTGCCGGGTCGGCCCGGCAGGCGCATTTTTCGCACAACGCGCATGCGCGTCTGCCGACCCGCCACTGATCGCTGGAGGGACGGCGCAAGGGTGGCTACAATGGGTGTCGCGGCCTCTGCCCCGTTCCTCGATGTGACATGACCACCCAGAAAATCGCTCGTAATGATCCGTGTCCATGCGGCAGTGGAAAAAAGTACAAACAGTGTTGCCTGTCCTCGGCTGAGCGTCTCGCAAGCCCTGCTTCGGACGCCATGAAGATTGCCCAGGCCATGCAGACTGCGCACGCGCACCATCAGGCCGGGCGCCTGGCCGAGGCTGAAGCGATCTGCAAAGAGATACTGGCGGTCTCGCCCCAGCATCCGGATGCCTTGTATCTGATGGGGATGATCGCGTATCAGATCGGCATGCACGATGTGGCCGCGATCTTTTTTGGCAGCGTCATCGAAGTTGCGCCCCACCTCGCCGATGCCCACAACAACCTGGGGGTCGTGCTGATGGCGCAGGGCCTGGTGGCGGATGCGGCCGCCAGCTACCAGACCGCCATTTCGCTGCAGTCCGGGCATCCCAATGCGCACTACAACCTGGGCAATGCGCTCAAGGATCTGGGCCGGCTGGACGACGCGGTTGCCAGCTACAAAAAAGCCGTCCTGATCACCCCGGACAATGCCGAGCTTCACAACAACCTGGGCGACGTGCTGCAGACGCAAGGCAAACTGACGGAGGCGATCGCCAGCTATCGCAAGGCCCTCAGAATCAACCCGAATCTGGCCGAAGTGCGCTACAACCTGGCGGATGCGCTCCTGCGGGAAAGCAGGCTGCCCGAGGCGGTCGTCCAGTACCGGGAAGCTGTCCGCCTCAAGCCGGACCATGCCGAGGCCTACAACAATCTGGCGATTGCGCTGATGAAGCAGGGCGAACAGGACGAGGCGATTGCCTGCTACCGGAAGGCCATTGCGATCAAGCCGGACCTGGCCGAGGCGCACTGCAACCTGGGCGATCTGCTCAAGGAGCAGGACAGGCTGGAAGAAGCCGTGGCCAGCTACCGGGAAGCCATCCGGCTCAAGCCGCGTTACGTCGAGGCCTGCAACAACCTGGCCAATGCACTCAACAAGATGGGCAGGCAGGACGAGGCGATTGCCTGCTATCAGCAGGCGGTTGCGATCCGGCCGTACGCCGCCGAGCTGCACTGCAATCTGGGGAATACGCTCTATGAACAGGGCCTGCTAACCGAAGCGATCGCGTCCTGCAGGGAGGCCCTCAGGCTGAGGCCGGACTATGCCGAGGCATGCGACGGCCTGGGGAATGCGCTCAGGGCGCTCGGCCAGCTCGATGAAGCGGTCGCATTCGGGCGGCAGGCTGTGCTGCTGAAGCCGGAGGATGCCGGCGCCTGCAGCAATCTGGGAAACTCGCTGCGCGATCAGGGCAAGCTGGATGAGGCGGTCGCCTGCTTCCGGCAGGCCCTCTCGATCCAGCCCGATTCGCCCACCACGTACAGCAACCTGCTGTACACCCTGCAGTACATGAGCACGGTCACGCCGGCGGAGGCGTTCAGCGAGCACCAGCGCTATGCGGAACGGTTTGAAACCCCCTTCAAGGCGAACCGGATGCCGCACCCGAACAGCCGCGATCCCGAACGACGCCTGCGGATCGGTTATGTGTCCGGGGACTTCCGCAACCATGCGGTGGCCTTCTTCATCGAACCGATTCTGGCGAGTCACGACAAATCGCAAGTGGAGATTCATTGCTATTACAACCATACCCAGCACGATGGCCATACCGAGCGGATTGCTGCCCATGCCGACCACTGGCTGTCCTGCTCGAGGATGAGCGACGAGGCGCTCGCCGATCGCATTCGTGCCGACGGCATCGACATCCTCGTCGATCTGTCGGGACACACCGGCTACAACCGCCTGCCTGTTTTCGCCCGGAAACCCGCGCCGGTTCAAGTGACGTGGATTGGTTACCCAGGCTCCACCGGACTGACTGCGATGGATTACCGGATTACGAATGAAAGCGTGGATCCCCCCGGACTGACCGAGCGTTACCACAGCGAGTTGCTGATACGCTTGCCGGACACCAGCGTCGCGTACCGACCCGAGCCGGGTTGTCCGCCCGTCAACCCATTGCCGGCGCTGTCCAGCGGCGAGTTCATATTGGCCTCGCTGAACAACCTGATCAAGATCAACCCGTCCGTTGTCACGCTGTGGGCACGCATCCTGGGCGCATTACCGCACGCCAAATTGCTTCTTGGCAACGTAACGGATAGCGGCGTTCGGCAACGGGTGATCGAACAGTTCGGCCAGGCGGGCGTGGCGACCGATCGCCTGATATTGCAGCCGCGCATGTCCTTGCACGATTATCTGGCGCTGCACCATCAGATCGATCTGGCGCTCGACCCGTTTCCCTACAATGGCGGCACCACCACGATGCACGCACTGTGGATGGGCGTGCCGGTCCTCACCCTGGTCGGTGAGCACATGGTGTCGCGCTGCGCGGTTCCATTGCTGTCGCGTGTCGGCCTCGACGAATTCATCACGCACAGCGAGGACGAATACTTCCAACGTGCCGTGCAGATGGCGCAGGATTTACCTGGCCTGAATCGGATCAGACAATCGATACGTGACAGGATGAGCGCGTCAAGCTGCGAACCACGAACCGTCACTCACCATCTAGAAGCGGCGTATCGGGAAATATGGCGGAAATGGTGCGCTGCTTGATTTGAAACGGTGTGCCTGCAATCCGCCTATTTCCTTCGGGGAATGAAGTACATGACCGTTTCATCCGTGCCTTCGGTGTAATGCCTCAAGTGCAGGTCGTAGTCGTCACGAATGGACAGGACTTGTTTGGGGATTTTCCAGAAATCGCCCGCCTTGTGGTAGACGGCAATGGCCATTTTGGGATGGTGATTCAGAATCTGCTTGCGGGCTCCTTCAATGGCTGAAGATTCCGCGCCCTCGATATCCATTTTAAGGAAAGTGATTTTTTCTTTGACCAGATTATCCAGGGCTTCGACGTAAATCGAAACGTCACCGGTATCCGAAATGCTGCTTGCAGAGCCGTCATGGCTATTGAATTTCAGCTCCGCCGATTGATCCGATAGCCCTTTCTGTATGAAATGGACATTCGAGTAGCCAGACAGATTACGTCTTGCCAGAGCCAAATTACTTTCAGACGGCTCGAATAAATACACAGCCCTGTAATTCGGACACCGTTTGATAAATTCCAGACTCGTTTGCCCGTCGTATCCGCCCACATCAGCAAAAACTTCTTCATCCAGCTTCAAGAAATCCGGGAAATACTGCTCATTGGGGATGTAAGCGAATGCTGCCATCAGAGCCAGATTGGCCGTCATCCTGTATTCAACAAGAGCGTTAAATATTTCCTTTGATTGAGTGTCGCGCAGCAAATTGAAGACCCATTCAAAGCCATCCCGATTGGTTTCAAATTCTTTCGCAAAGCTGTCAAATATCCTCAGTCTCAAATCTGGGTTGTTCGCGTGGAGATAGAAGCCTGGGTAATCAAGAATATTCTCAAACCCCTTGGCCCTTAACGCGTTGATCGCCGTCACGGTCCGGACTGTTGAGCAGACCAGAACCATGCTGTCTTTTGATATCTGATCCGACTTGAAAACGGGCTTACCTGCGAACGATTCGATACCAGCGTAATCGTCTACGAATCCGTGAATGTCGACCAGTTTGCAGACATCCGACGCGTAGCCATCCCGGGATGTCCCCATGATGTATTTTTCCACGGGGCAGTCCGGATTCATAAAGTCACGGACGAAGGCTTCATGCCTTTTATTAGGCACGAATTCCAACTCATTTGAACGCATTGTTTGCCTCATTTGATTCAGGTTTGCCCTAGCTTCTCTTCGATCAGCGCCACCAGTCCGCCGACGGTCTTGATCCTGTCGCCGAGCATTTCCGCTTCCGACAGCTGGATGTGGAATCGCTCTTCGATGCGGAAGATGAATTTGATGAAGGCGAGCGAATCGATATGGCCATTTTCGAGATACCGGTAGGCAGCCATCGCCGAATGGTCCGGAACCGCGCCTTTTTCCTCGAGCAGCTGCACGATGAAATCGTAAGCAGCATGGTTTTTTCCGGTGGGATTCATACCGTTTCCCACTTTCGGGTCCGAGCCGAACGCGAAACGGCCTCCAGGAAGCGCAAGCCCTCTTCCGACTCCTGGGCGCCATATACGAAATCGTTGCGCGGCGTGATTCCGGATCGATGCTGGCGCAGCTGATCGGCGATATCGGTATACAGATTGGCAAAGGCCTCGATGAACCCGGAGGGGTGGCCGGATTTGAAGCGGTTGTAGCGCAACTGCCGGGCGAGTCCGGCATCGTCGGCGCCGCGGTCGATGAGCGACCGGCGTCCGTCGGCATGATTGAGCAGCAGATCCTCGGGCTGCATCTGGAACCATTCGGCGCTCGCCAGGCTGCCGTAGACGCGGATGCGCAGGCCATTGCGGTTGCCGAGCGCGGTTTTTCCGAACCAGGACTGCACCCGCAGATCGTCCTCGTAATGCGCGAGGCAATAGACGTTGTCGACGATATCGCCGAACTGGCCATAGGTGGCCTGGTCGCCGATGACCTCCAGCGGCGTCTTGCCGCCGGTCAGGAAGTGAACCAGATGATGGGCGTGGACGCCCAGATCGAGCGACACCGTGGGGACGGCATGATCCTTGAGGCGCCAGGCCTGCGGCGCAGCCGCCTGCCGCAGGAAGCCTTCCTGGGGAATTTCGACGTGAATCTGCTGGAGATGCCCGAGCCGGCCGTCGGCAATCATGCGGCGCAGTTCGCGCACCATCGGGTAGCCGGAATAGTTGTAGGTCACCGCCAGAAAGCCCCGGTTGCGCGCCACGGCCTCGCCGATGCCGCGGCATTCGTCGCTGGACACCGCCAGCGCCTTTTCGCAAATGACCGGATAGCCGGCATCGAGCGCCGCGACGACCATCTCCCGGTGATCCGGCGTGGGCGTCAGCACGACGATGGCATCGAGCTCTCGCGTCTCGCTTTCCAGCAGCGCCCCCCAGCTGGCATGCGTGCGCTCGGGCGGAATGCCGTAGGTCTGCGCCGTTTCCTCATTGATCTCGGGGCGCCGGCTGAAGCACCCGCAATCGACGCGAAAATGGCCATCCAGCCGGCTGGAATTGTAGTGCGTGTACCCCACGGCCGAGTTCACGGCGCCGCCGATGAAGCCGAGTCGCAGGGGGGGCTGTTGGGCATGAGCCATGGATTATCCTTGTTGCAGTCCGCTGGAATAGGCCTGCCGAAGTGCGGGTTTGTCGAGTTTACCCAGTGCGTTCCGGGGAAGCGCCGGGACGACGAAGAAACGCCGGGGCTGCTGGAAGTCCCCCAGGCGCTGCATGCACAGCCGCTGCAGCTCGCGCGGTTCGGGCGGCGCGTCGGGCGCATGAAACGCAACGACCACGCCGACCACTTCACCCAGCTGTTCGTCCTGCACCGGGATGGCAGCGCATTCCCGGACTGCGGGATGGGCGGCGACCACGTCCTCGATGTCCTTGGGGTAGATGTTGATTCCGCCGCAGATGATGATGTCCTTGATGCGTCCGAGGAAGTAGAGGAAGCCTTCGTCGTCCATCCGGCCGAGGTCGCCGGTACGGAAATAGTCCCCCCACATGGCGGCTGCCGTGGCAGCCGGCTGGGCGTAGTAGCCGCTGAACAGCATGGGCGTGCGGCAAACGATTTCGCCTGCCGTATCCGGCGGCACGGGGTGCCCGTTTTCGCCGAGGATCCGCACCTCCGTTCCGGGGATGGCGGTGCCGACCGAACCGAGCCTGTGCGAGGCATCCCCGGGCGACAGGTTGGTGGCAATGGCGATTTCCGACGCGCCGTAGCACTCGTGGAATTCGCCTGGCAGGCGGGCCAGCAGCCCGGCTTTCGTTTCATCGTCCAGCAGCGCGGAAGAAGACACCAGGCAGCGTAGCGAGGGCAGCGTATCCTGGCTGGACATCAGGACGTCCAGTATCTGCTTGAGCTGCGACGAGACGGCGATGGAGAAGCTCACGCCGTGCCGGCGGACCGCAGCGATCCAGGTCGCTGGGGTGAAATGCTCCATGACGATGCTGGTCCCGCCCGAGGTCAACGGCATCAGAACGAGCCGCTGCGCCAGGGAATGGTAAAGCGGCGTGGCCGCGAGGGTCACGTCGTCGGCGGTGACGCCATACAGCTCGGCGGCGGCGGCGGCGCGCAGCAGCTTGGTGCGCTGGCTGAGGAGAATGGGTTTGGGCGTGCCGGTGGAGCCGGATGTCAGCACCATGAGATAAGGCAGTTCGCCATGCAGCTGGGGCGCAGCGCGGGGCTGGGCGCGGCCCCTATCGATCAGCGTCTGCAGGGATGTCCAGCCTTCGCGGTCCCCGCCGGCCACCACGCGAAGGCTGCCCGGAGGCAGCGGCAGCCCGGAAAGATGGGCCGTGGCGCCGGACCATGCGATCAGGTGCCGGACATCGGCGGTTCCGAAGGTGGAGGCCAGCGCCTCCGGGCTCAGCCCCATGCTCTGAGGCACGATGACCACGCCAAGGCGCGCGCCGGCGAGCAGCGTCAGAACAAACTCGGCGCAATTGGGCAACAGCACGCCGATGTGGTCTCCGGCCTGCACGCCCGCCAGCGAGAGGCCATCTGCCAGCGCATCCACGTCGCGCAGGAGATCGCGATAGGTGCAGCTGGCCTCCCCCACCACGAGCGCCAGCTTGTCCGGGTTCCGTTCAGCGGCGCGCCGGAAGTGCCCGTAGAGGGGAGCGGGTTGCAATGAGATCGGCATGCGCAGGCTAACGGGCGGACCGGGCAATAAATTGAAGAAAGGCCTGGCTCGACAGCGGGAAGCGTTCGCCGCTTGCCGAAACGTAGACCTCTTCGGCGAGCGTGTCCCGGGTCACCAGTGTGTTTGCACCCACAAAACACTGTCTTTCGATCCGGATGTTGTCGCCGATGGTCGCGTTGATGCCGAGGAACGAAGCGTCCCCGATCATGCTTTCGCCTCCGATGGCCACGCCTGAATTGATCCAGCACGCATCGCCGATGCGGCAGCCGTGGCCGATCGACGCATTGCTGGCGATGAAGACGCTGTTGCCGATCTGCGTATAGGGGTGAATGGCGACATGGTCGAGGACGATGGTGTTCTCGCCCACGGATACGCCCGGGTGGCGGACGACGGACGAGTGGACGTAGCTGGCGAAGGCGTAGCCCTTGGCCAGTCCTTCACTATGCTTGCGGGCGCGCAAGCCATTCATTTCCCGATAGCCGACCGCGGTGATCAGACAGTGGTCCGCCGGGGGATATCGGGTCTCCAGCTCCTCGAAGGGGATGACGGGGAGCCCCTCGATGACGGGGTCGGCCAGGACGGCGCGGTCGACGGTAAACGCCACGACCTCATGTTCCAGCCGCGCAAAATGCAGAAACATGCGCGCCATCTGGCCGTTGCCGTAGATGATCAGTTTTTTATTTGTCATCGCCGTCGTCCGACAGGTGTGCGAACACGCACGCCCTGCCTGTTTTCTGCATGATTCTGTGTGCCGGCTGCATTATTGCACCGCAATCAGCTGGGCGATGGTTTCGATTTGCGCATCGTCCAGGGCCGGATAAATCGGCAGGCACAGTATTTTTTGTGCTGCCGCGACCGCGACCGGAAGGTTGTCCTGGTGCGCCGACGGCAGCCCCCGATACATCGAGAAGTCCGAAATCAGCGGATAAAAATAGCGGCGCAGGTGGATGCCCTTGTCCTTGAGTTTCTGGTGAAGCCCGTCACGGCTGATCGGATAATCCGAATCGACCAGAATCGGGAAATAGGCGAAATTGGGAACGTTTTCCCGGTGAGCCTGCATGCATCGAATTCCGGCCACGCCCTCCAGACGTTGACGGTAGGCCGCGTCGATTTCCTTGCGACGGCCAAGTGCCATGTCGATATGTTTCAGCTGAAGCAAACCGAATGCGGCGTTGATCTCGCTCATCTTGCCATTGATGCCGGGCGCAACGACCGCCAATTCATCCACGAAACCGAAATTTTTCAAATGATCGATACGGGTTTTGGTTTTTGCATCGGGACAGACGATGGCACCGCCTTCGAAGGTATTGAACACCTTGGTGGCATGGAAGCTCAGCACCGACAAATCTCCATGCCTGAAGATGCTGCCGCCCGCGTCGCGCACCCCGAAGGCATGCGCGCCGTCATAAATGACCTTGAGGTTGTAATTGTCGGCGATGGTCTGGATGGCTTCGACATCGCAGGGACGGCCATAGCAATGCACGGGCATGATGGCTGTGGTGTGCGGCGTGATTGCGGCTTCGATCTTGGCCGGGTCGAGATTGAGCGTATCGGGGTCGATGTCGACGAATACGGGTTTGATGCCGTTCCATAGCAGAGAGTGCGAGGTGGCCACGAAGGAATACGGTGTGGTGATGACCTCGCCGGTGATTCGCAGTGATTGCAATGCCGTGATCAGCGCGATCGTGCCATTGGTGAACAAGGCGATGTGATCGACTCCCAGGTATTCGCACAGCGCCTGTTCCAGCTGCTGATGGAAGGGGCCATTGTTGGTGAGCTGCTTGCTCTCCCAAATCTTCTCCAGATAGGGGATGAACTCGTCCAGCGGCGGCAGGTAGGGTTGCGTGACGTAGATGTGTTTTGGATCAGTGCTCATCGATTAACCCTGACAACTCAATCGTGCGCTGCAGGAGAACAGTGTGCCCAGGGATCTGCTGTCGACTCCTGTTAGGGACATCACGCCAGTGAGCGCCATTGTTGCGGCCTGCCTCGTGTTCGCGCACCTCGATCATCAGCGGGTCCTCTTGGCATGGGTGTGTCCAACAACGGCTGCGGGCGCATTTTCTTGATGCAGGTTTGCCAGCCCGGGCCCAGTCTATCAGGCCCATTCGCAGCCCAGGCTGGGGGCATCGAATGCTGCGCCGCGTCTACGCCCAGTACTTCGCCTTGTCCGGCAGCACCCAGCGCACTCCGCCGCGAGCGTCCTCCTTGTCGCCGCGATAGCGCGGGATCAGGTGGATGTGCAGGTGCGGCACGCTCTGGCCGCCGGCCTGGCCGTGGTTGATGCCGATGTTGTAGCCGTCGGGCTGGTGGTGGCGGTCGAGGACATCCTTGGCCTGCGCCAGCATGTTGAACATCGCCAGATGCTCCGCCTCGGTGGCTTCGAACAGGGTGGCGAAGTGGCGGCGCGGAATGATGACGGTGTGGCCCAGCGAGACGGGGAAGCCGTCGCGGTAGGCCACAGCCAGTTCATGTTCGGCGACGATGCGGTGGGGATCGAGGTGGCAGAAAGGACAGGGTTTGCTTGCGGGTTCGGTCATGCCTTGAATGTGCTCGTGTCGTTCGTGAATCGTTGCGGTCCGCTCCCGCGGTCGCGAGCGGAGATCGTTGCGTGGCTTCCTTTTCGATCCGAGTGTAACCGATGCGGCGACGGCCGGCGCGCGCCATGCCTGAGTCCGGGCGGTGGATCCGGGAAGTGATGTGACAAGGATTGACAGCCACGGCATAAAGCCCTACAAATGAGAAACATTCTCATATCAGGCATTGCTAATAAATGACCTCGCCCGCGTCTGCGTTTCCCCTCCACGGCCCCAGCCTGCGCGGCGCGCGGCGCCCACGAGTGGCGATCGTCGGCCGCGCAGGCAGCGGCAAGCGCAGCATGTTCCGCGCGGCCGCCAGCACCTCGACGCGCCACGAGCGCCTGGCTGGCGTCGGGCCCGCGTACGAGGAATGCCTGGTCGAGGTGGGAATCGACCAGATTTCCCTGGTCGCATTGCCCGCTGTCGACGGCCTGCACGATCTGGACGCGGACGCGTGCGTGACGCTGAAGTATCTGCTGTGGGGCGACCGCTGGCCGGCCATCGCCGGGCATGAGGCGAATCAGCCGTCGGGCACGTTTGCCGCCCCCGACGTGCTGCTGATGGTGATCGATGCCACGGCGCTGGAGCGCGATCTCGAACTCGCGCTGGAGCTGATGCAGCTGGGCCGACCGATGGTATTCGCGCTCAACCGCATGGACGAGGCACGGGCCCGGCGGCGCTTCATCAATGTGCGCGCTCTCTCCTCCCGGCTGGGGGCGCCGGTGGTGCCGACCGTGGCGCACATGGGCATCGGCCTGGCCGATCTGTTCACCACCGCCGTGCGCACCGCGCGCGAGACCCGACATGCCACCGCGCACCCGCCGGCGCAGCCGCCCAGCGCGCACATCGAGGCGCAATTGCGCGCCATTGCCGACATCGCCCGGCAGCCGGAGGTGGCGGCAGCGTTCGCAGTGCCCGAGTCCCTGCTGACGCAGCAGCTCGCCGAGAACGACGGCTACTTCGCGCAGGAATTGCAGGCGCACTTCCCCACCCACTACGCCGCCCTGATCAAAGCGCGCGCCGCCGCCGATGCAGCCCTGCCGCGCCCGCTGGCGGAGGAAGTCCATGCCGACCGCCATCACCGTGCCGCCCTGATGGTGGAGGCGGCGACCCGCCCCGGACAGGAGGGCGAACAGCCGCGCTGGCAGCGCTGGGCGGACGATCTCTTCCTGCATCCGCGCTGGGGCTTCGCCGGCACGCTGGCGATCTTTGCGCTGGTGCTGTTCTTCGTGTTCGAGGTGAGCGCGTTTCTCGACGCGCTGACCGTCGCGCGCCTGATCGAATGGGCCGAGCCGTGGCAACCGACCGACCTCGCGGGGGTGGTCGCGCGCGCGGTGCTGGACGGCTTCATCGGCCTGGCCGGCATCGTCATCCCCTACATGATCCCGCTGGTGCTGCTGCTGGTGTGGCTGGAGGAGTCGGGGATCATGCACCGCGTGGCCTTCGTGGTCGACCGCGGCTTCCACCGGCTGGGGCTGCACGGCGGCGTCGCCCTGCCCTTCCTGATGGGGCTGGGCTGCAACGTACCGGCGCTGGCCGCCACCGCTGCGGTCACCCACGGCCGCGACCGCACCGTGGCGTCGCTGCTGATCACCTTCCTGCCGTGCTCGGCGCGCTCGGCCATCATCCTGGCGGTCGGCGGCAAGTATCTCGGCGGCTTCGGCGTGTTCGCGCTTTTCATGCTCGCACCGGTCGTCGTCAGCCTGGTCGGCAAGCTCCTGAAGCGCCGCTATCCCGAGACCACGCCCGGCATGATCCAGGAGATCCCCGCCTACGCCGTGCCCACCCTGCATGCCCTGCTTGCCAACACCTGGGCGCGCAGCCGCGACATCGTCACCATCGTGCTGCCGCTCCTGGTGGCGGGCAGCGTGGTGCTGGCGCTGATGGGCCATGTCGGCATGGATGCCTGGATCAATTTCGCGCTGACGCCGGTGACGGGCTGGTGGCTGGGGCTGCCGGTGGTGCTGGGGGTGCCGATCCTGTTCGGCGTGCTGCGCAAGGAACTGTCGCTGCTGATGGTGTTCCATGCGCTCGGCACCCAGGAACTGGCCGGCGTGCTCGACACCACGCAGATCGCCACCTTCCTGGTCTTCCTGACCTTCTACGTGCCCTGCGTGTCCACCTTCGCCATGATGCTGAAACTGCTCGGCCGGCGCGACGCGCTCTATTCGGTCGTGCTGTCCATCGGCGTCGCGCTCGCCGTGGCGGCGGCGGTGCGCTGGCCGCTGGAACTGGCGGCGTGGGCGCTTTAACGGTGAGGCCTAGCCCAGGGTGGGCATCGCCAGCGTACTGCCGGTGCGCTCGGCCGGCGCGGGCCAGCGGCTGGTGACGACCTTGGTGCGCGTGTAGAACGCCACGCCTTCCATGCCGTGCATGTGAAGGTCGCCGAACAGCGAGGCCTTCCAGCCGCCGAAGGAGAAGAAGGCCATCGGCACCGGGATCGGCACGTTGACGCCGACCATGCCGACCTCGATCTCGTTCTCGAAGCGGCGCGCCCAGTGGCCGGAGCCGGTGAAGATCGCGGTGCCGTTGCCGTAGGGGTTGGCGTTGATCAGTTTGACTGCCGCATCGAAGCTGTCGGCCCGCAGCACGATCAGCACCGGGCCGAAGATCTCTTCGCGATAGATGTCCATCTGTGGGGTCACACGGTCGAACAGCGTGGGGCCGACGAAGAAGCCGTTCTCGCAGCCCGCCACCTGGACGCCGCGGCCGTCGAGCACCAGCTCGGCACCCTGGGCGGCGCCGCTGTCGATCAAGGAAACAATGCGGTCGCGATGCGGCGCCGAAATCACCGGTCCCATGCCCGTTTCCGCCGCATCGCCGCGCCCCACCCGGATCTGCGCGGCCTTGTCCTTCAGCAGCGGCAGCAGACGATCGCCCGCTTCGCCCACCGCCACCACGGTGGAAATCGCCATGCAGCGCTCGCCGGCCGAGCCGTAGGCGGCGCCGACCAGGGCCTCGGCGGTGAACTCCATGTCGGCGTCGGGCATCACTACGGCATGGTTCTTGGCCCCGCCGAGAGCCTGTACGCGCTTGCCGTTTTTCGCCCCAGTCTCGTAGATATGCCTTGCCACAGGGGTCGAGCCGACAAAGGAAATGGCACCGACGTCGGGATGATCGAGCAGCGCGTCGACCGCCTCGCAGTCGCCCGGCACCACGTTGAAGACGCCGTCGGGCAGGCCGGCTTCCTGGAACAGCTCGGCCATGCGCAGGCTGCACGAGGGCACTTTTTCCGAGGGCTTGAGCACGAAGGTGTTGCCGCAGGCGATGGCGACCGGGAACATCCACAGCGGCACCATGGCCGGGAAATTGAACGGCGTGATGCCCGCGCACACGCCGACCGGCTGCAGCAGCGAATGGCAGTCGACGCCGCGGCCGACGTCCTCGGCCTGCTCGCCCTTCAGCAGGTGCGGCACGCCGCTGGCGAACTCGATCACCTCGATGCCGCGCTGTACCGAGCCGGCGGCGTCGGCCAGCGTCTTGCCGTGTTCTTCCGAGGCGAGGCGCGCGAGTTCGTCGCGGTGCTGCTCCATCAGTTCGCGAAAGCGGGTAAGGATGCGCGCGCGCCGCAGCGGCGTGGTCTCGCGCCAGGCCGGGAAGGCCGCCTTGGCCGCCGCCACCGCGGCATCGATATCGCGCTTGCCCGCCAGCGGCACCTGGCGGATCACCTCGCCGCTGGCCGGGTCGAACACGTCCCCCATGCGGCCGCCTGGCGGCTGGACGCGCTGGCCATTGATCCAGAGATGCAGTTTCACGGCTGTCATGGAGTCTCCTTCCGGACGGCGCCGCAGCGCGAACGCCGCAAAGCGAAAATCTCAGTTTAGCGCCTGTACGCGGACCGTTCGTCTTTCTGCCCTCCCCTGCCCCGGCAGCCAGGCCGGCCACGGCAACCTGCCGGCGACCAGGAACAGCGCGAGCGGAAGACGTGAATATCGCGGCGATGGAGCGCGAAACTGGACACCGCGTGCGGATCGCATAGCATGCAGAAGAGATCCGCCAGGCCAACCCGCCCGACCGACGACGACATGATCCCCATCCACGAACTGCTCAACCGGATACGCTGGGACGCCGCATTCGCGCAGGGCCGCTTCGTGCTCGACTATTACGACCGGGTGGACGGCCGCCTGGTGCGGGTGCCGATCAGCCGGGTGCAGCAGGTGCCGGGGGATCATTTCGCCTTCCAGGTCACCGACGACGACGGCGCCACGCACGACGTGCCCTTCCACCGGGTCAGGGACGTATACAAGGACGGCGAGCTGATCTGGCACCGCAGATATTAAGCGGCCACGGCTGCACGGGCGTGCAGCCGTGTCGGGCGGTCACGGCCTGCCGTACAATCCGGCCATAGCGTGCAGGATGGAATACCGCCATGTCATCAGCCTTCTTGTTCGATCACGAGGACAGACTCGGTCCGCTCGGGCGCAATGTCCGCCTGGTGGACAAGGTACGAACGATCCACGCTGCACTGCGCGAGCGCTTTCCCTTCATTCAGCGCATTGCGGCGGCCGTCTTCGACCCGGAAGCCGACACGCTCGAGACCTTCCTCTACACCGGCGAGGAGGACAATCCGCTCACGCATTATTCGGCCAAGCTGGACGACGCGCCGTCGCTGCGGGAAATCCTCGAGAAGGGGCGGCCGCGCGTCGTCAACGACCTGGCCATTTTTTCCCGCGGCCAGCACGAGCACACCCGGCGCGTCGGCGCAGAGGGCTACCGGGCCAGCTACACCCTGCCGATGTATCACCAGGGCCGGCTGTTCGGCTTTCTGTTCTTCAATTCCTACGATGCAGACTGTTTCAGCGAGGAAACGCTGCGCCAGATCGATCCCTTCGGGCATCTGATCGCGCTGACCATCATCAACGATCTCACCTCCCTGCAGACGCTGCTTGCCACCGTGAAGACGGCGCGGGACATGGCTCACGCGCGCGACGACGAGACCGGCTCCCACCTCGACCGCATGTCGCGTTTCGCGCGCGTCATCGCGCTGAGCGTGGCGGACCGATACGCGCTGACCGACGAAACGATCGAGAAGATCTTCATTTTTTCCCCGCTGCATGACATCGGCAAGATCGCGATTCCCGATCGCGTACTGCTGAAGCCCGGCAAGCTCGATCCCGACGAGGAGGCGCTGATGCAGACCCATCCGATCCGCGGGCGCGACATGATCGACCAGATGCTCGCGCACTTCCAGGTGGGCCAGATCCAGGGCAGCGACATCCTGCGCAACATCGCCCTGTTCCACCACGAAGCCATCGACGGGACGGGCTATCCGCACGGGCGCTCAGGCATGGACATCCCGATCGAGGCCCGCATCGTCGCGGTGGCCGACATCTTCGACGCCCTCACCAGCCGGCGTCCCTACAAACCGGCCTGGAGCAATGACGAGGCCTTTGCCATGCTGCGCCAGCTCGCGGGCAGGAAGCTCGATGAACATTGCGTGAATGCGCTGATCGACAACCGCGCGGACATCGAAGCCATCCAGCAGCAGTTCCAGGAAAACATCATGGGCTGAATCCGGCTTGCCGCCGCACCGCCGCAGCTTTGCCATGTTCAAACAAGAAAGGGGCGCACGTGTTCCACAACCGCAACGAAGCCGCCGACCGCCTGGCCATCGCGCTGGGGGCCTACAAGGGACGCAATCCGCTGATACTCGCGATTCCGCGCGGAGCGGTGCCGATGGGTCAGCGGCTGGCCAGGGCGCTGGACGGCGAGCTCGACGTGGTGCTGGTGCGCAAACTGCGCGCGCCGTTCAATCCGGAGTTCGCGCTCGGCTCGATCGACGAATCGGGCTGGAGCTACATCGCCGACTACGCCGAATCGGCCGGCGGCACGCCGAGCTATCTCGCCCAGGAAAAGCAGGCCCAGCTCGACACCATCAGAAAACGTCGGGCGCAGTACACGCCGCTGAGGCCGCCGATCGACCCGGCCGAGCGCATCGTCATCGTGGTCGACGACGGGCTGGCGACCGGGGCGACGATGATTTCCGCGCTGCATGCGCTGCGCGCGCAGAAGCCGGCGCGCCTGATCTGCGCGGTGCCGGTGGCGCCGGCGGACACGCTGGAAAAAATCCGCGGGTATGCAGACGAGGTGGTGTGCCTGTCGACGCCGCAATTCTTCCAGGCGGTGGGGCAGTTCTATGCGGACTTTCCGCAGGTCGACGACGACGAGGTGATCGAGATTCTGCGAAAGACCGGGCAGGCCCGGGACTGAATCTCAGCGCAGCTTGACCCGCGCGCCGTCCTTGATCGTCTCGTCCGGATGCGCCACCACCGCATCGCCTGCCTTGAGGCCCGACAGCACCTGCGTCGCCAGCCCGGCGCGCTGGCCGATCTCGACCGGCACCCGGCGCGCGCGGCGGCCGTCGATCACGAAAACCGCCCAGCCTTCGCCCTGCCGGAACAGCGCGCTGGTCGGCAATTGCAGCACATCCCTGCCCTCCCACAGCACGAATCGCGCCTCGACGCGGTAGCCGTCGCCGAGCCGCGCCCACGCTTCGCGCGGCGAGCTGAAATCGACGATGACGCGCACCCGCTGTTCCTCGACGCCGAGCGCGGATATCTTGGTGAAGCCGCTCGGCTCGACCACGCGCACCGTGCCCGTGACCGGCCGATCACCGCCCCAGCGGTCGAGGATGACTTTCGAGCCGGGCGCAATCTTCACCGCGTGGGTCGACAGCACCTCGACCTCGACTTCGAGGCTGGCGGGGTCGCCGATTTCGAGCAGCGGCTGGCCGGCTGCCACCGCGCCCTCGCTTTCGTGCTGCAGTTTCAGCACGTGCGCGGCGACCGGCGCGTAGACCTGCACGACTTCGGCCGCGCCGCCGGCCTGCAGGCGGGCGGTGCTGGCCAGCGCCGCCCGCGCCGTCTCGAGGTCGAAGCGCGCCACCCGCACCGCATGCTGCGCGGCGGCATCGACGGCGCGGGCGCGCGTTTCCGCCGTGCGCGCGGTATCGAGCGCCTGTGCCGACACGAAATTGGATTGCCGCAGCGACTCGGCGCGCGCACGCTCCTGCTGCGCCAGTTGCGCGGCGGCTGAAGCGGCACGGGCGTTGGCCTGCGCAGCGGCGAGCGCAGCCTGGGCGGCACTGGCCTGCCCCTGCGCCTGCGCGCGGGTGCGCGGATCGAGCGCCACCGAACGCGCCGGCTCGATGACCGCGATCACCTGCCGCGCGGCGACGGCGTCGCCCGCCTTGAGATCGATGCGACGCACGTAACCCGCCACCGGCGCCGACACCGCGTAGCGTTCGGTGACGCGGGTCTTGCCCTCCTCCTCCACCGTCACCGCGAGCGGCCCGCGCGTCACCTCGGCGACGTCGACCGGCACGGCACGCGGCATGAAGCCGAGTGCGAGGCCGCCCGCCACGACGGCGAGGATCGCCAGCATTCCGATTTTTGCGCGCAGTTTCATGCGGAGTTGCCCGTCCTATTCGCGAGTCTTGAGAACCGCCACCAGGTCCAGCCGTCCCAGTCGCCGCCACAGCAGCAGGCCTGACAGGAGCGCGGAGACGATGACGACGGACGCGCCCATGGCGTAGTTTTCCGGGGTGAGGATCAGCGGCAGCCGGTACAGCTCGCTCTGGAACGCCACCACCAGAATACCGACCAGGCCGATGCCCACCACGAAGCCGACCGGAATCGCCGCCAGCGTCAGCAGCGCCAGCTCTCCCAGCAGGATATAGGCGATCTCGCCGCGGGTGAAGCCCAGCACGCGCAGGCTGGCGAGTTCGCGACCGCGCTCGGACAGGCTGATGCGCGCGCTGTTGTAGACCACGCCGAAGCCGATGGCGCCGGCAAGCAGCGTCGCCACCAGGTTGTAGAACAGGATGAATTCGCCGATGGTGGCGTAGAAGCTCTGCATCGCCGCCTTGTTGGCGATCATGCCGAGCACGCGCGGACGCTCGTGCAATCGGGCGTAGAGTTCGGTTTCCGTGCCCGGCTGCACTGCCAGATAGGCGCCCGACACCGTGCTGCCTTCGCGCATCAGGGCGTTCAGCGAATCCTGCTGCATGTAGGCCGATACCCCGAGGAATTGCCGGGTGATACCGAGCACCGGCACCTGCCGCACCGGGCGGCTGCCTTCGAGTACTTCCACCGTCAGCATGTCGCCCGGTTTCACGTGCAGGATCTCGTTCGCCAGATGATCGGTGAGCACCACGCCGCCCGGCGGCACCGCCACCGGCTGCAGGTTGCGGTCGAGCGAGCGATGCAGTTCGCCCTCGGGCTGGATGCCGAAGATCGCGCCGCGATGACGGTATGGCCCGAAGCGCAGGATCGCCGGCACGTCGCGGAAGCCCTCGACGTGATCGACGCCCGGCAGCGCGGCCAGTTCGTGCAGCGCGCGGCCGGAGGTCGGCTCGATGAAGGCGAGCGCCAGATCCTCGCGCGCGGCCTGGCGGAACTGCACGTCGACCATGAAATCGATCGCGCCCCGCTGGTAGTTGCCCACCATCATCAGCCCGCAGGCGCAGGCGATGCCGAGCACGGTCAGGAGCGACTTCAGCGGGCGCCGCTCGATGTGGCGCAGGATCATCCGCGTCGGCGCGGCGAACCAGCGCTGCAGGCCGATGCGTTCGACCAGGGTGGCGCGGTAGGCCTCCGGCATGTCCGGGCGCATGCCTTCGGCCGGCTGCAGCCGCACCGCGCGCGCGACCGACTGCAACGTGCCGCTGATCGCCGCGAGCGCGCCGACGGCGAACGCAATCACCACGACCCCGGGGTCCAGCTGGTAGTCGAGATAGGGAAAGCGGAAGGTCGTTTCGGTATAGACGTGCGCCAGCCCCTGGCCGAACCATGCACCGAGCGCCACCCCCGCGGCCACGCCGAGCGCCGCCATCAGCAGCACCAGCTTGACGTAATGCATGCCGATCGTCAGATAACGGTAGCCGAAGGCCTTGAGAACGGCGATCTGCTCGCGCTGCAGCGCGATCAGCCGGCTCAGCACGACGTTGAGCAGAAAGGCGGCGACGCCGAGAAAGATGGCCGGGAAAACCGTGGCCATGGTCTTCAGCTGCTTCAGCTCCTCGGACAGGAAGCGGTTGGAGAACTGGTCCTTGCGGCCGTAGGCGCCGGTGCCGCCGTAGGTCGCCAGCACCGCGTCGACGCGGTCGATCACGTCCTGTTCGCGGGCGTCGCGCGCCAGCGTGAAGCTGACGTGGTTGAAGGCGCCGTCCATGTCGTAGGCGGCGGCAAGCGCGCTGCGTCCCATCCACAGCACGCCGTAGCGCTTGAAATCGGGAAACATCGAACCGGGCGCGATCTGGTAGACGTATTCCGGCGACACCGCGACGCCGACCACCGTGAGCCGGTTGCGCTTGCCGTTGATGATGGCGACGAGCGTATCGCCCGGCTGGAAGCCGTGGGCGTCGGCGAAGGTGTCGGACAGCACCACCTCGTCGGCGCTCCACGACTGCACCGTGCGGCCGCGCTTGAGATGCAGCCGGTTGAGTTGCGCCTCGCCGACGTCCGGCAGCGACAGCAGCTGGCCGGTGATGGGGTCGGAAAAGCCTTCCACCTCCAGCTTCACCCCGGCCTTCACCCGCGTCTCCAGCCGCTCCACGCCGGGGATCGCGGCGAGCCGCTCGGCCACCGGTTCGGGCGCGCGCTTGAGGCCGGCGAACACCTCGGCGAAGCGGTATTCGGCGTAGAAGCGGTCGCGCGTGGTGGTCAGCGAATCGTAGGTGGAGAGCGACATCACCATGGTGGCGACGCCGCCCATGATCACCGCGGCGATCGCCAGCACCTGGCCGCGCAGATGCCAGAGGTCGCGGAACAGCTTGCGGTCGAGGGCGCGCATACCGGGATGCCTACCAGCTGAGCTCGCGCGCCGCCTTCTTCACGGCGTTGCTGTGGATTTCGGCGATCTGGCCGTCCGACAGGCGGATCACGCGGTCGGCCATGTCGGCGATGCCGGCGTTGTGGGTGATCAGCACGGTCAGCGTGCCGAGCTCGCGGTTCACCTTCTCCAGCACTTCGAGCACCACCACGCCGGTGGCCGAGTCGAGCGCGCCGGTCGGTTCGTCGCACAGCAGCACCGCCGGGTTCTTGGCCACGGCCCGCGCGATCGCCACGCGCTGCTGCTCGCCGCCCGACAGCTGCGCCGGGAAGTGGTCAAGCCGGTTGCCCAGCCCCACCAGGGCCAGCGCATCTTCCGGCCGCATCGGCGATTCGGAAATCTCGGTCACCGCGGCGACGTTCTCGCGCGCGGTGAGGCTGGGGATCAGGTTGTAGAACTGGAACACGAAGCCGACATGCTCGCGGCGGAAACGGGTGAGCTCGGCCTCGCTGGCGCCGGTCAGCGCGTGGTCGAGATAGCGCACCTCGCCGCCGCTGGGGGCATCGAGCCCGCCGAGGATGTTCAGCAGGGTGGACTTGCCGCTGCCCGACGGACCGAGCAGCACCACCAGCTCGCCGCGATAGAGGGTGAGGTCGATGCCGCGCAGCGCCCGCACCTCGACCTCGCCCATGCGGTAGACCTTGGTTAGGCCGCGGGCGACGAAGACGGCGGGGTTGGCGTTATCCGGTGGCATGCGTCCGATCATGCCATGCCGCCTTGCGGGCGGCCAGCCCGCTCAGGTCCGGGATGCAGGCAGATGTCGCACGAACCAGTCCGCCGCCTGGCGCGCCACCTCCTCCAGCGTGCCGGGTTCCTCGAACAGATGGGTGGCGCCGGGAACGATCACCATTTCCTTCTCGCAGCGCAACTGGTCGTAGGCCAGCTGGTTGAGATCGATCACGCCGTCGTCGTAGCCCCCCACCAGCAGCAGCGTCGGCGCGCGGACGTTCAGCAGCGCCTGTTCGCTGGCAAGATCGGGACGACCGCCGCGCGAGACGACGGCGCGGGCCTTGTCGCCCAGGGCCGCGGCGGCATCGAGCGCGGCGGCGGCGCCGGTGCTGGCGCCGAAGAAGCCGAGCGGCAGGTTCCGCGCAGCCTCCTGCGCGGCGACCCAGCGGGTGGCTTCCAGCAGGCGCCCGGTCAGCAGACCGATGTCGAAGCGGCGCGAATAATCGCGATCCTCTTCCGGCGTCAGCAGGTCCATCAGCAGCGTGCCCACACCTGCCGCGCGCAGCACGCCGGCAACATAGTTGTTGCGCGGCGAATGGCGCGACGAGCCGCTGCCATGGGCGAACAGCACCAGCCCGACGGCGGCGGCGGGGATTTCCAGCATGCCTTCGACGGTGACGCCGCCGGCGGGGATATGAACCAGGGTGGCGGCGCTCATGCCCGGCCCTCCCGGTGCATGGCGATCGGGATGCGGCGGTTGCCGAAGGGATGGCTGAACGCGCCGAAACGGCCGGCGATGGCGCTGCCGCAGTGCGGGCAATGGCCGTCGGGCGTGAGGCCGTAGTGGTCGATGCGATACCAGTCGCGCACGATCACCGCCTCGTGGCAGCTCGGGCAGAACGTGGTGCCGCCGGTGGTGTCGTGCACGTTGCCGGTATAGACGTAGTGCAGCCCGGCCTTCAGCGCGATCTCCCGGGCGCGGGTGAGCGTGGCCGGCGGCGTGGGCGGCACATCCCTCATCTTCCAGTCGGGATGGAAGGCGGAAAAATGCAGCGGCACGTCGGGGCCGAGCTCGCGCAGGATCCACTGGCTCAGCGCCGCGAGCTCGGCATCGGAATCGTTGTGGCCGGGGATCAGCAGCGTGGTGATCTCGAACCAGACGTCGGTCTCGCGCTTCAGATAGATCAGGGTATCGAGCACCGGCTGCAGGTGCGCGCCGGTCAGCTTGACGTAGAAATCGTCGGTGAAGGCCTTGAGGTCGACGTTGGCTGCGTCCATTTTCGAATAGAACTCGCGGCGCGGTGCCTCGGTGATGTAGCCCGCGGTGACCGCCACGGTCTTGAGGCCGCGCGCGTGGCAGGCATCGGCCACGTCCATCGCGTATTCGGCGAAGATCACCGGATCGTTGTAGGTGAAGGCCACGCTCTTGCAACCGCTTTGCTCCGCCGCCTTGGCGATTTCATCCGGCATCGCGCGGTCGACCATGGTGTCGGTCTCGCGCGACTTCGAGATGTCCCAGTTCTGGCAGAACTTGCAGGCGAGGTTGCAGCCGGCGGTGCCGAACGAGAACACCGAGCTGCCGGGATAGAAATGGTTGAGCGGCTTCTTCTCGATCGGGTCGACGCAGAATCCGGACGAGCGGCCGTAGGTGGTGAGCACCATCTTGCCGCCCTCCATCTTGCGCACGAAACAGAGGCCGCGCTGGCCCTCGTGCAGCTTGCAGTAGCGCGGGCACAGGTCGCACTGGATGCGGCCGTCCGGCAGCACCTGCCACCAGCGCGCCGGGTAATGCGATTCGGGAATGCTCATGCTGTCCCCTCTTTCAGAATGCGGTGGAAGGCAAGGTGTAGCGCATCGGTGACGGACGAATTCGCGGTCGTTCGCACGTGCCGAGGCTCACTGCCCATGCGACCCGCCCTCTTTCCACTTGCTGACGGTGTAGCGCGACAGGCGCACCTGCTCGGCCCAGAAATCCGCCGAAAGCCCGGCCTTGCGCTTCAGATGGGCGAGGAATTCGGCCGGCTCGGGCAGCTGTTCCCATACCTGCGGCAGGAAGGTGCTGCGGTAATGGCCGTACTCGAACACCACCCCGTCGATGTGCGGCCGCAACGCGGCCAGCGCCGCAGCTTCGTCATTCACGACGATCGGCTCGGCCGGCGTCAGGACCGACACCTCGACCCGGATGCCTTCGAACTCGTCCCGGGTCAACGGCATGAAGCGGGGATCGCGGAACGCCGCCGCCACCGCGTTCTCGCGCACATCGATTTCCAGCGAACGGTGCGCTTCCAAGGTGCCGATGCAGCCGCGCAGTTCGCCCTCGCGGGTCAGCGTGACGAAGCTCGCACCCGGCTCCTGCAGCCAGGCGGCCTGGACCGGTTTCGCCGCCGCCCGGCCCAGCCGGGAGGCGATTTCGCTGCGCGCCAGCTTCAGCAGGGTCGAGCCCTTTTCCGCATCCGGCCGGTCGGGGCCGGCATCGGCCTGAAAAGCGATGGCGGCGTAGCCGACCACCCGGTCGGGGTCGCCGGCGGTATCGCTGGAATTGCGCACGTCCAGCGCCACCGGGCTCAGGCCGTGCTTCCTGGCCGCGAGCAGCAGGCCGTTGACTGGCGTGGCACCGCAGGCCTGCTCGTGGTTGAGGTGCGAATCCAGTGCCAGGATGGCGTCGACGGTGCCCGCGTCGACCCTGCGGGCGAGTGCGTCGGGCAGGAAATGCGACAGGTCGGAACTGATCACGATCAGCGTCTCGTCGCCGCCCCACACGGTTTCCAGCACCTCGGCCACCTCGGCCGCGGTGGCTTCGCCCACCGCCAGCGGCAGCAGCTGGAAATCGCCCAGTACCTGCTGCAGGAAAGGCAGTTGCACCTCGAGCGAATGCTCCATCTGGTGCGCGGCCGCACTGCGGACCACCTGCGGCAGGCCGGCAATCGCCCGCATGCCGGCCTGATCCAGCGCCACGTCGCCGAGCGGGGTGGCAAAGCGCTCCGCCTCGGGCAGCGCCAGGCCCCGCACATGGACGCGGTGGGTGGGTCCGAGCAGCACCACCCGCCGGACGCGGCCGCGCAACGCCTCCAGCCGGGCATAGGCGCTGGCGGCAACCGCGCCGGAATAGATGTACCCGGCGTGCGGCACGATCAGCGCCTTGGGCGCGGGCGATGCGGCGTCAGGCTGGACGTTGGCGAGCAGGTCGGCAACGGTGCGCTTGAGCCGGGCCGGATCGTCCGGGTAGAACAGGCCGGCAACGGCAGCGGGTCGGATGGCAGGCATGGGTCAGTCCCTCATTGTTCAGCTTAGTAGATGTGGGGGAATTGCCCCGCTTTCAAGACGGGTCGGCGGGACGACGGGTTTGCCCCGATAATGCCGGGCTCAAGCTGAGCGGGATTGTGGCCGTTTCAGGACTGATCACCAGGAGGAACATGGCTTCATTCAATGCTGCCGACGAAGGCGCACTGCTGTTGTCGATTTTGCAGGAATCCACCACCGAAGTGCTGGTGTTCGACGCGGACACCCTGCATATCGTCCAGGCCAACCCCGCCGCCACGCACAATCTGCAGCACCGCCTCAAGGCCTTGCAGAAACTGACGCCGCTCGACCTGATGGCCCCCCAGGACGCCCGCTCGTTCAGCACCCTGCTGGCCCTGCTGAAAAACGGCAAGAAACGCCGCACCGCGCTCAACGTGTACTTCCAGCGCCGCGACGGCACCCGCTATCCGGTCGAGGCCCGGCTGCGCTATTCGGGCGATTACGACAAGCCGGTCTTCATCTGCATTGCCAACGACGTCAGCCAGCGCGAAGCCACGCGGCAGGCGCTGGCGCACTCGGAATCGGACCTGCGCGCGATCGTGGCGCACATTCCCGGCATGGCCTTCCAGATCATGCGCCGGCACGATGCGCCCCCCGTCCTGCGCTACGCCAGCGAGCAATCCGAGCAGCTGCTCGACATCAAGGCGTCCGCCCTGTGCGCCAGACCGGAACGCTTCTTCAAGCTGATCCTGGAAGAGGACAAGGCCGACTATCTGGCCAGGCTGGCCGACGCCGACGGCGGCCACCTGAGCTTCAACTGGGAAGGCCGCATCTGGATGAAAGCCTGGGCGGACGTGAAATGGGTGTCGATCCGCGTCAGCCAGCGCAAGGTGGCCGGCAACCTGATCTGGGACGGCATCATGCTCAACGTCACCCAGAGCAAGCAGGCGGAAGCCGAAATCCGCCGCTCGCGGGAACAGGTGAGCGCGCTGGCCTCGCATGTGGAAAGGGTCAAGGAGCAGGAACGCGTCCACCTGGCCCGCGAGGTGCACGACGATCTTGGCGGCAACCTCACCGCCATCAAGATCGTGCTGTCCTGGCTGAAGGCCAACCTGCCGCCCGATGCCACTCGGCTGATCCAGCGCACCGACTACCTCGACCAGGTGGTCGACCAGACATTCGAGGCCGCCCACCGCATTGCATCCAACCTGCGCCCGGCCGCGCTCGACCTGGGCATCGTCCCGGCCATCAAATGGCAGCTGAAGCGCTTTGCCCTGAACACAGATATCGCCTACCGCTTCAGCGCCACCGACGAGTCCATTCCGCTCGACCCCGACGCCGCGATCGCCGTGTTCCGCATCGTGCAGGAAGCACTGACCAATGTCGCCAAGCACGCCGGTGCCTCGCGGGTCAAACTCAGGCTGGAGCTGGAGGCCGACGGCCTGCAGCTCACGCTGACCGACAATGGGCGCGGCATCCAGCCCGGGCACAACGACAAAAGCTCGTCCGGCTTCGGTCTGCTCGGCATGAGCGAACGTGCGGCCGCACTGGGCGGCGAGCTGACGGTCCAGCCCGCCAAACGCCAGGGCACCCGGGTCAGGTTGCGCATCCCCCTGTCCGCCGCCGCGCCCGCGACGGCGAAATGACGGCATAATCAGTCAATACCAAAAGCAGAGAATTTTCGTGGCTGCAGCAAAACCGTACCGCATCCTCATCGTCGACGACCACGCCATCGTGCGCGAAGGGCTCAAGCAGATCCTGGCGGAAGTCGACGACATCGAAGTCGCCGGCGAAGCCGACTGTTCCAGCCGCGCCCTGCAGATGGCCCGCAGCGAGCCGTGGGACCTGGTGCTGATGGACATCACCATGCCCGACCGCAGCGGCCTGGAAACGCTGGAACTGATGAAAAAGGAGTATCCCGGCATCAAGGTGCTGATGTTGTCGATGCACCGCGAAACCCAGTATGCGGTGCGGGCGCTGAAAAGCGGCGCGGCCGGCTATCTCAACAAGCAGAGCGCGCCGGACCAGCTCGTCGCTGCCATCCGCCTGGTCGCCTCAGGCAAGAAATACATCAGCGCCGAAGTGGCCCAGGAGCTCGCCAGCCAGGTCAGCGGCGAACGCGATGGCCTGCCGCACGAGGGCCTGTCCAACCGCGAATACCAGACCCTGTGCATGATCGCCTCCGGCCTGCCCGTCTCCGCCATCGCCGACCAGCTGGCGCTGTCGGTCAAGACCATCAGCATGTACCGCGCCCGCCTGCTGAAGAAGATGCAGCTGAAGAACAACGCCGAACTGACGCATTACGCCATCCGGCACGGCCTACTCGACTGAGGTTCGAGCGCAAGGTTCGGGACGCAAGAAAAACCTTGCCGCTCGAATCCCGCATCTCACTTTGGAATTGACAGGGTTTCCCCGCCCTAATCCGCCCTTCACCCGCCCCCTGAGCGCCCTACCATGCGAGGCATAGAGAAGGCCCCGACCGGGCCAAGGCGCGCACATGGCTGAACCCACCGTCAACATCAATCTGGACAATCCGACCGAGGTCGCGCGGGAAACCCTGCGCCGCCTGGCCATGCGCCGGATCGCGCCGACCCCGGACAATTACCAGACGCTGTACGAGGAAATCGTCGGCAAGCCGGCCGCCGCAGGCGCCGTCGCCTCCGCAGCCAGCGTGCTCGCCGAGCTGGCCACCGACCTGCAGACGCACTACCCCGCGCTGTCGAACCAGGCGGCCAATCTCCACAAGGCCATCGGCAAGAGCGACTGGCGGCAATGCAGCTTCCTGCTGTCCGAAATCGCCGTGCAGCTCAAGCAGCAGCCAGGCGATGGCAAGGACCGCCCGCGGGCGGACAAGGACAGGCCGGCGCGGTCGATCGACCTCGGCGCCGCGGCGCCCGAGGATAATCTGGCGCTGTTGCGCGAACTGTTGTCCAAAACCCTGGAATTCGGCATGGCGTCGCAACTGTCGCACGCCCCGCGCCTGGCGGAAAAAACCCAGCAGATCGCCGTCGCCGTGCGCGGCGCCCACAGCGACCTCGCCCTGCGCGACGTCGCAGCCAGCCTCAAATCGCTGTGGGTCAGCATCGAGATGCAGTCTTCCGATGCCCAGCAGCAACAGGAAATGCTCAAGCGCATCCTGCTGCTGCTGGTGGAAAACATCGGCGAGCTGCTCGACGACGACACCTGGCTGCGCGGCCAGCTCGACATGGTGCAGCAAGTCGTCGCCGGCCCGCTTAAAATCCAGTCGCTGCAGGAAGCGGAGAAGCGTCTCAAGGAAGTCATCTACAAGCAGGGCATGGTCAAGCACGGCCTGCGCGAGGCTACCGCCACGCTGAAGGCCACGATGACCACCTTCGTCAGCCGCATGAGCGACGCCGTGGCGGCCAACGACGAATACCAGGGCAAGATCGCCTCCCATATCGAGCGCATCAGTAGCACCGAAGACGTGCTGGAGCTGAACCGCATACTCGAGAGCCTGCTGGAGGAAACCCGCACCGCACAGGCGGACAGCCGGCGCGCGCACGATCAGCTGGTCGAGGAACGCGATACCGCGCTGCAGGCCGAAAGCCGCATCAAGCAGCTGGAAACCGAACTGGCCCAGATGAGCGCCCTGGTGCGCGAGGATCCGATGACCCGCAGCCTCAACCGGCGCGGCCTGGACGACGAGTTCACGCGCGAGGCTGCGCGCGCCGACCGTTACGACACCCCCTTCAGCATCGCCGTGCTCGACGTCGACAACTTCAAGGCGCTGAACGACAAGCGCGGCCACCAGACCGGCGACGAGGCGCTGATCCATCTGGTCAAGGTGGCGAAGGAAGAATTGCGCATCACCGACCACATCGCACGCATGGGCGGCGAGGAATTCCTCATCATCCTGCCCAACACGCCGCTCGACGAGGCGGCCAGGATCATCACCCGTCTGCAGCGCAGCCTCACCAAGAAATACTTTCTCGACAACAACGAGCGCGTGCTGATCACCTTCAGCGCAGGCGTAGCCGAGCGTGCCGCCGGCGAACCGCAGGAATCCACCATCGAGCGCGCCGACAGCGCAATGTACGAAGCCAAGCACAGCGGCAAGAACCGCGTGTGCCTGGCCCCGCAGGCCTCGGCACCAGCCGCGGAATGACGATCATGCAGATTTTTGAGTTGTCAGCCTTAACTTTCTCCAAGCCCCGACGATTCCTCTCACAACGGCGGTTCATGTAGCCCCAGCGGCCAGACCAACGTTGACGGCACCAGAGAGCCGGAACCCTCGACCCACCAAGGAGAAAACATCATGGCACAAGTAATCAACACCAACGTAGGCGCCCTGTTTGCCGGCGCCGCACTGAACAAGTCGGCCGTCGCCCTGCAGACCGCCCAGGAGCGCCTTTCCTCCGGCCTGCGCATCAACAGCGCCAAGGACGACATCACCGGCCTCGGCATCGCCACGGCCTACGACACCCAGATCCGCGCCGCGAACGTGAACATCCGCAACGCCAACGACGCCATCTCGACCGCACAGACCAACGACGGCTACCTCGGGCAGATCACCGAGAACCTGCAGCGCATCGCCGAAGTGCTGGTCGGAACCCCCGCCGGCACCGCTGAGACGACTGCACTGATCGCCGAGAACACCCGCATCAATGCCCTGATCTCAACGGGCGCTCCCACCTTGACCGGCACCATTGCCAGCGTCGCATCGGATCTGGCCGCAGTCGGCACCGCCCGCGCAGCCTTCGGTGCCACCATGGCCACCAAGGCTTCCGAAGTGGCCACCCTGCAGATCAGCGCGGTGAACCTGTCGGCCGCCTACAGCCGGATCATGGATACCGACTACGCCGCAGAAACCACGGCGCTGGCCCGCAACAACATTCTGCAACAGGCGGGTACGGCCATGCTGGCGCAAGCCAACCAGACCCCGCAAAACGTGCTGACGCTGCTGCGTTAATCGCCCGCCCGATAGGAGAAGATCATGGCACAAGTCATCAACACCAACGTAGGCGCCCTGTTTGCCGGCGCTGCACTGAACAAGTCGGCCGTCGCCCTGCAGACCGCCCAGGAACGCTTGTCTTCCGGCCTGCGCATCAACAGCGCCAAGGACGACATCACCGGCCTCGGCATCGCCACCGGCTACGACACCCAGATCCGCGCCGCGAACGTGAACATCCGCAACGCCAACGACGCCATCTCGACCGCACAGACCAAGGATGGCTACCTCGGACAGATCACCGAGAACCTCCAGCGCATTGGCGAGATTCTGGTCGGAACGCCCGCAGGCAATGCGGAAACCGCAGCGCTGATCCTGGAAAACAACCGTATCAGGACGCTTGAAGGAGGCGCGGCCCTTACTGCCTCCGGTAATGGCACCGCTGCGCAGGTTGCCGCTGATCTCGTGACGATAGGAGCTGCACGCGCCGCGTACGGTGCCACCATGGCCACCAAGGCTTCCGAAGTGGCCACCCTGCAGATCAGCGCGGTGAACCTGTCGGCCGCCTACAGCCGGATCATGGATACCGACTACGCCGCAGAAACCACGGCGCTGGCCCGCAACAACATTCTGCAACAGGCGGGTACGGCCATGCTGGCGCAAGCCAACCAGACCCCGCAAAACGTGCTGACGCTGCTGCGCTGATCAGCCCGTTAACATGACCTTCCCCAGCCGGCGTAGCCGGTTGGGGACTTAGTACAAAGGATTGTCGCCATGATTATCCAGAGCTCACCCCCGATCAATCAAGCCGTTCAGCCTGATGTGCGCACCTATGGCGCCGCGCCCGCCAGGCCGGTCCCCGTCACGCCGGACCCGAGTGCGCCCCAACCTACCGTCGAAGAGTTGAAGCACGCCGTGGCGGCCATCAACCAGGCGATGCAACAGTCGAACCGCAATCTCGAATTCAGCGTGGACTCCGATACCCACAGAACCGTGGTCAGGATGGTGGACACCAGCACCGGCGAATTGATTCGCCAATTTCCGTCGGAAACGACCCTGGCCATTTCACGCGGAATCGATCAATTCCAGCAAGGCCTACTTCTCAAACAGAAGGCATAAGCCGGGAGGCTGACAATGGCAGAAATTACGGCTTCAAGCATGGGCGCACTGGATGTTCCCGCACTCGTCTCGCAATTGATGGCGGTCGAGCGCCGGCCTATCGACCAGCTCGACGCCAAAATTGCCAGCTACGAAACCAAGATTTCCTCCTACGGCACGATCAGCGGCCTGGTCTCGAGCTTTCAGGCCGCGGCGAGCACCTTGGCCGCCAGTTTCCAGAAAATCGCCGCCACGCCGTCCGATGCCAGCGTGCTTGCCGCGACCGCCGGCAGCACTGCGGTGCCCGGCACGTACAGCGTGAGCGTGAGCAAGCTGGCGCAATCGCAAAACCTGGTGGCTGCCGGACAAACCAGCAGCACCGCCGCCATCGGCGACGGCACCGCCACCACGGTCACATTCGACTTCGGCACCATCAGCGGCGGCACGCTGACCGACGGCGTCTACAGCGGCGCCGCCTTCACGTCCAACGGCAGCGGCAGCGCGAGCATCGTCATCGATGGCACCAACAACACCCTGGAAGGCATTCGCGACGCGATCAATGCCGCCGACCTCGGCGTCACCGCGACCATCGTCAACGACGGCAGCGGCACGCCCTATCGCCTTGCGCTGAGTTCGAGCAGTTCGGGCGCCAGCAACAGCCTCAAGATCACCACCAGCGGCGGAGACGGCTCGATCGACAGCCTGCTGGGCTACGACCCGGCCGGCACGCAGAACCTGACCCAGACCCTGGCCGCCCAGAATGCCCAGCTCACGGTGAACGGCATCGCGATCACCAGCGCGACCAACACCATCAGCGAAGCCATCCAGGGCGTCTCGCTCACGCTCAAGAACACCACCAGCTCGCCGTCCAGCCTGACGGTGGAGAACGACACGGCGTCGATCAAGACCGCGATGACCGACTTTATCGACGCCTACAACGCGCTGGCCAGCCAGATCAAGTCGCGTTCCGCCTTCGGCACCAATACCAAGGAATCAGGTTCCCTGGCAGGCGACGGCACCTTGCGCCTCATGCAGGACCAGCTGCGCGGCATTTTCATGACGCCTGCAAGCGGCGGCACGCTGACCTCGCTTGCCCAGGTCGGCGTTTCAACCCAGAAAGATGGCACGCTGAAGCTGGACAGCAGCAAATTCGACAGCGCCATGGCGGCCGATTTCGGCGATGTGACGAACCTGTTTTCTTCCGCGACGGGCTTCGCCACCCGGCTGGAAGACTGGGGACAATCCACGCTTGCAGTCGGCGGCCTGATCGAGACGCGCACGAAGAGCCTCAACCAGCACGTCAAGAACTACAACGACGAAATCGACAGGCTGGAAAACCGGATGTCGGCCCTGCAGAAAAAGCTGACGGCCGAGTACACCAACCTGAACCTCCTGCTGAACAACATGAACAGCACCAGCGCCTACCTGTCGCAGCAACTGGCTTCCAGCAATAAATAAATCGGGAGATAGACGTGTACTCGAACCCAAGAAACGCTGCCCATCACTACGCCAACGTCGGTCTGGAAACCGGCGTGGTCGCGGCCAGCCCGCATCAGCTCATCATCATGCTGTACGAAGGCGCCGAGCTGGCCGTGCGGATGGCGATCAGGCATATCAATGACGGCGACCTCGAAAAGAAATCGGCTGCCATCACCAAGGCCAGCACCATCATCCTGGAAGGGCTGCGCGCCGCGCTCGACCTTCAGCAGGGCGGCGAGATCGCACAACAGCTGGGCGCGCTGTACGACTACATGAACCAGCGTCTGCTGCTTGCTCACGTCAAAAACGAAACGGCGCCGCTCGAGGAAGTGCTGGGTCTGCTGCAGGAGCTCCACGGCGCCTGGCAGCAGATCAGCGCCCCTGCCCGCCCCGCCTCGCTGCCCACTCACCATTCCATTGCCGCCTGATCCGGAGTCCACCATGACCAGCCACGAAATGCTCACCACCTACGAGTCGCTCTCCGAACTCACCGGCACCATGCTGAACGCTGCCCGCCAGGGCGAGTGGGATGACCTGGCTGCGCTGGAGCAACGCTGCCAGGTGCATGTCGGCAATCTGATGCGGGCGGCGCCGGTGCGGCTGAACGAAACCGAGCAGCGCACCAAGGTGGCGATCATTCGCACCATCCTGAAGAACGATGCCCAGATCCGCGCGCTGACCGAGCCGCGCCTCCACGAGCTGCAGCAGCGCCTGAGCATGACGCGTGCCGGCCAGCGCGGCGTCGAAGCCTACGGCGCGCAGCGAGCCTGACGCCTTCCCTCATGTTCCCGGTCCAGTATCTGGCTCGCGTCCTGGATGTCCCGCCGAAGCCGGACACCCCGGGCCGGTCCGTGTCCGGACTGGTAGGCGTCCAGCCGGTTCTGAACGCCACCGAACGCGACCAGGCCGCACCGCGTGCGGCATTCGATCATCTGGCGATCGGCCAGACGCTGACCGGCCAGGTGAAAAGCCTGAGCAAGGGCATCTCGCTGGTCGACATCGAAGGGCAAACCGTTGCGATGCGCCTGCCCCATCCGACCGCACCCGGCGATACCCTGCGTCTGCGCTTTGCCGGGCACATGCCGCAACCGGTCTTTCTGCTGGCCACGAGCGATCCCGCCATCGACGATGCGCCGCAGTTGAGCCAGACCGCCCGCATGCTGAGCGACCTGATGCAGCAGCTGCCAGGCCGCAGCGCTCTGCCCACGCTCACCCCGCCGGGTCCCCTGCTCGACCAGCCGACGACGAACCCGGCCATGCTCGCCATTGCGCTGCGCACTGCGCTGGTACGCAGCGGGCTGTTCTACGAATCGCATCTCGCCAACTGGGCCGTCGGAGAGGACAGCCTCGACGGCCTGCTGCAGGAACCGCAAAACCGGCTGGCGGCGGCCGAGTCGTCCCGTGCCGCCCCTGCAGCCGGCCCGCTCGCCCTGCTCGCCCCTGCCGAGGCGACCGGCCAGAAGCCGCTCAATCCGATGCATGTCCTGCTGTCGCAGCAGTTGCAGGTGCTGGAGTCGCCGCAATTCGTCTGGCGCGGCGAGGTGTGGCCGGGGCAGGCCCTGGAGTGGCAGTTGCGCCATGAAGCCGGACAGACGGACGAACACCCGACCGCGCCGGGCGCCGACGACGCAGGCACGGGCTGGGAGTCACATCTCAAACTGAGCCTGCCGCAACTGGGTACCGTGAACGTGCATATCCGGCTCGATGCGCGGCAGGCCTTCAGCATCCGCATGACGCCCGAAAACGCCGGAACCGCGCCCCTGCTGCAGCAGAATCAGGGTCGCCTGGCCGAACAGCTGGCGACGGCGGGGTGCACGCTCAGAACGCTCACGGTGGAACGCGATGATGCCGGCGTCTGACAAGCAACGCGCCGCCGCCGCGATCGCCTACCGCGAAGGCGATCGCGCGCCGCGCGTGGTCGCCAAGGGGCGCGGCATCCTGGCCGACACCATCATCGAACGGGCGCGCGCATCCGGCGTCTACGTCCACGAATCGCGCGAGCTGCTCGCGCTGTTGATGCAGATCGACCTCGACAGCCACATCCCGCCCCAGTTATATATCGCCGTGGCCGAATTGCTGGCCTGGCTCCATCATCTGGAAGAGGCCGAGAAACGCGCCCTTCCGAACCCTGACGCCTGACCCGTATGCCTTCTTCACCGCTGCACCAGACCAGCCCTTCCGCTGCCGACCACGACGAGTTTCTGGCCCGTTACACACTGCATTCGCGTGCGGAAATTCTGTTCCAGCTGCGCTCGATCCAGAAGCGCAAGCTGCTGGTCAACCTCGACCTGCAGGACAGCCGGCAGATCATCGTCACGTCGGTGCTGGCCGTGAACGAGGCGAATAACACGCTGATTCTGGACAGCGCACGCGGCGACGCCCTCAACCAGAACCTGATGGGCGGCAAGGGCGCGGAGTTCATCACCCAGCTCGACGGCGTCACCATCTCGTTCGCCACCGGCCCGGTCACGCTGTGCGAGTTCGAGAAATATCCGGCGCTGCGCATTGCCGTGCCCAAGTCGATGGTCCGTCTGCAGCGGCGCGAACATTTCAGGGTGCCCCTGCCGATCGCCAACCCGGTCAAGTGCATCGTTCCGCCGGTATCGGAAGACGACCGCGACCCGATCTCCACGACCGTCGTCGATATCGGTTGCGGCGGCGTGGCGCTGGCCGATTCCAGCGGCCGCCTGGGCACCGAGACCGGCCGCATCCTGACCGACTGCAAACTGCTGCTGCCGGACGCCGATGCGATCTTCACCACGCTGGAAGTACGCAATTCGGCCCAGATACGCCTGCACAACGGGGCCTTCCAGACCCGGCTCGGCTGCAAGTTCATCGACCTTCCCAACGACATGGCGGCCCGCCTGCAGCGCTTTGTCATGGATATCGAGCGTGCGCGGCGCAACAGCCTGTAGGCCGCCGGCACCTCACCCACACGCATTCAAGGAGAACCCCATGCAAACCATCCAGCAGGAGATTGACGAACGGACCAATCTGACCAGCTCCAACAAGCTGGAACTGTTGCTGTTCCGTCTCGGCGAAGACGCCAACCTCGACCGCAACGAACTGTTCGGCATCAACGTCTTCAAGATCCGGGAAATCATCCCCATGCCGGTGATCACGGCGGTGGCCGGCTCGCATCCCAACATGATGGGCGTGGTCGACCTGCGCGGCCAGATCATCCCCGTCATCGATCTGCCGGCGGTGGCCGGATGCACCCCGAAAACCGGGCTGAACATCCTGCTGATCACCGAATACGCGCGCAGCACCCAGGCCTTTGCCGTCGAGTCGGTGGAGGACATCGTGCGCCTCGACTGGCGCCAGGTCCTGTCGGCCGAAGGCAATGCCGCCGGCGGGATGGTCACCAGCCTCGCCCGCCTGGACGGCGAGAACAGCGATCGGCTGGCCCAGGTGCTGGACGTGGAAACCATCCTGCGCAAGGTCATGCCGCCCGCCGAGGAGGAAATCGATTCCGCCCGCATCGGCCCGACCGTCGACATCAAGCCCGGCACCGTGATCCTGGCCGCGGACGACTCGCTGATCGCGCGCACCATGATCGAACAGGGTCTGGAGGCGATGGGGCTGCCCTACCTCATGTGCAAGACCGGCAAGGAAGCCTGGGACCAGCTGCAGTCGATCTCCGACAAGGCGCAGGCCGAAGGCCATACCGTGCACGACCGCATCGCGCTGGTGCTGACCGACCTGGAAATGCCCGAAATGGACGGCTTCACGCTGACCCGCAACATCAAGCAGGATCCGCGCTTCAGCTCCATTCCCGTGGTGATCCACTCGTCGCTGACCGGTTCGACCAACGAGGCGCACGTCAAGAAGGTGGGGGCGGATGCCTATGTGGCGAAGTTCGTCGCCGAGGATCTGGCCAACGCGCTGCGTCACGCACTGGCGACCGTGCATTGAGGAACAAGATTCAAGATGCAAGATGCAAGTCACAAGGCATGCGCAGCGAAGCACGCAGACGCATGCTTCGCTCGAATCTTGCAACTTGAATCCTGCAACTTGAAGCCCCCGCTGCGCGGGGGCGCTCTGTTTTAGATGCCCATCGACATAATTTCCTGATACGCCGCCACCAGCTTGTTGCGCACCTGGATGGTCTGCTGCAGGGCAATGCTGGATTTCTGCAATGAAATCATGGCATCGGACAGGCTCACGGTAGTGTCGCCCATTTCGAAACGCTGGGCGAGCTGCTGCGACTGCAGCTGGGCCTGGTTGACCTGGTCGATCGAGGATTTCAGGGCCGACGAGAAATCGACAGCGCCTGCCGCCTTGGTTTGCAAGGGATTTTCGGTTGCCGGCGTCGCGCGTGCCTGCGCCGCCTTCAGCTGCGCCACCATCGCCTCGATCCGGCTCGTATCGATCGCACCTATGCTCATCGCGTCCTCCTTCGCTCGTCTGGCCGCCTGAGAGGCGGTTTTCCACGTGCTCACCTTATCAGTCCGGCGGCAAGCCATAAGCACGATAAGCGCGGGAAAGCGGCTTCTTTTCCCCCGATTGAAAACCTGGCCACTGCCGATAATTCGATCACATAGCGATATTCCCATGGGGCAGCCCGCATGAATGCAAGAAGCGCGGTACTCCATGGCATCAACACGATGGGGGCAAGATTATGGCGGTAGAAGGTGAGATGGTGGTTCCGGCCAACGTCATGGATTTCACGCGAACGGCGGGCGGGCGGAAAATCATGCTGATGCTGGGCGTGGCCGCAGCCGTTGCCGTCATGGGCGCGGTCTGGATGTGGGGCCAGCAGCCCGACTATCGCGTGCTGTTCTCGAATTTCAGCGACCGCGACGGCGGCTCCATCGTCGCCGAGCTGGAAAAAATGAACATCCCCTACAAATACGCCGAGGGCGGCGGTGCCGTGCTGGTGCCCGCCGAACACGTTCACGACGCCCGCCTGAAGCTCGCTTCGCAAGGCCTGCCCAAGGGCGGCAATGTCGGCTTCGAGCTGATGGAAAACCAGAAGCTCGGCTCGTCCCAGTTCCTCGAACGGATCAACTTCCAGCGCGCCATGGAAGGCGAGCTGGCGCGTTCGATCGAGTCGGTCTCGGCCGTGGCGGCCGCGCGCGTGCACCTCGCCATGCCCAAGGATTCGGTCTTCGTGTCCGAACAGAAAGCCCCCACCGCCTCGGTGCTGCTCAACCTGCATCCCGGCCGCGTGCTCGATGCGCAGCAGGTCAGCGCCATCGTGCACCTGGTCGCCAGCAGCGTGCCGGAACTGCCGATCAAGAACGTGACCGTGGTCGACCAGAACGGCAACCTGCTGTCCGAAACCGGCAAGCCGGCCAGCACCAACGGCATGGATCCGAGCCAGATCAAATACGTGCAGGAACTGCAGCAGAGCGTGGTCAAGCGGATCGAATCGATCATCACCCCGATCGTCGGCCCCAACAACGTCCGCGCCGAAGCGACCGCCGACGTCGACTTTTCGCGCAGCGAGCAGGCGGTCGAATCCTACAAGCCGAACCAGACGCCGGAAGCGATGGTCATCCGCAGCCAGCAGACCAGCGAGTCGCTGAACGGCGGCGCCGCTGCAGGCGGCGTACCGGGCGCGCTGACCAACCAGCCGCCGGCTCCTGCCACGGCGCCGCTCACCGCGCCGGCCCAGAGCGCTGCGGCGCCGGCCGCGGCGGTCCCGGCCTCCACCACGCGCAAGGATGCGACCGTCAACTACGAAGTCGACAAGACCATCCAGTATGTCCAGAAGGGAAGCGGCGGCCTCAAGCGGCTGTCGGTCGCGGTCGTCGTCAATTACAAGCAGGTCACCGACAAGGACGGCAAGCTGACGATGCAGCCTTTGACCGAAGCCGAAAAAACCCAGATCACCAATCTGGTCAAGGAAGCCATGGGATTCAATGCGGAACGCGGCGACTCGATCAATGTGGTGAACACGCCCTTCGCCCGCGCCGAGCCGGAAGTGCTTCCCGAGCCGCCCATCTGGAAGAACCCCGAGTATGCCGAGTACTTCTCGATTGCCAGGACCGCCGGCAAGTACCTGCTGATGGCGCTGGCGCTGGCCATCCTGTATCTGCGCGTGCTCAAGCCCCTGCTCAAGAAGCTCTCCGAAGCGGCCAAGGCCTCGCCGCCGATCTCGAACCCACAGCTGCAGCACGCCATGGCATCCCTTCCCGGCCAGCGCAGCTATGAGGAAAACCTGACGCGCGCGCAACAACTGGCCAGCCAGGACCCGCGCGTGGTCGCCAACATCGTGAAAACCTGGGTGGCCAACAATGAGTGACAACAACGGCGTCACCAAGGGCGCGATCCTGATGCTGGCACTCGGCGAGCAGGGCGCGTCGGAAGTGATGAAATACCTGGGCCCGCGCGAGGTGCAGAAACTCGGCGAAGCCATGACCACCATGCGATCCATCCCGCAGGAAGCGGTCGAAAACGTGCTGCATGACTTCAATACGGTGGCAGACCAGAATTCCTCGCTGGGGCTGGACTCCAACGACTACATCCGCACGGTCCTCAAGAATGCGCTGGGCGAGGACAAGGCCTCGTCGCTGCTGAACCGTATCCTCGGCGGCGGCGGCGATGCCAGCGGCATCGAAAGCCTGAAATGGATGGACGCCGAATCGGTGGCCGACCTGATCCACAACGAACATCCGCAGACCATCTCGACCATCCTGGTGCACCTGGAACGCGATCAGGCCTGCGAAATTCTCAACTGCTTCACCGAGCGGCTGCGCAACGACGTGCTGCTGCGCATCGCCACGCTATCCGGCGTGCAGCCGGCGGCGCTGCGCGAGTTGAACGACGTGCTGACCAAGCTGCTGTCGGGCAGCGACGTGCTGAAGAAGCAGCCGATGGGCGGCACCCGCGCAGCGGCGGACATCCTCAACTTCATGAGCGGCGAGAACGAATCGTCCGCCATGGAATACCTGAAGAACTACGACCTCGAGATGGCACAGAAGATCATGGACGAAATGTTCGTGTTCGAGAACATCATGGACATCGAGGACCGCGGCATCCAGCTGCTGCTGCGCGAGGTGCAGTCCGATTCGCTGATCATCGCGCTCAAGGGCGCGTCGGAGGACATGCGCGAGAAAATCTTCAAGAACATGTCGCAGCGCGCCGCCGAGATGATGCGTGAGGACCTGGAATCCAAGGGTCCAGTGCGCTTGTCCGAAGTCGAGGCGCAGCAGAAGGAAATCCTGATGATCGTCCGCCGCCTGGCCGACGAGGGCCAGATCTCGCTGGGCGCGAAGGGAGAGGAGCAGTATGTCTAACGTCATGTCCAGCGTGGACCCGTCGGCCTTCCAGCCCTGGGAGATGACCAGCTTCGACAGCCATCCGCATGCGGCGAAAAATTCCGGCCTCGGTGCCGTCGTTCTGCCGACGATCGAGCAGATCAGTGCGATCCAGGAGCAGGCCAGGCAGGAAGGCTATGACGCCGGCCATGCCGAGGGACGTGCCGCCGGACTCGCCGAGGGGCGCGAGGAAGCTGCCCGCGAAGCCGCCCGCCTGAGCAGCCTGGCCGATGCGTTCTCGACGGAGGTGGCCAGGGCCGATGAGACGATCTCGCAGCAGGCCCTCGATCTGTCGGTCGACCT
>JADFDN010000130.1 GCA_018262815.1 Thiobacillus sp.
TGGGAATGGTCATGTTGGGGTGGGTCAGCACGAACTCGCCGACGTCGCGGTCGAGCGTGAAGCCGTTGGTGCCATGGCCGAAGGTCAGCACCAGCATGGTCGACGAACCGTAGATCGCGTAGCCGGCGCACACCTGCTGGGTACCGGGCTGCAGGAAGTCTTCCGCCTTGGCGGCGCGGCCGGCGACCGGGGCCTTCAGGATCGAGAAGATGGTGCCGACCGAGATGTTGACGTCGACGTTGCTGGAGCCGTCGAGCGGATCGAACACCAGCAGGTACTTGCCGAGCGGATACTGGCCGGGAATGGCGTAGACGTCGTCCATTTCCTCGGACGCCATGCCGGCCAGGTGGCCCGCCCACTCGTTGGAGCGGATCATGATGTCGTTGGTGATGACGTCGAGCTTCTTCTGCGTCTCGCCCTGCACGTTCTCGGAATCCAGCGCGCCCATCACGCCCAGCAGCGCGCCCTTGTTGACGGCGTTGGAGATCGCCTTGCAGGCGGTGACGACGTCGTTCAGCAGCGAGGTGAAATCGCCGGTGGCGCCGGCAGTGCGGCGCTGTTCTTCAATGATGAACTGGGTAAGGGTGGTGCCGGTGTGCATGGTCAGACTCCGAAATGTATAAGAAAATCAGAATATTATACACCAGCAATGCCGGCGTCCTGTTAGTCCGTTCCCACCAACTGATCGGAGCGGGTGAAGGTCCAGGTCCGCGTTATAGACAAAATGTCGGCCTTTTTCCGCATGTCGGCGGGGAAGGGCGCGTAGGGCGCGGCGAGCTCGACGATCCGGACCGCGGCGGCGTCGAGAATCTTGGAGCCGGACGAGCGGTCGATCTCGATTTTTTCGATGCGGCCATCGGCGAAGATCGACACGGTGAGCTTGAGGCTGCCATAGATGCCCTGCCGGCGCGCGGCTTCGGGATAGTTGACGTTGCCGACGCGCTCGACCTTGGTGACCCAGTCCTCGACGTAGCGTGCAAACGCGTATTCCCTGACGTTGGCGCCGACGAAGGCGCGCTTGGGACGCTGCTGGTACTCGTCCCATTGCTGCGAGATGCGGGCCTGCAGCTGCGCCATTTCGCGAGCCTGCTGGTTGAGCTGGCTGGCGTCGAGAGCGGGCTGGTCCGGTGTCGGCGGCGCCGTGCGCGGTTGTTCCTGCAACTGCGCATCGGGCTGCATCTGGGTCAGCAGGGTCCTGGCCTGCTGCTCCAGTTCGGCCACCCGCGCCTGCAGGGCGGCCTCCTCGCTGCCGATCTGGGTTTCCGGGCTGGCCGGCAGCGGGCTTTTCAGGCGTCGTTGTTCGTCGGTGTTGCCGCCGCCGGCCAGGTTCACCTGCGCCAGCGCATCGGGGTTGAGCGGCGAGTCTGCGCTTTTGGCGTTGACCAGCACCACTTCCATCGGCAGGTTGGGGTCCTCGAACAGGCGCGGGTTGACCTGCACGAACTGGGTCGACAGCACCATGCCGTGCACCGCGGCTGACGCCAGCAGGGCGAGCGCCATGCGCGTACCCTGCTTGGACGGTTCGGCGAGAGGAGGGGGAGGAGCGGCAGACACCATGCGCTTGAAAAAGTCGGACAGGTCGATTCTACGGAACGACTGCCGCGCTGTCAGGCGGCGGCGCCACGGTTTCCTGGTATTCGGCGTGGAAGCTGATATCGAGCAGGTCGATGTCGGAAATCGCCAGCCGTACCCTCGATCCCGGTGCGACGCCCATCACCGAGGGCGCACGCGTCACCATCGGTAGCGTGTCGAAGCGCACCAGGTCTTCGCGGATCACATTGGCGGTGACTTCGGTCACATTCTCCTGGATCAGCCAGCGCAGCATCCAGTAGCGCTCCAGCCTGCGCTGGAACTCATTGTAGGCATCGTAGGCCAGTTCGAAGTCGCGCACCACCGAAAACAGCGCTTCGCTCCTCGGCGGGTAGACCGGCTCGCTGCCCTGCACCAGACTGATCAGCTGGCGCTGGTTGACCAGGTCGACATAGCGCCGCAGCGGCGACGACGACCACGCGTACTGGTCGACGCCGAGGCCGACGTGCGGGTCGGGGCTGGTGGTCATGCGGGTCTTGCCGTTGGCCTGGGCGCGGTAGATGCCGGGCACGCGCTTTTCAGCCAGCCAGCCGCCCCAGTGCGCGTTGGCGAAGATCATCAGTTCCGACACCACCTTGTCGATCGGACTGCCGCGCTTGCGCGGCACGATGCTGATGCGCTCGCCGTCGAGCTTGAAGTTGTAGTCGACGCGGTCGACCGTGTCGGCCTTGCCGCGCCCGGCTTCCAGCACCGCCGCAAAATCGCGCAGCCATTCCAGTTCGCGGCGGTAGGGGTAGTCGGGCACATCCCGATCGCGCAGGGTGGCGTCGTTGAACAGCATCTCCAGTGTCTCATGACGCAGGTTGTCGGCGATGTGCACCATTTCCAGCTTGGATTCGGTGCCGAGCACGCGCAGGTCGGACGCCACGTCGACATACAGCGACAACGCCGGGCAGTCATGGGTTTCGCCGAGGGTGTAGTGGTGGATCAGCGCCTCCGGCAGCATGGTGATCTTGTCGCCGGGGTAGTACACGGTGGAGAGCCGCTCGCGTGCGACCTTGTCGAGCTCCGAACCCGGGGTCACACCGAGCGCGGGCGCCGCGATGTGGATGCCGACGCGGACGCTGCCGTCGTCGCGCCACTCGACCGACAGCGCGTCGTCGATCTCGGTGGTCGCCTCGTCGTCCATCGAAAAGGCGCGCACATGACTCTTCGGCAATTCGGGGGGATCGATCGGCTCGGTGACCTCAGCGAAGCCGGTACCGCGCGGGAAGTATTCCAGCAGAAAGGTCGCCAGGTGGAAGTCGAGCGTCGACGGAATCGCGCCGCAGCGTTCGATCAGTCTTAACTGGGACAGCCCGGTGGCCGTCGCCGCATCTTCCAGCGCCTTGTATTCCAGCGTGTTCTTGTCCGGCGCGATGAGGATGCGCGGAATCAGCGAGGCGTATTCCTCCGGCAGCCGGAAAGCTGCCAGTTCGCCTGCCAGATGCGCCTGGCGCTCCGCCGCCAGCCGTTTTTTCTCCAGTCCGGCCTTGGCCGCCGCCAGCGTGTCGGCCGGGGCGGGGCGATAGCGGCCCTTGCCTTTTTTGTGGAAGTAGATCGGCGAGGCGTGCAGCTTCAAGAGCAGCGCCACCGATTCCGGCGGCGTCGGCGCGTGGCCGTAGTATTCCTGCGCCAGCTGCTCGAAGCCGAATTCGTCGACGCCTGCCGCTTCCCACAGGAAGTCGGCGTCGAGCTCCGTCGTCAGCGTCTCGGCCTGTTGCATCACCTCGGTCGGCGCGGGTGCGACGAAGCGCAGCAGGATGTTCGCCGTCTTGATCTTGCTGCGCTTGCCCGAGGCGGTTTCCACCTGCGCCGTGGCGTCGGTTTCGGACAGGATGGAACCGGCCTTGAAATGGCCGTCCTCTTCAAAGATGAGGTACATGAAAAATCAGAAATCCAGAATGGTTTGGTAGTGGCGCTCGAACCCGGCAAAGCCATGGTCGCCGCCTTCCTCGATGATCTGCCTGGCCCCCGCGTAGTAGGCCGTCGCATCGCGGTAATCGAGCACCTCGTCGCCGGTCTGCGCCAGCAGCAGGTAGCGTTCAGGCCGGGTGATGCGTTCGACATCCAGCGCCGCGAGTTCGGCCAGGTGCGCTTCGGTAAGTTCCCACTTCTCGCCGCTGTGCCAGTTGGTCTGCGGGCCGAGCGCGCTGCGCAGCAGCGTGTGGGCGTGCACCGCCGGATTCACCAGCACCGCCTTCCAGCCATGCTGTTCAGCCAGGTGGGTCGCGTAGAAGCCCCCCAGCGAGCTGCCGACCAGCGTGACCGACTCCGGGCGGCGCTGTTCCAGTTCGGCTTCGACGTGTGCGATGGCCTCGCGCGGGCTGTTGGGCAGCGCCGGGCAGACGTAGTCCGCCGAACGGCCGATGCGGGCCATGTGCTCGCCGAGAAGCCGGGCCTTGCCGGACGCGGGGGAGGAGTTGAAGCCGTGGAGATAGACGATCATCTCGCGATTTTACCGGGGCGGGGGGGATTCCTGAAATCGGGGCAGCGCTGTCCTTGCGAGCGCGCGAAGCAATCCAGTTTTTGGCTAGCGCGCAGGACTTTGATAGTGAAAGTTATCGCAGGTCTGCTGATCGTTGGCCGGGGGTAGCCCGGCAGCTAGTCACTTTTCTTGTTTCGCCAAGAAAAGTAACCAAAAGAAGGCGACCCCGACATTCCCGCCCTGCGGGTACCCGAAAATCGAGCCTGCCGGGTGGGCGGCAAAGAACTCGCCCCGCTGTGTTTGTATTTCGAAGGTGCGCGGGGCTCAAACACCTTTGCCGCTGATCCACCCGGCAGGCTCGATTTTCGGCGGGTCTGTAAGGGGAAGAAAATCAAAACCAGGCCCGCGATGACTGGGTGTTTGTGCGCTAGTTGTGATGCTCAAGTCTGGCGCAATGCGCTTCGCTATTAATGGTCTTCCCAGCAGGTCTTGTGCGAGTCACTCGTCGAAGCAGTAGAAGTC